>NZ_SJUU01000010.1:0-120266 GCF_004337115.1 Exiguobacterium sp. SH3S3
ATAGCGTTCTACAACCACGACCGTTTCCAGAAACGACTAAACGGCCTGAGCCCTGTCGAATACAGGTCTCAAGCCGCCTAGGTTGGTTTTCATTATTTACACTGTCTACTTGACGGGGAGCAGTTCATACTGGTCAGGCGTCATTTGCTTACTCAGCGAATGAAGAGTTTCCTTTTTTCGTCACTTCAGCAATCGCACTGCGATTGAACTTGAGAAGTGCTTGGTCGCATTTCAATGTGACTTCTGTGTCTTCGATCTGATGGACGACACCGTGAAGGCCGCCAATCGTCACGACATGATCGCCACGCTCAAGCGCATTTTGCATCGTTTGTACTTGCTTTTGTCGCTTCGTCTGTGGACGGATCAACAAGAAGTAGAACACGACGAAAATAAGGATCATCGGTAATAGTGCTACGAGAGTTTCCATTTGTAGAATTCACCCTTTCCTTCAATATCAGGTTCATTATACCGTGAAACCGATTCGTTGTCACATAATCGCTGTCAGAGAATTAGAAATTCTTGGCGTTCGGTTTGTTATATCCATATTCTTCGAAGTACTCTTCTTTGAAATCGAGCAGACGGTCTTCGCGGATCGCTTGACGGACTTGTTCCATCAAATTCACGAGGAAATGAAGGTTATGCGTCGAGCAAAGGTGGAGACCGAACATCTCATCGGCACGGATCAAATGGTGCACGTATGCCCGTGAATAGTTCTTACACGTATAGCAATCGCACTTCTCATCGATTGGGCCAAAGTCCGTCTTATGTTTGGCGTGTTTGATCGTCACGCGACCTTTAGACGTCATGAGCGTGCCGTTACGGGCGATCCGTGTCGGCAAGACGCAGTCGAACATGTCGATCCCGCGAATCGAACCTTCGATCAACGCATCCGGTGATCCGACGCCCATCAAGTAGCGCGGCTTATCTTCCGGCATGAACGGTGTCGTGAACTCGAGCGCCCGATACATGACGTCTTTCGGTTCGCCGACCGACAAACCGCCGACCGCATAACCCGGGAAATCGAGTGAGACGAGGTCTTCGGCGCTTTGACGGCGAAGGTCTTCGTACTCGCCACCTTGGATGATGCCGAACAGCGCTTGGTCCTCCGGACGTTCGTGCGCTGCGAGGCAACGTTCGGCCCAACGGCTTGTCCGCTCGACCGACTTCTTCATGTATTCATGCGTCGCCGGGAACGGCGGGCACTCATCGAACGCCATCATGATGTCCGCACCGAGCGCGTTTTGGATTTCCATCGCCTTCTCTGGTGACAAGAACAACTTGTCCCCGTTCAAATGGTTACGGAAATGGACGCCTTCTTCTTGAATGTTACGCAGGTCAGCGAGTGAGAACACTTGGAAGCCGCCTGAGTCCGTCAAGATCGCGCCGTCCCAGTTCATGAACTTGTGAAGTCCGCCCGCTTGCTTGACGACCTCGTGTCCGGGACGGATCCATAGGTGGTACGTGTTCGACAAGATGATGTTCGCACCCATCGCTTTCACTTGTTCAGGTGCCATCGTCTTGACGCTCGCCTGCGTGCCGACCGGCATGAAGACAGGCGTCTCGAACGAGCCGTGCGGCGTATGGACGATCCCGTGCCGCGCTCCTGATTGTTTACACGTATGGATGTGTTCGTATGTGACTGCATGTTTGGTCATTTGTTTTCTTCCTTCCTCGTAATGAGCATCGCGTCTCCAAAGCTGAAGAAGCGGTATTCGTTTTCCACCGCGGTCCGGTAGGCGTGTAAGATGATGTCGCGTGACGCGAACGCCGAGACGAGCATGACGAGCGTTGACTTCGGCAGATGGAAGTTCGTGATCAGTCCATCGATCGCCTTCAACTCGACACCCGGGTAAATAAAGATGTCCGTCCAGCCCGATGACTCGACGAAATCCCCGTGATCGCGCATGATCGTCTCGAGCGTCCGTGTCGACGTCGTCCCGACCGCGAAGACGCGGCCTCCGCTCGCGCGGACGTCACGGAGCGCCCGTGCCGATTGCTCGGACAGTTCAAAGTACTCGCTATGCATCGTATGCTCTTCGATCGTATCGGCCGTGACCGGGCGGAACGTCCCGAGCCCGACGTGAAGCGTGAGCGGGATTAAGTTGACCCCTTTCGCCTGCGCAGCCTCGAGCAATTCTTCTGTGAAATGAAGACCTGCCGTCGGTGCGGCCGCACTGCCGCGTTCGCGGGCGTAGACGGTCTGGTAGCGGTCTTGGTCGTCAAGCTGTTCGCGGATGTAAGGCGGGAGCGGCATCGTGCCGAGCTCGTCTAAAATCTCATAGAAGATCCCGTCATACTCGAACTTGAAGCGGCGTCCGCCTTCCGGGAGCTCTTCGACGCATTCGGCCCGGAGCAATCCGTTCCCGAATTCGACGATGGCGCCGACGCGGACTTTTTTCGCCGGTTTGACGAGCGCTTCCCAGACGTCATCTTCGGTCTGCTTCAAGAGCAGCAGCTCGACTTTGCCGCCCGTCTCTTGCTTCGCCCCGAACAGACGGGCCGGCAAGACACGTGAATCGTTGACGACGAGCGCGTCGCCTGCTTGTAAATAGTCGAGCACGTCACGGAAGTGGCGGTGCTCGATGTCACCTGTGTCCCGGTCGAGGACGAGCAAACGTGAGCTCGTCCGATCAAGGAGCGGGACTTGGGCGATCAGTTCTTCTGGCAAGTCAAAATCATAGTCGTTTACGTTCAATTGAATATCTTGCATCATTTACTCCTCTTCGTATCCAAAATGCGTCTTAGCGTATTGTGTGATCATGCGTCCTCGCGGTGTCCGCTGGAGGAAGCCTTGTTGTAACAAGTATGGTTCGTAGACGTCCTCGATCGTCTGGGCGTCTTCACCGATTGTCGCGGCGAGCGTCTCGAGCCCGACCGGACCGCCGCCGAACCGTTCGACCATGGCCCGCAAGAGCCGATGGTCGACCTCGTCGAGCCCGAGGGCGTCGACGTGCAGGCGATCGAGCGCACTCGATGCCATGGCTGGGTCGATTTCTTTCGTCCCTTCCACTTGCGCGAAGTCACGGACACGACGCAACAGCCGGTTGGCGATCCGTGGCGTCCCGCGTGCGCGTTTGGCGATCGCGCCGCTCGCTTCCGGTGAGATCGACAGACGGAACAGCTGGGCCGTCCTGCTGACGATGGCCGCGAGTTCGTGCGCTTCGTAATACTCGAGCTTGAGCGTCACCCCGAAACGGTCACGGAGCGGGGCCGACAACATGCCGGCCCGTGTCGTCGCGCCGACGAGCGTGAACGGCGGCAAGTCGATGCGGACGCTGCGCGCCATCTCGCCTTGTCCGTAGACGATATCAAGGCAGTAGTCTTCCATCGCCGGATACAGGATCTCTTCAATCGTCCGGCTGAGCCGATGGATCTCGTCAATAAACAGGACGTCCCCCGGCTCGAGCGTCGACAGGATTGCTGCTAAGTCACCTGGGCGTTCGATGGCGGGACCGGCTGTCGTCTTGATGCCGACACCCATCTCGTTGGCGATAATTTGCGCAAGCGTCGTCTTCCCTAGACCAGGTGGCCCGTAAAGGAGGACGTGGTCGAGCGTCTCGCTTCGCATTTTTGCCGCTTGGATAAAGACGGATAAGTTCCCTTTCGCCTTCTCTTGTCCGATATACTGCTCGAACCGTTGCGGACGCAGGCTCCACTCTTCAGAGTCTTCATACTGTTGGTGGGATTGTGACAACAATCGTTCGTCCATAGGTTCCTCCTTATTTCAACAACAATTGCAGGGCGCGCTTTATGTAAGCGTCTGTCGTCAATATTTCTGAATTCAGTTCTTTGCGGACACGTGTGATCTCACGTTCCGAATAACCGAGGGCGGCGAGCGCTTCACACGCTTCGTCAAGTTCTGACGAGCCTTGTGCGAACAGGCCTGTGTTCGGCACATAGTCCGGTGCGAGCTCTGACAACTTCCCTTTTAAATCGAGCGCCATTTGTTTGGCCGTCTTCTTGCCGACGCCTGGGAACTTCATCAAGTACTTCTCGTTCTCGGTCTCGATCGCGTCAATCAACGCGTCCATGTCGCCCGAGGCGACGATGGCGAGCGCGCCTTTCGGTCCGATGCCGTTGACGCCGAGCAGTTTATTGAACAGTTCCCGCTCCCGGCGTGACCGGAAGCCGTACAGCGTCTGTTGATCTTCTCTGACGTAATGGTGCGTAAACACGATTACATGTTCGTCTTGTTCACGATAAAAAAACGGGTTAGGCACATGTACTTTGTAGCCGACGCCCGAAACATCCAACGTTATATATTCCGCACACACGTAGGCGACGGATCCTTTTACGAATTCAATCACTTTGTTATCTCCTCTTCATAGGAAAACTGCATTCATTGTACCATAGAAAACGCCGTGAAAAAAGGACAGGCGATCGCCTGTCCGTTATCTCGCTAACATCCGCTCGAGGGCGAGCGTTGCCCATTTCGTCGTTTCCTCATCGACACGAATGATGTTGACCGGATCCGTCTCGAGCGACTCGAGCGCCCACAACAGATGCGGCAAATCGATGCGGTTCATCGTCAAACACGGACACATGTACGGGTTGAGGGAGACGATGTCTTGCTCGGGGTGTGTCATTGCTAGTCGATTGACCAAGTTCATCTCCGTCCCGACGGCCCACTTCGCTCCCGGCGCGCTCGCCTCGATCTGGTCGATGATATAGGATGTCGACCCGGCCTCGTCCGCCGCCCGCACGACGTCAAACGTACACTCGGGATGGACGATGATGCGTCGTTCCGGGTCATGCTTCCGCAACGCCTCGATTTGGGCGACATTGAACTTCTCGTGGACCGAACAATGCCCTTTCCAGAGGATGACCCGTACGTCTTCGATGTCGCCCTCGTAGTCGAGACGCTCACGAAGCGGGTCCCAGACAGCCATCGCCGCCAGCGGCACACCGAGATCAAACGCCGTGTTGCGCCCTAAGTGTTGATCTGGCAAGAACATAATCCGTTCGCCAGTCTCGAGCGCCCAACGGACGATGTCGTGTGCGTTTGACGACGTGACAGTCGCGCCGCCGTTCTTTCCGACGAACGCCTTGATGGCTGCCGTCGAATTGACGTACGTGATCGGGATGATGTCGTCACCGAACAAGTCGGTCAATTCCTCCCAAGCAATCTCGGTCTGGTCGATATCGGCCATATCCGCCATCGAGCAACCGGCCCGCATGTCCGGCAAGATGACGAGTTGGTCGTCGCGTGTCAGCATGTCGGCCGTCTCGGCCATGAAATGGACGCCGCAAAAGACGATAAATTCGGCCCCATTCATTTGTTCGGCGAGTCGTGCGAGCTGGAGCGAATCTCCGGTCGCGTCCGCGAACTGGACGACCTCATCCTTTTGATAGTGATGTGCCGGTAGAAACAGCCGGCTGCCGAGCCGTGCTTTAATGGCTTCGATCCGCGCTTCCATCTGTTCGATCGTCATATTAGCGTATTGCGCTGGCATCGTTCCGAGTAACTGCATGTTTGACCCCTCCTTTAAGATTTAAGCTGCAATCGAGCGCCGTCACCGAATGCGTCAACTGTCCGATCGAGATGACGTCGACGCCCGTCCCGCGGTAGGCAGCGATCGTGTCGACGGTGATCCCGCCCGACGCTTCCGTCGTGATGTGGGACGGTACGAGCGCAACCCACGCCTTTAACTCTTCCGATGACCGGTTATCGAGCATGATGATGTCAGGACTTGCCGCGATCGCCTCACGCAACTGCTCGATCGTCTCGACCTCGACTTCGATCGGTGTCGTGTGCCCGTTTTGAGCTCTCGCCGTTTCAATGGCCCGCGTGATGCCCCCGAGTGCCGCAATATGGTTGTCTTTGATCATGACGGCATCGTCGAGACGCAGCCGATGGTTGTACCCCCCACCACATCGAACGGCGTATTTTTCAAGCATCCGCAGTCCCGGCGTCGTCTTCCGCGTGTCGGTGACCCGGATCGATGAGTCGGCAAGCGCCTCGACGCAGCGCCTTGTCAGCGTGGCGATGCCGCACATATGTTGCACGAGGTTGAGCAGTATCCGTTCCGTCTCGAGGATCGTCCGCGTCTTACCGCGCAAAGCGAACATGACGTCCCCTTTTTTCAAGTCCGTCCCATCGTCACGGCACTGTTCGACGACGAGCCGCTGCATCGCCGCGAGTTCCATCACCACGTCAAGACCGGCGAAGACCCCGTCCGCCTTGGCGGTGACGACGGCTGTCGCCACGTCGATCGGGTCGATGAGCGCGCTCGAGGCGTCTCCAAATCCGATATCCTCATTTAGAAATTGTGTGAGCTGTTCGCGCAGTAACGTTCTGTTCATGGAACTCCTCCGTTCTCATAAAGGCGCGTGCTAAAATCCGGCCCGCCTCAAGTTGTAGTGTTCGTTCTGCCAATTGTCTTGTCACGTGTTTCGTCCGTGCCAGTTGTTGGGTATTTTCTAAGAAACTTCTCATTTCTCCAAACTCAGGCGAGATTGTCAGCCAGTTGCCTAATCGCCGACGATACGCTTGAAACGTCTCCTTCGATAACTCATAAGCGGTCACTTCAGTCACCGTGAACGGCCTTTCTTCGAGTCGCACCGATGCAGCGACCCGTTTTCCGAACACCCAGCATTCGAGTAGTGAATTCGACGCCAAGCGGTTCATCCCGTGAACACCCGTGTCGGCGACTTCACCGACCGCGTAAAGCCCGGCCACACCCGTCGACCCGGTTTCATCGACCCGCACCCCGCCCATATGAAAATGCAGACCCGGCCGGACCGGGATGCGAGCGACGTCGATCCGTTCGGCCCGACACGTCGCCCACAATTTCGGGAACCGGGCCGCAATGTCTTTGACACGACTCGTATCGAGATAGACCGGGCCGCAGTGACGTGTGAGCACGGCCGCCACTTCATCACGGGGCGCCAGACTGCCTAGCGGATGGTGCCGCATCACGTGACACCCGTCCTCATCGACGAGTTCCGCGCCCGCACCTCGCAGCGCCTCGGTCACGAGGTGCGGCGTCTCGACCGCTAGCAGCGTCGGATGAAACTGGATCTCGGTCAAGTTGGAAAGTTCGGCACCGGCAGCGCTCGCCAAGACGAGTCCATCCCCCGTCACGGCCCGACAGTTCGACGTCCAATCGACGAGCCCGCCGATGCCACCTGTCGCCAAGACGACCGCGCCCGCTTGAATATGAATTCGTTCGTCGCCTTGGAACCCGGTCGCACCGACGACTCGTCCGCCCGTTTTTGTCAGTCCGTCGATCAAGACGTGTTCCATCACTTCAACGTTTTGCGGGAGCCGTTCCCGTAACGCGGTCATCACATGACGTCCGGTCTCGTCACCACCGACGTGGTAGATCCGATGTTTCCCGTGGGCGCCTTCTCGGCCGATCTTATACCCGGACTCGTCCCGGTCGAACGCGACACCGAACCGCTCCATCTCTGAAACGACACTACGGCCGTCCTCGACGAGCGTGACGACCCGATCCGCTTGCGCCGTCATCTTGGAAGCGACGAGCGTATCGTGTGCGTGATCGAGACTCGACGGCTCCAAATATGAACTCGCGATCCCGCCTTGGGCGAGGTCAGAGTTCGAGGAGGTCACGTCACGTTTTGAGACGAGGAGGACACGGTACGTCTCCGGCAAATGGAGTGCCACCGTGACCCCGGCCAACCCCGCCCCGATAATCAAAACATCGACTTGTTTTAACTGTAAAGACATCTGTATATCACCTGTATTTCATATGTAATGTTGACTTGTAAACTAGTTTCGCATAATTTTGTGAAGAAGACAACATGAGAAAAGGGGATACTTCGATGAACGGTTACTTTGACTACGCGGCGACACACCCGATGACCCAAGCCGCCCTTGACCATTACGTCGCCATGGCCAAAGGCGTCCCCGGCAATCCCTCGTCGCTTCATACACATGGGTTCATAGCCGAGGACTATTTGACAGAGGCGCGCCGGCTCGTCAAGCAGGCGCTCGGTCTCGATATGCTGAGAGGGAAGCTGTTGTTTACCGGGAGCGGCTCGGAAAGCAATTACATCGCGCTGACGAGTCTGCGCAAACGCATGAAAGGCAGCGAGGTCATCACGTCCTGGCAAGAGCACGACTCGGTCTCGCTCCTCCTCGACGAATGGGAAGCTGAAGGTGTGATCGTCCATCGCCTCAAGCTGAAAGACGGCCAGTTCGACCACGACAAGTTCCTCCACTTGCTCGATCGTGATATCGGACTCGTCACGTTTCAGCACGTCAACTCGGACACCGGCTGGATTTTGCCGCTCCATAACATCCTCTGTAAACTTAAATATAAGAAAGTACTGCTCCATATCGACGGAGTACAAGCGCTCGGAAAAATACCGGTCTCGGTCGACGGGATCGACGCTTACTCGTTCAGCGCCCATAAAGTCGGCGGGCCGAAAGGAGTCGGCGGTCTCTATATGGAACGTCTATTGCCTCCACCCTACTACCCGGGTCACCATCAGTACGGCATCCGTCCTGGGACGATTGACGTGCCCGGCATCTCTGCGTTCGTCAAGGCGTTCACCAATCGGCACGAGAATCGGACACGTCACGAAAGAAATTTCTTAGCGTTTCGTGCTATCTTGAAAGAGAAGACATCGTCACATGTTGACTGGCTCGAGTTCGACGACCAAAGTCCGGCCATCCTCTCATTCGTCTCGGACAAACGGGACGGCCAATGGTGGATGACCGAACTCGACGCACTCGGCTTCCAAGTGTCGGCCGGCTCGGCTTGCCGGGCCGGTCAAAACGGACCGAACCGCATGCTCGAATCACTCGGCTATGAGACGAGCGCCTGCCACGGGCTCGTCCGAATTTCCTTCGGCGAACAGACAACCGCCGAAGCCACGGCGGCACTCGCCGATGCCATCGTCACTTTAGCAAGGAGAGTTGAACACCATGAACAAACGTTTAGCCGGTGAAGAACGCCGGCGCACTTTATTGGAATTGATTGAAGCGAGTACGGAACCGATCACCGGTTCCGAGCTCGCCCGCCGCGTCGCGGTCAGCCGCCAAGTCATCGTCCAAGACTTGTCGCTCTTGAAGGCGAAAGGCCACCAAATCGTCGCGACCGCCCGCGGCTACGTCTATCTACCCGGCGAGGCGTCACCGTCCGCCTACACACGAAAAGTCGTCTGTCGGCACGAAGCCGAGGACATGGAAGCCGAGATGAACGCCATCGTCGACGAAGGTGTCACGATTCGTGACGTCATCATCGACCACCCCGTCTACGGGTCGCTGACTGGTCAGTTGATGGTGAAGAGCCGGCGCGACGTTCGGGCCTTCCTCGAACGCGTCGAGGCCAACCAGGCTGCCCCACTGTCCCATTTGACGGGTGGGCTGCACATTCACACGCTCGAAGCCGACAGTGCGGACGCGATTGATGCCGCCGTCTCTGAACTTGAGCGCCTCGGCGTGCTCGTTTCCGAACTCGACTAAAAGATGTCACGCCTTTGTGACATCTTTTCTTTTGCTTTCCTAGTTTGTCCGTTATACTGATGGATGGAACAAATTCCCTACTACGTATTGAAAGGAGTGATCTGTCATGTGGCACTTCCTCGAGCAACTCTTGGCCGGATGCGGCGTCTTCAGTATTCCGCTCGGCATCTTCATCCAAGTCATCCCAAACGAGCTCGTCCTCGCATACGGCGGTTATCTCGTCGGTTCCCTTGACGCGTCATTCCTGTTCATCTTTTTGCTCGCTTGGTCGGCTTTCGTCGTGACCCAGGTCGCATTGTATGGGATTGGCCGCTACGGCGGACGACCGGTCGCCCTGCGATTGTATCGCTCGTTTCGGATCAAGCAGGAGAAACAGCTTCAAGCCGAGTCGTGGTTTGAGAAGTACGGGGCGTGGATCGTCTGCCTCAGCGTGATTTGGCGTCAATTGTTCGCCATCAGCGCCGGCGTGATGCGGTTGTCGTTCCGTAAATTCCTGACGATGACAACGATCGTCTTCGCGGTCTGGTCGTTCGTCTTCGTCAAAGTCGGTATAATGCTTGGCAGTAATTGGCGATATATCGGCGAATACACACACGGCCTGTTTCCTTATATCGGTCTCGGCATCGGCATCTTCTTTGTCGCCCGCTATGTCCGCTCACATCCGAACTTCATGAAAAAGTCAGCCTGAACAAAAGTTCGGGCTGACTTTTTTTAAATAGAGGGTAAACTGATACGTATGGCGAATACGTCATAGTGAGGAAATCAATCTATTTCTAAAGCACAGAGACAGCAACCGTCAAAGGAGGAATTTTCATGTTCCATCGTCGAAAAACGTATACGATCCGTCCCGAACGCTTGCAAGAATTCACTGAGTTTTTCCATACATACCTGTATCCGATTCAGGTATCGCACGGCGCACGGCTCGTCGGCCGTTGGGTGACCGAGGACCAAACCGAGGTCATGGCACTTTGGGAATACCGCGACCGTGAGCACTACGAACAAGTCGAACGCGATTACCGCTCGAGCGCACTCCGTCGCGAGGCGATGAAGAAGCGGGCCCGTCTCGGGAAAGACTTGTACATCAAGTCGAGCGAAGAGTTCATGATGCCGACCGGGCACTACACCCCGCCGCGCACGATCGTCTCCGTGACCGCCTACATCACGAACGATGACGGCGAGGTGCTGCTCGTCAAAAACACGCACCGGAGCGACACGTACGAGATGCCGGGCGGACAGGTCGAAGAACACGAATCGATCATCGATGCGATCCATCGTGAAGTGAAAGAAGAGACCGGGGCCGACATCGAGATCGACGGCATCATCGGGATCTATCAAAACGTGTCGTCACGCGTCCTCTGCGTCTCGTTCCATGGGCGTTACGTCTCGGGCGACCTTCGTCCGCAAGCAGGCGAGACACATGAGGTCGGATTCTTCCCGATCGATGCGTCGAACGTGTCGGACTACATCAAACGTGACCACTTCCAGATGCGTCTCATTGATGCGATCGACCCGACGTACATCCCGCACGCAATCTACAAGGTTCGTCCTTACGAGTTGCTCGAGCGCGTCGAGCGCCACCATACCGTCTAAACAAAAAGGAGATCGCCACGTGGCGATCTCCTTTTCTTATGCCTGTTCAGCCGATTCGGATTGACTCGTTTCGACTAACAGTTTGCGAATGCGTCGTTTTTCGACGTGGAGAACGGTGAACGTCATGTCGTCATACGTGACACGCGCACCTTTCTCTGGGATGTCGCCGAGCAGCTCGACAATCCATCCACCCATTGTATTCGAGTCTATTTCAGGTTCTTTAATCCCCATCTCGTCAGCGAACTGATCGACGTCCATGTCGGCCATACACTCGTATACGCCGTCTCGAAGCCGTCTCAAGTAGACGATCGATTCGTCGTGCTCGTCCCAAATATCGCCGACGAGCTCTTCAAGCATATCCTCAAGCGTGATGAGACCAGCCGTCCCACCAAACTCATCGAGGACGACAGCCATGTGTGATTGTTTTTGCTGCAGAATTGGAAGCAGTTCGATCAATTTTGTCTGCGGTGACACGTACGTGAGCGGACGGATGAGCGCCCGCACATCTGTCACTTCATCTCGCATCATCGAACGAAGGAAGTCACGTTCCGACAACACCCCGATGACGTTGTCGATCGAGTCTTTATACACCGGGAGACGAGAGTGCCCCCCGCTAAAGATCGTGTCTTTGATTTCTTCGAGCGTATCGTCGACATCGACGGCGAGGATATCAATCCGCGGTGTCAACACGTCATCGACGGTAATGTCGTTGAACGCGAAGGCGCTGTGGACAAGTTCGGCCTCGGTCTCCCCGAGCACGCCTTCCTCTTCACCCATATCGACGAGCACTTTCAACTCTTCTTCCGTCACCGACGGTTCTTTATCGGCCATCCCGATCATGCGAAGCGTCAAGCGCTTGAGACCGGTGAACACAATCGTGATCGGTTTCAGTACTTTGACGAGGAAGACGAGCGTTCCGCTAATTAAGAGCGAATACTTTTCAGAAAACTCTTTAGCGAGCGATTTCGGCAAGATCTCACCAAAGATCAAGATGAGCACCGTCGTCGCGAACGTCGAGATCAATAACCCCGTCCCACCGGTAAAAATTGACGTCGCAATCGCTGTCGCGACGGTCGCTGAACCGATGTTGACAACGTTGTTCCCGACAAGGATCGTCGAGAGCGTATCGTCAAACCGATCGACGAGGTGGAGGACGCGCTTAGCACGCTTATCCCCATCCTCGCTCATCCGGATCATCCGGACGCGGTTCACGCTCGAGAGCGCGGTCTCTGCTGAAGAGAAGAAAGCTGACAAAAGAATCAAAACTGCATAAAGAATTAAACTAGACGAGGGCACAGGGTCCACGTTTACTTCACACTCCATTTCTTATTTAAAAAATTATTCGACAAATTCGAATTCAAAATCAGAGATCGCAACGACGTCGCCATCTTGAGCACCTAGCTTACGAAGGTCCTCATCGACGCCCATTTGACGCATCTGACGGGCGAATCGTTTGATCGAGTCATCGTGATCGAAGTTCGTCATCTTGAATAGCTTCTCGATGCGCGGCCCCGTGATCACGAAGCGTTGGTACTCATCGACATGAATCTGATACCCTTTCTCTTCCTTCTCGTAACGATAGACGACACGTGGTGTGGCTGTTTTCGCTTCGAGCTCTTCGAGTGGGAATTCAGGTGTCGCGTCGACGAGATTAGCTACTTCGATGAGCAAGTTGCGAAGTCCTTCTTTCGCGAGTGCCGAGATCGGGAAGACTTTGACGTCATCGCCGACTTTCTGTTGGAACTCTTTAAGAAGTTCTGGCGCATCCGGCATATCCATCTTGTTGGCGACGACGATCTGTGGACGCTCGAGGAGACGTAAATTGTACGACTCGAGCTCACGGTTGATCGTCGTGTAGTCTTCGAACGGGTCACGTCCTTCGATCCCACTCATATCGATCATATGGACGATGACTTTCGTCCGTTCGATATGACGCAAGAACTGGTGACCGAGACCGACGCCTTGGCTCGCACCTTCGATAAGTCCAGGAAGGTCGGCCATGACGAAGTCACGGTCGTCAGCTGTTTTGACGACACCGAGGTTCGGTGTGATCGTCGTGAAGTGGTACGCTCCGATTTTCGGACGTGCCGATGAGACGACCGACAAGAGCGTCGATTTCCCGACTGACGGGAATCCGACGAGACCGACGTCGGCGAGGAGTTTCAGTTCAAGACGCAACTCGCGCTCTTGGCCTGGTTCCCCGTTTTCAGCGATTTCTGGTGCCGGGTTCGACGGTGTCGCAAATCGACAGTTTCCGCGTCCACCGCGGCCGCCTTTAGCGATCGTGGCCCGTTGGCCGTGCTCGGTAAGGTCGGCAATGACAGTATCCGTCACTGAATCGAAGACGATTGTGCCTGGCGGGACTTTGACGACGAGCGGCTTCGCTTTGCGTCCGTGCATCCCTTTCGACATTCCTTTTTCACCGTTATAGGCGATGAACTTCTTAGAGAAGCGGAAATCAACGAGCGTCCGTAATCCTTCTTCTACTTCAAAGACGACGTCGCCACCGTGACCACCGTCACCACCTGCTGGTCCACCGTCTGGAACATACTTCTCGCGGCGGAACGCGACCATTCCTTTACCACCGTCTCCAGCTTTTACAAAAATATTCACCTGATCGACAAACATTTAATTCCCTCCTTTTAAACGAAACGTAGAACATTCTACAGTCTGTTCGTGCACTTCGTCTGACGTGAACACATCTCCCGGCACGTTGCCGAAGACGCGAACCGCCAGTCCGTCCGTGAACGTCACATGAATCGGTCCATCCGTTCCTGACAGAAGACGGACAAGTTTATCCGCCACGCGTGCGTCGTCCAACGACGCACGGTCGGTCGATACCTTATAGGTCAACCGCCCTTCCCAATTCGCCTGTATGATGACGAGACTAGTCGCCGGCATATTTAAGCGAACGAGCGCACTCTCCTCGTCGGCGTGCTGACGATAACGTTCGTACAGCTCCTCGAGTCTATCAGGCTCGAGCGCCGCATACAAGGAGATCATCTGAAGCCGATTCATCCATTCGTGACGGACGGTCGATAATAATTTCAGTGTTGCCTGTGAGTCCATTTGATCCTCTCCTAGTAAAAAAGACTCTAACCAAATAAGTGGCTAGAGTCTTTTGCGTGGTTCTACTTACGCAACTGGGTAAACGCTCACTTGTTTCTTGTCGCGACCAAGACGCTCGAAGCGTACTACGCCGTCAACTTTAGCAAACAATGTGTCGTCGCCACCACGGCCGACGTTTTCACCTGGGTGAATTTTCGTACCGCGTTGACGGTAGAGAATCGATCCAGCTGAAACTGTCTGTCCGTCAGCGCGTTTAGCGCCGAGGCGTTTCGAAATCGAGTCACGACCGTTTTTAGTCGATCCTACTCCCTTTTTCGATGCGAAGAACTGAAGGTTCAATTGTAACATGAGGTCCACCTCCTATTGTTCAATTTGGATATAATCACCGTAACTTTGGGCGATCGTGTCTAGTTGCACGAGCATCCCTTCTAATAACAGCTGGGTGCGAGTCATATCCTGCGGTGATAGTTCAGGATATGTCTCGACATAAAAGTAACCACCCTCTGTTTTGTCTGCCATTTCTACAAGAAGCGACTGGCCTGCGAGTACCTCAACAGCGTTATACGCCCCAAAAATGATAGCGGAAACGCCGGCACACACTAAGTCAGAACCGGGTTCAGCAAAGTTGGCGTGACCTGTCACTTCGACGGAACGAATCGACTTCGTCTCGTCTCGTCTGACCATTACTCGAATCATAAAGCTTACGCTTCGATTTTCTCGATGCGAACTTTCGTGTAAGGCTGACGGTGACCTTGCTTACGACGGTAGTTTTTCTTAGCTTTCATTTTGAAGACAGTGATCTTTTTCGCGCGACCGTGTTTAACGACAGTTGCTACTACTTTAGCGCCCTCTACGAATGGAGCTCCGACTTTAACATCGTCACCACCAACGAAAAGAACTTCACCGAATTCTACAGTACCCTCGACATCAGCATCGAGTTTTTCGATGTAGATCTCTTGACCTGCTTCAACTTTGATTTGCTTACCACCAGTTTTGATGATTGCGTACATATACGTGCACCTCCTTATTAAACTCAGACTCGCCATCCAGGGCAGGGCGAAACCGTTTCAACCCGTTCTGTGCGGTTGTAGCCATTTGGGTGCTTCCAAACGAACTAACGTTATAGATATTACCACTCTCGCGCGAAGCTTGTCAATGGCGAGATACGAAGTTCTCACATTCCTCGAGTGTACCATGAAAAGCGACGTCGGGCTCTCCTTCTATAAAGAACACATGAAGACCTGACGCGTCCCAGGCCCCGTCTTGCCACTTCGTCGGCAGCGACAGTACGACCGCCTCCTGTTTTCCGTCTAGCTCCATGAGCGTGCGTTCAAGCCGTGAGAACACGGCCAGCTTCGACGGTGCACCGTTATACGTCATCCGGTCTTGAATCGAACGTCCGGTCCGCTCGCGCGATAGTTCGAACAGTCCCATCCGTGTGAAGCCGTACACTTCGACACGACGTGGGTCACGGGCCCCGAGTTCTTTCATTCGTTTCAAAAGTCGGTCTTGTCCGTCTTTTGACCCGCGTAAAAAGTCGATGACGACCATGCCGCCGATGTTGCGCAGGCGGAGCTGTTCCATAATCGCATACAGCGCCGCCTCATTGATCGTGTCGGCGGCGCGCCCTTTGTCTTTGACGGCGACGTTTTTGCCGCTGTTGACGTCGATGACGGTCATCGTCTCGACTTGTTCGACCAAGACGTAAGACCCGCCTTCGAGCCAGACGACACGGTTCTCGAGCTTCTCGATCGCTGTGTCTAAACGCGCGGCTTCTTTCATCCGGCCTTTGCCGATATGGCGTTCGACCGGGACGTCGAGCCGCTTCAAACGCTCTTGCGCCTCTTTATCGTTCAACAGTACCGACTCGACCGAATGGCGCCGGACGAACTGCTCACAGAGCAGTTCGTCTTGACCGCGGCGCGCCGTCTCGACGTCAGCAGCCCGGGCCCTCAACAAGGCCAGCTCCTCGCGAAGCGCCTCGGGACTGGCTTGTCCTGATTCGGTCCGGAACAACACACCTTCCGCCTCATTGAGCGTGAACACTTTCGATAGCCGGTCCTGCGTAGCGAGGTCGAGCTTACGGCTGAACAACTGGCGCCGTCCATACGGGAAGTAGACGAGATAGCGCCCTCCGAACCGAATGTTCTCGGTCACTTTGTGGTGCTTACCCCCGATGCCCTCTTTCGTCACTTGGACGAGACGTTTCTCCCCGACGACGGCCGCCTGACCGATGCCCAGTACTTCCGGGTAGACAGCGAGCGCCCGGAGCGTCTCGGCGATCGGCAAGAAAAACGTCGTCTCGCCGTTGACGAGGAAGGCGGCGCCGAGTGACGGATGGATCCGCTCGATCGCGGCTTCAAGGATCGTCCCGACCGAGAGCTGGTCGACAAAGCGCTCCTCGACTTCAAGCAGACGCTCGCCGTCGACGAGCATGGCCCGCTCGATCGACGGGGTCCGTTCATAGATGAGTTTCATACGAGCACTCCTTTCGACACAAAAAGGCAACTTTCGTTGCCTTAGGCTTTTTTCATTCCAAACTTCAATAGCAATCGTGCCCAAAATCCGGTCGGTTGTTGGTCCGTCTGGATGGACATGAGCGGCACCGACTCACCGAGAATACGGCGCGTGATGTTGCGATACGCTTGTCCGGCGTTATTGTCCGGGTTCATCGTCACCGGGACACCTCGGTTTGCCGCGGCGATGACTTCTTCATCATCGACGACGACGCCGAGCAGGTCGATCGACAGGATGCGCATGATGTCATCGATGTCGAGCATGTCGCCCGATGCGACGAGATGATTCTTCACGCGGTTGACGATGAGTTTAGGCGGCGCGACGTGTTCCGCTTGTTCAAGCATGCCGATGATGCGGTCCGCGTCTTGGACGGCCGCCTTCTCAGGCGTCGTCACGACGACAGCCTCGTCGGCACCGGCGATGGCGTTCATGAACCCTTGCTCGATACCGGCCGGGCAGTCGATCAAGACGAAATCATATTCCGTCTTCAACTGGTCGATGATCTCTTTGACTTGCTCCGGTTGGACCGATGTCTTGTCTTTTGACTGGGCCGCCGGCAGCAGATACATCTCTTCGAACCGTTTGTCACGGACGAGCGCTTGGTGCAGCTTGCACTGCCCGTTGATGACGTCGACGAGGTTATAGATGCTCCGGTTGTCGAGTCCTAGGATGATATCCAAGTTCCGTAGACCGATGTCCGTATCGACGAGACAGACCGAGTGTCCGGACAATGCGAGACCCGTCCCGAGGTTAGCGGTCGTCGTCGTCTTGCCGACGCCACCTTTCCCCGACGTCACGACGATGGCCCGACCTTTCTTCACTTCTTTTGCTGTATGTACAGGCTCTACTACTTGCTCCATCAAACTCACCCTCTCTGTAATTCCATTGCATATGCGTCTTTAAGCCCTGTCATGACTTGGCGGAGACGCGTCATTTCAATGCCATGATTCGTCTGATACGCGCAGCCCATCTCGATCTCTGGCATCTCGGTATCATCGTCTGGCGTGAGCACGTGCTCACCGATCGCTAGAAACAGCGGATGCAACAGACTTGCGGTAATGACAGCGTCCTCCCATCCTTCGACACCGGCCCGGACATTTCCTCGTATCGTGCCTAAACAATAGATACTTCCTGTCGCCCGAACTTCAGACCCCGGATTGACGTCGCCGATAATGAGCACCGAACCCTCAAATGAGAGCACTTGCCCGCTGCGGATCGTCCCGCTATGGTAATGGAACGTCTTTTTCCCGTAAGTCGCCTTCGCCTCTTCGGTCAACATGACCTCGCTCGACAGCTCCTCGATATAAAAAACGCCATGACGAGCAACGACTTCACGAATTTGACGTGACAGCTCCTCGTCCAAATAACGAGTACCCGCGTGCAACTTGAGTGCAATCTCCCCAGAGGGCGGCTCCATTTCTTGTAACGTGGCCTCAAGCTCTCCGAGCACCTCATCGACGCCACTCCGTGGATTGAAGTGGATTGCAATACCGTTGCGATGTCCTTTTATCGTAATGTGTCGTTTACGCTCCATCATGGCTACCCTCTTTTCGCTACAGGGCGCACCGCCACGTATCGCGTCATCGGATAATAAAGAATCGCGACGGCGATCACATTGACGACGAGCGTCCCTGGAATCTGTTCAACTAATAGTGTTTGTATGGTCATGGTCGTCCCACCGACCGCTGCCATGATACCGTAAATCCCGAAGGAGAAGACGAGGATCATGAACGTGAACGTGATGACGACCGAGAAGAAGTTCTCACCTATATATTTTAACACGAAGCTGACTAAGAGAGGAATGAGTGAAAAAGTAAATAAGTAAATTCCGAGCAAGTCGGTGTAGACGATGTCATACAACAACCCGAATACGAGACCGAATCCGAGTGCCGACTCAAACCGGCCATACAAACTGACGTACATTAACCCGATCAACGTCAAATACACGAACGGCGTCGCGTAGTGCCATGAAAAGATGGCAGCCCATGTCCCTTCAATAAGAAAGAGGAGGAACAGGGCGATGAACACTTTCATGTTACTCACCCGCTGCTCCTCCTTCCTCGGGACCCGTCAAAAACGGTTCGTCTAGCGTTCGATCGATGACAAACATTTGCGAGAACTCGTTGAAGTCCGCCTCTGGCGTGATGCGGGCAACTTGAGACACGCCATATTCATCGGTCTCGATCGTCTTCACCTTACCGATGACGAGACCGGCCGGATAACGTCCGCCGAGCCCTGACGTCGAGACGATCTCACCTTCTTTCAACTTGACGCTGTTCGAAACCTTTGTGAAAAAGAGTTCGTTCGTCTCGCTGTCGAAGCCGTCGATCGTTCCGTACGCCGCCTTACCGTCCGCATCCTTGACGACCGCCGAGACGTTGTTCGTCCGGTTGTTGTCGCTCAAGAGCTGAACTTGTGACGTATAGGCGCTCGTTTGAATGACGCGTCCGACCATGCCGCCGGCGGCCGTCACGGCCATGCCTTTTTCAACGCCGCGTTCTTGCCCGACGTTGATCGTCACATAGCGCTGCCAGTCGTTCGGCGTGCGCCCGATGACCTCGGCCGGAATCAAATCAAAGTCACGGAGCGAGCTTTCGCCAGCCGCGACCATTTGACGCAACTCCTCGTTCTCACGGCGCAGGTCGTCGGCTTCGACGGACACTTCGGCGTATTTCGTCAAATGTTGCTTCAATTCGCGGTTCTCTTCATAAATATCACGGACGTTCGAAATCGAGGACACGGTACTATCCATCCAGCCGATCGGCACCGTGAACACTCGTTGGAACGTTCCGACCACATCACGCGTGACGTCTTGGTACCAGGCGGATTCCGACCGTCCTCGAATCGAAACCCCTAAAATGACGAGAAATAAGATGATACCGATCAGCGTGATGATGAGCTTTTTATTGCGTACAAACCGGCTCATCGTTTAACACCTTTCATCGACGTGACGAGATGCCTGATTTTGAACGGAGGACGTCCATCATTTCAAGAGATTTTCCAGTCCCGATCGCAACGCAATCGAGCGGTTCATCCGCAATGAGTGTCGGGATGTGCGTCTCATCAGAGATGACACCGTCCAAGTTTTTAAGGAGCGCGCCGCCGCCTGTCAGAACGATGCCGCGGTCCATGACGTCGGCTGCGAGTTCTGGCGGTGTTTGTTCGAGCGTTTGTTTCACACCGGCTAGAATCGCGTCTACCGTGTCTGAAAGCGCCTCGCACACTTCAACTGCCCCTACTTCGATCTGTTTCGGGAGACCGGTCACGAGGTCGCGTCCGCGGATCTCCATCGTTTCGTTTTCGTTCGACTCGTCGATGCGGGCCGAACCGATTTCCATCTTGAGCGCTTCTGACGTACGTTCCCCGATCATGAGGTTGTATTTGTTTTTAATGTAACGAATAATGGCGTCATCCATTTCGTCACCACCGACACGGATCGACTGGCTTGTCACGATGCCGCCGAGTGAGATCACTGCGACTTCGGTCGTACCACCACCGATATCAACGACCATCGAGCCTGTCGGTTCCCAAACTGGGAGACCGGCGCCGATTGCTGCCGCGAACGGTTCTTCAATCGTGTACGCTTCGCGAGCGCCTGCTTGCTTGGCCGCATCTTCAACCGCACGTTTTTCAACTGACGTGATGCCGCTTGGCACACAGATCATGACGTTCGTCTTCGATGAGAACAACCCGCTCTTCGATTTTTGTGCTTGCTCCATGAAATATTTGATCATCGTTGCAGTCGTTTCGAAGTCAGCGATAACCCCATCTTTCATCGGACGGCGTGCCGTGACGTTCCCCGGCGTACGTCCAATCATATCTTTGGCCTGATTACCTACGGCCTCAATTCTACCTGTATCTGTACGGAACGCCACTACGGACGGTTCACGAACAACGATTCCTTGACCTTTTACATAAACGAGCGTATTTGCCGTTCCAAGGTCGATTCCGATTTCTCGGTTAAAACTACGAAACATACGTACTGCCCCTCTCCTGGTTACACTAATTATTATTATAACGGAAAAATCATGTTTGAAAACGTTCAATCGATTACAGGTTATTTACAATCCCCTTCATCTCAGTCCTGTTCCACCGTATATTAGTGTGCCTGCTTTTCAACAAAAACGCAAATCAAAAAGCAGACGTCTGAAGGCGTCTGCTTAGATGAACCGATCATTTAAAGACCGGGTTGGAGCGGCAGCAACAGCATTGCCGCGTAAAAGACGACCGAAAAGATGAGGAGCGGCCGAAAGAAACGGGACGGCCGCTCGCGCGTCGCACCCGCCAAAAAGCTCGCCATCGTCACGGTGAACAAGTAAATCCCGACGTAAACGAAGACAAGTTGCGGGATGACACGCCACGCTTGACTGTCTCCTGACGCATTTACCCAGGCGATGAACAGACCAATGTAGGCGATGAGCGACACAATTCCGAGTCCGACCCCGACGAGCGGCGGGTAGCGGTCAAGCCAATGCCCGTCTTTTGAAAACTGTTGAAATAGCGCCATACTCACAAAGACGAACAACGCGAAGACGACGAGCGACAACGCGAACGGCTCGAGCGGAACAAAACTCGCGGCGAGCGCGATTCCAATCATAATAATCCAGACTAGTTTCTCCATACGAACACCTCGATATTTATTTTAACATAATTATTTGAGCAGCAAGATTAATCAAGCGGGAGACGCTTAGCAATAAATCAAAAGGTAATTACGTTATCATTTCCTATTGTTGCCAATTAATATTAATGTTATTGTAGTATCTTATTATTGAAAGGAGAGGTTTGAATGAAGTTTTATAAGAAAACCTGGTTTACAGTCTTAACGCTGCTCTTATTTTTCCCACTCGGCTTATTTTTAATGTGGAAATATAAAAAGTTCAATAATATTGGACGAATTGTGATTAGTGTACTCTTTGGTTTCATATTTATAGGAAGCTTGTTTGGGGATGAAGCACCTGATCAAGTACATACGACTGAATCTACAGAAGAAGTTGCTAAGGCAGAGAAAGAAAAGGATGAAGAGGCTGAGGCCGTTGCCAAAGCTGAGGAAGAGAAGAAACAAAAAGCCGAAGCTGAAGCCGCTGCCAAAGCTGAGGAAGAAAAGAAACAAAAGGCCGAAGCTGAAGCCGCTGCCAAAGCCGAGGAAGAGAAGAAACAAAAGGCCGAAGCTGAAGCCGCTGCTAAAAAAGACACCATGAGTACGGCTCTCGGAAACATTTCTAAACGACCGGTCATGAACGGAACTAACACTGAACGGATTGGTACTTATGTACGGGTCCATTCTGATCGTTCGCTACTAACCAAAGAAAGTTTAAAAGACTTCACTAAAAACGATTTACCTAAATTTGAAGACGCGAATTGGATTCTTGTCGACTTAAACGATGGCTATGGTATTCACTTCCTAGGAACAATGCCGATCGCTGATTATGGGAAAGCGGATGACGACTCTCTATCTGAGATTTACGAAAATTATATGATCGATGCAGACACGAATCAGATTGAGAAACATATTTATGAAGGTAAATCTGGTTATAAGCCACTCTTTTAACAACGGAGCTAACAATGAACTGCCCCATAAAAGTTGGACATCAAAATCCAGCTTCTATGGGGCAGTTTTTGTATTACCAGCAAAGGATAGATCCTAAATTTGTAGATTCACCTTTACTTTCTAGCTAAATATAACGTTAACCGTTCATATACCCACGTTGCTTCATACTGACATAATGATCTTCGCCGATGATGACGTGGTCGAGGCAGGCGATGCCGACGATATTGCCCGCTTCGACCAAGCGCTCCGACACTTCGATGTCTTCCCGGCTCGGCGTCGCGTCCCCGCTCGGATGGTTATGCACAGCGATGAAACACGCTGCCGACAGCTTGAGCGCTTCGCGGAAGACGTCGCGCGGATGAACGATCGACGAATTCAACCCGCCGACGAACAACGTCTTGCGCGCGATCAATTGATTTTTCGTGTTTAAGTACAAACAGACGAAATGTTCTTGATTAAGTAGCCGGAGCTCATCACGCAGCAGCTCGTACGCGTCCTGCGGCGACCGGATCGTCGGCATGTCGACTTTCGGCTCCTCGACGTAACGGATGCCAATCGTGAACGCCGCGAGCAACTGCTCGGCTTTCTTCTTCGTCATCCCTTCGATTTGACAGAGGTCGTGCACGGACGCCTGTGACAGCGCCCGAAGCGTCGGATACACATCTGACAACCGCCGGGCCGTCGCCTGCGGGTCCCCGCCCCGTCCACCGATTTGAAGCAGTCTGGCAATAGCGGATTCAACACTTCGGTCGAGCACCATAGTCATTCCTTCACCTACTCTCGCATCATTCACAGAAAGCGCGGCGATACCCCGTGACGCTCGAGCGTCTCGACGAGCGGCCGGAGCGGGAGGCCGACGACGTTATAGTAATCCCCTTCGAGCCGTTCGACGAACAAACCGCCCGACCCTTGGATCCCGTAGGCACCGGCCTTGTCATACGGCTCCGACGAATCGAGGTAGCCGTCGAGCCAAGACTCCGGGATGTCGATGAACGTGACGTGCGTCGTCGTGACGAACAAGTCGTGCCGGTCTGGTCCGATGATGCTGACGCCAGTGAGCACTTCATGGGTCGCCCCTGACAAGTGCTCGAGCATCCGGCGTGCGTCATCGCGGTCGTTCGGTTTCTCTAAAATCGTTCCGTCGAGGACGACGACCGTGTCCGACCCGATCACAATCGCGTCGCGGTTGTCTCGGGCGACGTCCATCGCTTTCTCACGGGCGAGACGTCCGACGTACTCGTCCGGATGCTCACGTCCGTCGGTTCCTTCGATGACGTTTGACGGGATCACCTCGTGCAAAATGCCGGCTTGTTTCAACAACTCGGTCCGCCGCGGTGACATCGAGGCGAGGATGACACGTTTCTGTGTTGTGTTCATTGTATCGACTCCTTCCATACTTTCGAAACGGGCTTCCTTGCCGTTTCACGCTTCTCTGTTGATTGTAGGCAAAGCGTCACCCGAACACAATCCAAGACGCCAAAAAAAACGTCCCTTCTTTTCGAAGGGACGCTCGTTTACGGTGTCGTGTAATCGTACACCGGGATATCTTTTCGTGGGAACGTCTGCGTCGGCACGTAGCGGTCCGGGACGAGTTGATCGAGGTCGGGCCGGTAAAACGCATCGAGTTCGACCGTGAAGTCGAGCGGTGCGGCCGGTTCGGTCGTGTTCGGGCCCGTTTCGGCAGGTCCCGTGAACTGGACGGTCCGCAAAATATGGATCCGGTTCATCGACTCGACCGACTCGAGGAAGAGGACGAGCGCCTCATACGTCTCCGCTTGGAGCGACACCGTCGAGCGGACGGACGAGGCGTTGACCGGTGTGATTTCGACCGGTTCAGCCGGCTCGGCCGTCGCGCTCACATCGTTCGGTTCCGGTTCGGCGATCGGTTCCGGCACTTCCGATTCGGCGATGAGTCCGTCCGCGAAAGCGATGCTCGTCACGCGCACGTCAGACAGCTGGCTCGCTTGCGATAACGTCTCGACGACCGTATCGAGCGCCGGCTCCGTCGGGACGCGTGTCTGCAAGCGCTGCGAGTCGGCGACGTCGACGACTTCGCCTTCTTGGCGCAACAGTTCGAGCTTCGTCTGTTCGAGTGACAGCTCGCGCTCGAGCGCCTTCAATTCACCTTGGTTGATAAAGTACTGGTAGCCGAAGTACGACGGGACGGCGATGGCTGCGAACAAACAAATTGTAAAGATCAAATAAATCGTTGAACGTTTCATTCGCTCACTACCTCCTCATCTTCCTCGGGTTGTTCCGTCTCGCTTTCAGGCGTCTCAGGTTCGGTATCGATGAACGTGAACGTAAACTCTCCGATATAGCGTGGGAGCGGTTCATCTGACGCATTGAGAACCGATGTCCCCGTATCAGTTTCCGTGTCTTGATCCGTCTCTGCTTTCGTCTCGGTCGTCACGCCGAGCAGTTTAACATTATCGAACCGTGGATCGTTCAACAGCGCTCGTTGGAACGCGTTCAAGTCAGGTAACGTCTCAAACTGGGTCCGGACGCTCATGAGCGAACCGTCGGCGTAGTTGTACGTCAAGACGTAACCCGTCGGCGGCAACTGTTCGGTCAGCGCACGGAGCGCCGGGACCGCCTGCTTCTCTTCAGTCGTCAGCGCGGTCACCGTCTGTTCGAGCGAGATGACTTGTTGACCTTTCGAGTTCACTTGTTCGGTCTGGTAGATGCGGACGAGCTGTAACTGTTCGTTGACTTGTGCTTTGTCCTGTTCGATTCCGTTCACTTCGTAATAAAGATAGCCGGTCAGTCCGCCGCCGATCAATAAAGCGGCCAGACTCGCGACGATCGGCCAACGCAGCGTCACGTCGGTCGCATTGATGAAGTTGGCGTCATGGTCGCGGTCGAGCGTCGCCATCCCGAGAAGCGGCAACATCTGATGCGAGAGCGGCGTCGCGTGCGACAATGGCAACGGGTCATCGATGCGTTTGATCGGGACCATCGATTCCAGTTCGATCGTCCGGACGAGGTCATCGAGTTCAGGGACCGTCCCGGAGATGATCAGTTCGTCGATTGGGCGTCCGTCCGTACGGAGCGAGTAACGGTAGAAGTCGAGGAAACGAGCGAGCTCGTTCAACCATTCATCGGTCCGATTCGCTAACGCCTCGTTTGAGCCGTTGAACGTATATGTAACGATGCCGTCTGTCGTGTCAGCACGATACGATAAGTCATTCTCGATGGCACGGATGAAGCGGACCTGCCCTTCCTCGAGGACGAGCAGTTGGTGCGCGAACGGTGTCACGTGCCACAATAGCGTCGACTTGAGCGGGTCGAGCGTCTCGAGTCGAGACACCCCGTTCGCGATCGCGATCGGACGCGGGACGATTTTTTTCAAGGCGAAGCCGCGTTTCTTCATGTAGGCGCGGATCGCTTTCGTCAAATCGACCGAGACGGCGTGCAACATGACCTCGGTCTTCATGTCCGTCTCGCCGAGCACTTCGTAGTCGAAGGCGACGTCGTCGAACGGCAAGATGATCGAGCTGCCGATCTCCATGAACAAATAGCCACGGATCTCGTCTTTCGGGATGTTCGATGGAATCTCGACTTTGCGGGACAGCACTTCCGTCTCCGCCATATCGACGGCGCACACCATCCCTTTTCTGACTTTTATTTTACGGCACAACTCGTCAAAGGCGAGTCCGAACGCGTTCTCGTCTTGAATCAATCCTTCCGCATAGGCACCTTTCGCCAACTGGACGGAAGCGCTTCGTTTAAAGACGCCTTGTTTAATCACGGCCCCGTGGATGCTGAGCGCATCGAACGAGAAGTACGCGACCGTTCCTTTTTCTATAGCCCGGCTCATGCTCGTTTCCCCCTACATCAAATCAAAATACCAATCAAAAAAACGTTCGCTGAACCAAAATGTCAGCATCGTACCGAGTGCGATTGACGGGACGAACGGGATCGGTTGCTTGCGGCCGATCCGTTTCAGTCCGATAAGCAACAGTCCGACGACTGCTCCGATCAAGCTCGCTAAAAACAAGGCGACCAAGACGTCACGTGGTCCGAGCACGAGCCCGATCACTGTAAATAGTTTGACATCGCCGGCCCCAAGTCCCCCTTTTGAGACGAAAAAAACAGTGGCGAGGACAGAAAATCCGAGCGCGGCCCCGGCGAGCGGGCTCCACCACGTCGCTCCGGACGCATAAGCGAGGATGAGCAGTAGTGGTGCCGCAAACATAAGAATCACGTTCGGCACGAGCATCGTCGACAAATCTGACATCGCCAGTGCGAGTAGCGTCGATAAGAAGACGAACGCGAGCAACGTCGTCCCGGAGAATCCGTACAGCCAAAAGCTATAGCCGTAACCGACCGCCCCGAGCAGTTCGAACAGCGGGTACGTCGGCGCGATCCGTCCGCCACAGCCGCGGCACTTGCCGCGTAACAATATGTAACCGAACACCGGGATGAGTTCCCAAGCGGACAAGACGTGTCCGCACGACGGACAATGCGACCGTGGCGACACGATCGACTGTTTGCGTGGCACGCGGAGCCCGACGACGTTTGTGAACGAGGTGATGATCATCCCGAGCACGATGCTGTAAATGAGTCCAATGAGGTCAACCAAGACTGGTCACTTCCTTACTTGTAAGTATATGCCAAAAATAGAAAACCGGCTAGGCTGAGCGAGAGCCCAGCGCCAGCCGGAGGATGATATTAATTGATATTCTCTTTTACGATTTCTTCCTCGGTTACCACTGTTTCAGTTCCTTTTTTAAATTCTTTTTTTCCTTTTAAAGCAACTTTATAAGTATACTTACCAGCAGATTCAGATATTGTTACATTGGCCAATGAATAGTTAGTACCAAAAGGATCTTGAAGCTTATTAACGTATTTTGTGCCGTCAATATTCCCAGTAGTAATTGGCAAAACAAATTCCATTGTCTGCGTAGCTCCAGAAGCTAAAGGGCTTGAAGCTGTATGAATTTTTGCCGCACTCACCATCTGCTTCGCATCAGCAACCATCGCATCCTTCTTCGAGTTCTCGATAATCCCACCGATCGCGACAACGGCGATGGCTGCGATAATCCCTAAAATAACGACGACGACGAGTAACTCGACGAGTGTGAGCCCGCGCTCATCTTTTAATTGTTTCGCATCTTGCCAAATCAAATTCATTTTTTCTAACATGACTGATTCTCCCCTTTTGTGTGTTTTGCTGTATTTTGTGCTGGATTCATTACCGTAGTACTAAAACAAGTAGTACAATTTTACTATACATTCAAAATATGGAGTTGAAAAGTAGTTTATATGCATAAACTAAGAATTTTCTACTGATTTTGGATGTCGCCATAAATTTGGAACATCGGGACGACGATGGCGATGACGATGACCCCGACAATACTGGCCAACACGACGATCAACAGCGGCTCGATGATCGACTTCAACCGGTCTGTCGTCGTCTCGACCTCGGTCTCATAAAACTCGGCGACTTCGTTCAACATCGAATCTAAATCGCCGCTCTCCTCGCCGACGGCAATCATTTGTGTCATGAGCGGCGGGAAGTTCGGGTTCCGTTCGAGCGGTTCATGGAGCGGGATCCCTTGCGCCATCATATTGCGCGCCTGCCCGAGCCCTTTACGGATGACCCGGTTCGAGACGATCTTCTCCGTGATCTCGATCGCTGACAAGATCGGCACGGCCGCTTGTAACAAGACGGCCAAACTTCGCGTCAAGAGCGCGATCTGGGACTTTAGGACAATCGGTCCGAAAATCGGCATCTTCAGCAACAACCCGTCGATCAAGAACCGTTCTTTGTCGCGCTTCAACATCCACGAGAACAGGAGGACGCCGAGCAAGGCGCCACCGAACAGCAACCACCAATAGGCGGCGACGAAGTCTGAGACGGCGACGACGATCCGGGTGATGAGCGGGAGCTCACCACCGAGCTGTCCGAAAATACTCGCGAACGTCGGCACGACGTTCACCATCAGGAAAGCGACGACGCCGATTGCGACAATTGAGACGACGAGCGGATACGTGAGCGCCGAGATGACTTTACGTTTAATATCGTACTGTTTCTGAAGCTGCAGCCCGATTTGGTCGAGCGCTTCTTCTAAGTTACCGCTCGCCTCACCCGCGAGCGCCATCGAGCTAAAGAAGTTCGAGAACACGCGCGGATGTTTTTTGATTGCTTCCGAGAAGGCGATCCCTTCTCGAAGGTCGTCCTCGACTTGGCTGAGCGTCTTCTTCAACAGCTTCGACTCCGTCTGGACGCGCAAAATCGACGTCGCCCGGACGATCGGGACGCCGGCCCGGATGAGCGTGGCGAACTGACGGACGTACATGATCAAATGTTCGATCTTGACGCGTTCCGGCAATAAGTTGACTTCCGTGTTCAGTCCGGTCGACTCGAGTTCGGACAAGTCAGTGACGAGAATCGACTCTTGCCGAAGTTTATCTTTAGCTTCCCGGAGCGACACGGCGGTGATCCGCCCTTTCTTGCGCTTCCCGTTCAGCAGTTTTCCTTCGTATTGAAAGATGGCCATAGTCTCACCTCATTTCTTCGCTTGGCACGGCGCTTGGATTGATGACCCCTTGACGGATCAGCTGTTCGATCGACATTTCCATCGATTGCATCCCGTTCTGCCGGTTCGTCTGGATGACGGTCGGGAGCTGAAACTCCTTCTCGTTCCGGATCAAGTTGGCGACGGCAGCATTGCCGATCATGATCTCCATCGCCGCGACCCGACCCTTCGGCACGTCGACACGCGGGAACAGGCGTTGACTGACGACCCCAAGCAACACGTTGGCGAGTTGGGTCCGGATTTGGTCTTGTTGTTCGGCCGGGAAGGCGTCGATGATCCGGCTGACGGTCGACATCGCACTCGACGTATGGAGTGTCGCCATGACAAGGTGACCGGTCTCAGCGGCGGTCATCGCCGTCGAGATCGTCTCTAAGTCGCGCATCTCCCCGAGCAAGATGACGTCCGGGTCTTGGCGGAGCGCCGCCCGCAGGCCGCTCACGAACTTCATGACGTCCGAGCCGATCTCCCGCTGGTCGACGATGCTCTGATCGTGCGTATGTAAATATTCGATCGGGTCTTCGAGCGTGATGATGCGCTTTCGCTGCGTCCGGTTGATCTCATGGATCATCGCCGCGAGCGTCGTCGATTTCCCCGACCCCGTCGGTCCGGTCACAAGGATCAACCCGTGTGGTTTCTCGATGAGCCGCTTGAGCACCGGCGGTAAATTGAGCTCGTTCAACGTCGGGATTTCCCCGGAAATGGAACGAAACGCGATGGCGATCGTGCCACGTTGATAGTAGGCGTTGACGCGGAAGCGCGACACGCGGGGCACTCCGAACGAGAAGTCGAGGTCGCGTTGGATCTCGAGGCGGCCTCGCATCTCGTCGGTCATGATTTCCTGCAAGTATCCTTCGATGTGGACGGGAAGCACTTTCTCCTCGCCCATCGTGATCAGACTGCCGTCAATCCGGAAAATCGGTGGCGAACCCGCGGTCAGATGAATGTCTGAGGCACGTTGTTCGACCGCTTTCGTTAAAATCGCTTCGATTGATTGATGGATCATAGGTTCACTCCGTTATGACTGTTCTCAGTATTTCCTCGGTCGTCGTCAAACCTTGCGCGACTTTCTCGAGACCGTCGGCGAGCAAGAACCGGGCCCCGGCTCGTTTCGCTTGCTCGACCATCTCGGCCTCGGTCGCTTGGTTCATGATCAAACGACGCAACTCTTCATCAATCGGCACGACTTCATGGATGGCGAGTCGCCCACGATAGCCTGTAAAGTTACACGACGCGCACCCGTTTCCGCGAATGACGCGCGTGATCGCCACACGTTCGGCATCGAACAGTTCTTGCTCCCGTTTCGAGACCGGTTGCTCATGACCACAGTCGCGACAGACGCGGCGGACGAGGCGCTGGGCGACGAGGCCGGACGTTGAAGCCGCGACGAGGAACGGTTCGACCCCCATATCGACGAGGCGGGTGATCGAGCTGATCGCCGAGTTCGTATGGAGCGTCGATAAGACCAAATGTCCGGTGAGTGAGGCCCGAATCGCAATCTCGGCCGTCTCGGTGTCCCGGATCTCCCCGACCATGACGATGTTCGGGTCTTGGCGGAGGATCGAGCGGAGACCGGATGCGAACGTGAGGCCCACTTTTGCATTGACTTGGACTTGGTTGATGCCGTCAAGTTGATACTCGACCGGATCTTCGACCGTGATGATGTTCTTCGACTCGTCATTCAGTTCTTTGAGCGATGCGTACAGTGTCGACGATTTACCCGAACCGGTCGGCCCTGTGATCAAAATAATGCCGTTCGGCCGCTTCAACATGTCGCGATACAACATCTCGTTATGGTCGCCGAACCCGAGTTTCGTCAAGTCGGTCAACCCTTGTGAGGAATCGAGCACCCGGATGACGATCTTTTCGCCGTACATCGTCGGGAGCGTCGAGACGCGGAAATCGTACGGGCGGTCGCGCAGCGTATACTTGATCCGTCCATCTTGGGGCAGCCGGCTTTCCGTGATGTCTAGGTTACTCATCACTTTAAGTCGCGTCAGCATGACGCTTTGAATTTTCTTTGGATAGATTGCTTCCGTGCGCAAGTCGCCGTCGACGCGGAAGCGGACGTGCAGTTGCTTCTCATGCGGATCGAAATGGATATCCGACGCCCGTTGATCGATCGCGCTCAAAAACAGCTGGTTGACGAGCCGAATGACCGGGGCATCGTCGCGCGATGCCGTGTCTTGCCGCTCGAATTCCGGCGCCTCATCTTTTAAAATCTCGATGAGCGAGGCGTCCATTTCGTAATACCGGCTGATCGTCTTCCGAATTTGTTCCCGCGTCGCAATGCCAACTTCGATATTCATCCCGGTCTGTAACCGGACGTCATCGATCGCAATCAAATCAAGGGGATCCGCCGTCGCAACGAATAGCGTGTTCCCCTGTAATTCAATCGGCATGATGTCGTGCTTTTGGGCAATCGCTTTTGGCACGAGTTTTGTGACGGTGACGTTAATGTCTTGCGAATATAGTGCGATGATTGGCACGTCTAGTTGTTCATGAAGCACTTGAATCAATTGTGTCTCGGTCAAATAGTGCAACCGCATGAGTGCATCGCCGAGTTTTTCGCCTCGCCGTTTTTGGGCGAGCGCCTCGTCGAGTTGCTCGTTCGTAATCAATCCAGCCTCGATCAACATCTCGCCCAATCGTTTTTTCGTTCGTCTCACCTTACTTCACCATCCTCTGAGGTACCTCCTGCTCGACGTCTCGCTGTTCAATGAAGACGCTCAACGCTGCGCCGCCCGCTAAACCGATGACGATGAGGAGCCAAGCCCACCACGTCCGTTCAAGCGATTCCGCATACAGCATATACATACCGAGCGATAACACGGCCACAAGTACCGACACGACGAGTTTCGTCTCGCGCTTCCGTACGTATGGGATCGACAAGGCAAACAGGGTCAACGTGGCCAGCACCCAAAAGGCGAGCAGTATTACATATCCGATCATCCGACTGCCTCCTCGCTAGACGCCGGGACATCCTCGTCCACCGGCGGTTGCTCTTCAAATTCATTCAATCCGTCGTCTTCTATATCGTCATTAAACGGATTGTCGTCCAGTGTTTCGTCCGGGAACGTCGGAATGACCGGTTCAACCGGTTCTGGCGGCGGTAGCGGGACCGAACTTTTCGTCACGATCTCCGGTACCGGCTCATAGAAGTCAAAGCCCAACAGTTCACGCGTCTCGCCTGCCTCGGTGACACGGATGCGATACAACTTCCCTGACTCTCCAGTTTGACCGGATTGCGTCACTGACGAACTTCCGGCCGGGAGTGATGGGGAGAAGCGGATCACGTTCTGGTATGGCACGATTGCGACTTCTTCGACCCGCGATTCATACGCGCCGACGAACGCTTTCCCAAGCAGTTGCACCGTCATCACGTTCCCTTCATCTAGGACGATGATGGCGTAAGACGATTGTTCCGTGTTTTGGACGGCGAAGTTCGAGCCGGCATCGATTTTGACGTCGTAGCCGAGCTCGATGCCGCTCGGAAGCACTTCATGCGGGACGCGCTCGAGCACTTTGAACGGAGTCGCCGCAAACAATTTATAGAGAGACGAACCGAGCGGCGTGAGTGCTTCAAAATCTTCCCCGAACGACTTCAAGCTGAACATGTCGCCTGCATCCATTTCAAATCCGTTCATCCGTTCTAACGCCGAGCGCATTGCCGGCGTCGGACTAATCGTCATCGACGCGACGACTTCGTTCTCCGCCGCGACCATCTCAAGGGCGACGTTCGAATCGAACTTAGACGCCGAGGCGACGAGCGGTGGTGTCACCATCGTCATCGTGACGGGTTGGTTCTCTAAGTACGGAGCCATCCGCTCTTCATCGACTGATGTGATGAGCGGATAGTCCCCTGGTCCCGATACCGCTTTGAGCGTGTCGTCGATGTTGAATGATACGACGTCTTTCCCGACCTCGAGCGCCGTCCCGTCGACGAGCGTGACCGTGAACGGTGCGTTCGCGAAGTCTTTGACGGCATTATCGAGACGGACGACCGCCTCTTCTTTTGTCATCCCCGATATGTCGATCCCGGCGACACGTGTGTCTTTATATGTAGCACTCGTCTTCGCTGACGCGTCGAGATAGTTGACGAGCCCGATTGTCGGTAACGACACGAGCAACACAAGACATGTCAGGATGAAAAAGTGCATCCCATAATGCTTCATTCCGATTCCCCCTATGTAAAATGAGACTTCCGATTTACTATCCGTTTGTCCTCTAACTTTAGTATAATATGCATTGGATAGAAATTAACATTTTTTTAGGTAATCATACGCTTTTTTCCTAGTATTTTATTATATTTGAAAAGGAGGTCAATGCGTTGGCCCGTTCTGAAAAAGGTTTTACGCTCGTCGAAGTACTCGTGTCGATGGTTGTCGTGTCAATCTTAGCGCTCGCCATGATGAACATCTTCACCCAAAGTTTACGCGTCACCTCGTCCGACTTGGACCGCACCGTGGCCAATCAAGTTGCTCAAAACACGCTGAACACGCTCAAACGTCGAGCGGCCGAGACGCGAGAACCAATCGAAGTTTCTAAGTTGAAGGTAAATCTGTCCAATCAATGTGACTTGTGCGCCGTCTCGATCAACGGTCGTGACTTTGAAGTGACGATCACGTCTCCTGGGAACGAGCCTGTCGCCGACCTCGTCAATGTGGAGATCACGGTCGCGTCCGAGACGCTGTTGCAGCCGATCAATTTGAAAGGAGTGGTGACAAATGCGACGCTTCAAGACAAGTTCCCTGAAACCGATGTTCCGGAAAATCCGGGACCGTGAAGACGGCGTCACGCTCGTCGAGCTGCTCCTCGCACTCGTCATCTCCGCCATCTTTGCCGGGATCGTCATCAGCGTCTTTTTATCGGGCACGCTCGGATTTCGCCTGACGAACGACACAAGCTCGCTCCGTAGCGAAGCCGACTACATCGTCACGAGCGTCTTACGCGACATTAACCAGACCGAGTTCGACGCGCTGACTGTAAATGGTGATACCTATTCGTTCCATCGCCTGTACGCCCCGCGCATCTCGACGGAAGGGATTCTTTACCGTCAAGGCGATTACGAGGCGGACGCGGTCCTCCTGTTGCAACCGTCTGACTTTACGTCTACCAATCCGGATATCGTCCTGCAAGCTATCGATATCGACATTCAAAATGAAGTAGCCGATCCGAGAAGCGGGCGCGAATCGTATATCACGGCTGGTTTGATTGAAGTCAAAGTGACGCTCGCACCGCGCGAAGATGCCACGCTCGCCAAGACGTTCACGAGTACCATTCCATTTTGAAAAGTGAGGGACCGCTTATGAAGCAAGATGAACGAGGCTACGTCCTCATCCTCGTCCTCGTGACGATGGCCGCGCTCGCCGTCCTGTCGCTCGCGGCCATTCAAGTGAACTTGGCCACGAACAAGCAGACGAACATCCGTGTCGACGAGACGCAGCTCGAGACCGACGTCAAAGGCGTGCTCGACGTGCTCGTCGCTGATTTGCGCACCGAGTTCCCGCTGCACGGCGAAGATGAGGTAAAAAACTATATGGAGAATCAACAACTGTTCCAGGCAAAAGTCGAGACCGTGCTAAAAAATAACATCGCTTACACGGGCACCCGCCAATCGGGCGACAACGACATCCGCTACTCGATCACACGCTCCACGTCCGACGAAACGAACGCACCGTTCACGACCGTGCTGACGCTTTCGGCGACCGGGACGACGAAAGCGAAGCCGGAACAACCGATGCAGACGAGCACGTATAGCCAAGAAGTGTACTTGACGGCGCTGCCGTCGTTCCTTTATTACGTCCTCGGTTCGGACGACAAATTGACGGTCAACGGTCCTCCTAAAATCGAGGGCGACTTGTTTGCCGGAACAAAGCTCGCTTTAAACCGCGACGCAACGTATCAACTTGAGAATAAAATTGATACGTTGAAGAACAGTGACACGAGTCGGTTTTATCTCGACGGCCGCATCGACCTCGGCAACGCGTCGACGTGCGGCGGTTGCGATGCGCCGAACTATTTCACGAACTCGATCACCCCAGGCGTGAATCACCGTCCTGAGATCGGTCCCGTCGAAAGTAGTTTCTCCCGGTTCAACCTAGACTACTCGGTCATTCAATTCGCCAACCGGTATCGGAACGGGGCCTCGAAACTTCCGTATACGGACCCGCCGCAGCAAACGCTGTTTCAAAGTGCGGCCGTCCCTACATCGACATTCGCGCCGTTCCTCAAACAGACGTATGTCGTTGAAGGTAATCCGAAACCGCTTGAGCGCTGGACCGAGTTTATCGATTCCAGTAAGCTCAACGCGATTCAGACGTTGCAAGTCGTCAATCTCCCGGTCGGTGTGAACGGACCGATGGTAGTAACTAAATCGATTGCGAGCAGCAACGTCCCGCTCCTCTTGAACGGGGACGTGACAATCGATGCTTTGGACACGATCACAATCAGCCGTCCACTCATCATCAATGGCAACTTGACGATTCGCGGCAAAGTCGCCTTCAACACGACCGTCTATGCGTTAGGTGATGCGTTCATCGACCGGGCCGATCTATTACCGGTCGCAACTGGCGCCAATGACAGTTCGCTCGTCCTGTTGGCAGAAGGTAAGATCTTGTTGAACCGAATCAACGAATTCCAAGACAGCTCATCGACGCTTCAGGCGTTCATGTACAGCGCCTCGACAGAACCGACTCGATTGTACTCCGTCGGCTCGATCGTCAACCTGAAAGGCGGTCTATACAGCAAAGGACCGCTCGAAGTGAACACGTTCCGCGGATCGTTCAAATCATTACCGCAACAGGCAAATAAACAAGCGTACTTCGCTCCGGGTAACGTCGACGCCTCTCCGGACGTCAACAAATCGCGGCTCGTCATGGAATACAATGAAGGCGTGTTCCGTCAAATCGATACGTTACCTGTCACGAATCAGCTCCAGTTGTTTGTCGGCCAACAAGTGAGACGATAAAAAAGAAGCTGCTCAACGTTGAGCAGCTTCTTTTCGTGCTTACAGATTAGTAGAAATCGCCGGAAGGATCTTTGATGCCAGGGTTCGGATCAGTGCCTGCTTTGACGCGGACGTAGAACGTTTGACTGATCACGTCCGGTCCGTCCCCGTTCGAGAATGAGGCGCTGACGTCTTGCGTGACGAGACCAACCTTGGCGATACCTGGTTTGATGAGTTGCAATACGCCGTCTTCCGCTTTGAGCACATCGGCCCCTTCTAGGACGGTCAATCCGTAGCCCGTGACGTTTGCCGTCTCAGGCCAGAACTTGACCGGGTAGCTGTAAGGGCTATCTGACATATAGAGGACGACGTTCGGTGTGGAGACACGCTGCGGATATTCTTTTACATTGATAAGCGAAGTTTTCGTCTGGCCTAAGTAATCTTTTAACTTGGCGGCGATCGCTACGTTACCGTTACTTCCGTGCTCGGCTTGAACCGTCGCTGTCGTATTTTGGCTCGACGCGATGCTTAACGCTGTAGCATCGACGGACCAGACGACATCGAGCGGATTATTAAGTGCTTGCTTATTCTCCACTAATTGTTCCAATGTCAATAAAGCCTGTTGTTTCACCAACGTTCCTGCTTCATTTTTGTATACCCAGAGTTCTTGATCATTTGTAGTTAATGATAAATCGGGTAGTTTTACGACTACCTTCATATCATTCGATTTAACTTTTTGCCCGTTCGCGTATTCATAGACGGCCTTCACATTCGCTTCACCCACATCCAACGCTTTTAGCGTAACGCTTTGATTCGTTGAATTCGTCTGACTTACAAAACTAGCTTTATCAATTTCCCAAGTAAGTTTCGCATTTGGTGGGATCGCCGCATTTACAGTCGACAACTTAGCTTCTATCGTTTTTGAATTTCCTAAATACATCGTCGTTCCAGTCGGAACATTGATGTTCAGTTCTTCAACCATCACTGTCGTTTTTGTAAAGCCGCTGCCTTCGTCAGTGAATGAGCGATCGTGTTTTTGTGCGCCGTTCCCATTTCCTGAATGGTCAGCCTCCAACGAATAAGCGTATCGTCCGTTAGTAAAGGTATAACTACCTTTCTTATCTGCAATCAATTTGACTGTGATAAAGTCAGAAAACGCTGCATTCTTATATTCGTTACAAGATGTGAGGGCAGAATTTTTTTTACCGCATATAATATTAATCGTTCCCGTCAAAAGACGCGTTCCAGAATCGAACTTCAAATTATGAACATTGGAAGGTGGGACAACTACAGTCAATCCTTCCGGAATTGTTTCTTCAACCTTGACTGCCCACTCCACATATTTGTAGGAATTGATGTTCGGACCGCTTTCAAAATCAAGAATGTTATTCAGTGACAAGTCATACGTCAAATCAAAACTGTCCCCTATGAGCACAGCTTCCGGCGTGACAGTCCGAATCGTCTCATCCTCAATCTTTGTCTGGAAAACAGTGCCTTGATTGTTGCCGTTACTGCCACCATTGCCTTTCCCGTTTCCTCTGCCGTTATTCGCAAACGTCGACGTATACGCGAACAACAACAATACCACCCCAATCAATATGAGGAACCCGTACTTGGATCTTAGCTGCTTCTTCATCGTTGTGCCTCCAGTAGGTTTGTCATCACACTTCTTCAGTTAATTCATACCCCTTTTTCTTCCTCTTCACAAGCAGTTTTTTTCAAACTTTGGAAATAGGTTCTGACTTCACTGATAAAGTAGAGTGACCCGGTGACGACGAGCGTCGATGATACCGGTGCCTCGAGCCAATCCGCCAACCAGTCTTGCCACTCGACGTAACGGGCCCCGTCTTCGATTAGGCTATCTTTCGTCCGTGATCGCGGGAAGTCGAACGTCGTCTCATACACGGTCGCGACATCTTCTAACGATTTGATTATCGCTTCACGGTCCTTGTCGGTAAGAGTCGCGGCAAGTACGGTCACGTCGACTTCAAGCCTCAACTGCTCGACCAAGGCAGCAATCCCTTCCGCGTTATGCGCTCCGTCTAAGATGATACGCGGCTCTTTTGAAATGAGCTCATAGCGCCCCGGATGTTGTGCCGTCTCAAGCCCTATCAATATCGCCTCGGTCTTCCACCCGAGATGGCGGGCGACGGCGACGGCGCACGCTCCGTTGTAGGCTTGATGATGACCCGTCAAGCCGAGCGTCACAGCAGGCAGTCCTTCATACGTAACGACCGTGTCCACTCCATCCTCGATCGACTCGATGAGCGGCGTGACCGCATGCACCGGTGCCTCCATCGTCCGCCCTTGTTGTTCGAGCAACGTGATCAACTGCGCATCGTCCAAACTATGGAACATCGGGACACCTCGTTTCATGATGCCGAACTTCTCCATGGCGATCTCTGCGAGCGTATCGCCGAGTATGCCTTGGTGGTCGTGCCCGATCGACGTCACGATCGTCGCGAGCGGTCGCTTCAACACGTTCGTCGAATCGAGCCGGCCCCCGAGACCGACTTCCCAAATGACGAGGTCCGGTTGCTGTTCATGGAAGTACAACCACGCCATGACCGTCAGCAGTTCAAACTCGGTCAACGTCTCTGGCGACTCATCGGCACGGTCACGGACACGGTTCGCGATACGGACGAGATCAACCTCGTGAATCGGTTCGCCGTTCAACATGATCCGCTCCTCGAACTGGATGATGTACGGCGAGATGAACGTCCCGACGTTCAACCCTTCAGCGATCGCCATCGCCCGCAAAAACGCGACGGTCGATCCCTTCCCGTTCGTCCCGGCCACGTGAATCGACGGCAACTCCTCGATTTGTAGCGCGTTTAGCATCCACTCGACTCGATTCAATCCAGGCTTGATCCCGAACCGCAGTTGTCCGTTCAGCCATTCAAATACGTCTTGTCTTGTCTCCATCTTTAACCCACCCCTGTTCTAACACTTCCTTCCCATCTTACCAAAATTCACGAAGGCCTACGCAGAGAATCGGCTGTGCTATACTCGAAGCGAACAGAGATAGGAGGAATTCAGATGAAAGACACAGGTTGGAACTTTGAAGCGACATACGTCGAACTTCGTGACATGTTTTACGACCGTGGGCCGATCAACCCGGTCGACAAACCAGAACTCGTCTTATTGAATGAACCCCTCGCCGAGACACTCAGACTCGATATTGATGCATTGAAAGAAGACGTGGCACTCCTGTCCGGTAATCGGCAGACCGACACGTCGTTCTCGCAAGCATACGCCGGGCATCAGTTCGGCAACTTCACGATGCTCGGTGACGGACGGGCCCTCGTCTTAGGCGAACACGTCACAGCGAACGGTAAACGGGTCGATGTGCAGTTGAAAGGCTCAGGACCGACCGAATACTCGCGCGGTGGTGACGGCCGGGCCGCCATCGGGCCGATGGTACGCGAATATTTGATTAGTGAAGCGATGCACGCGCTCGGTATCCCGACGAACCGGGCACTTGCCGTCGTCAAGACTGGTGAGCCGGTCATGCGTCAAGGGCCGAAGCACGGTGCCGTCCTGACCCGCGTCGCCTCGAGCCATATCCGCGTCGGCACGTTCCAATATGCGGCCGCGGCCGGGTCGATCGATGACGTCACCGCCCTCGCCGACTATGCGATCCGTCGTCACGACTCGGACCTTGAAGGTCGTCCCGACCGCTACGAGACGTTCCTCGGACGCGTCATCGAACGTCAGGCGAAACTGATCGCCGACTGGCAACTCGTCGGCTTCATCCACGGTGTCATGAACACGGATAACACGTTCATCAGCGGCGAAGGGCTCGACTACGGTCCGTGCGCCTTTATGGACTCGTACCATCCGCACACCGTCTTCAGCTCGATCGACCGCGAGGGACGTTACGCCTACGCGAATCAGCCGTATATCGGGTCGTGGAACTTGGCACGGCTTGCCGAGACACTGTTGCCGCTGCTCGCCGACACGCAGGAAGCTGCCGTCGATATCGCCAACAAGCTGTTGAACGATTATACGGAGATTTATAAACAAGCGTACTTCACCGGCCTCGCCCATAAGATCGGTCTCTACGTCCGAAAAGACGAGGACGACGCGCTGACGGACGAACTGCTCCGACTTATGATGGAGACCGAGGCCGACTTCACGAACACGTTCCGCGTGCTCACGCTAGGAGAAACGGAGTCACTTCCGTTCGCGTCGCGTGACGATGGGAAGGCCTGGCTTTCGGCATGGCGCAAACGTCTCGCTGAACAAGCTCTTCCGGACGAAGATGTGACGCGACTTATGCGCCAACACAATCCGGCCGTCATCCCGCGCAACCATCACGTCGAATCAGCGATCACGGCAGCCGAACGAGGTGACTTCGGTCCGTCAAACGCCTTGCTTGACGTGTTGCGTCAGCCGTATGACTACGAAGCCGATTACGGGCGTTACGTCTCGCCGGGACCAGAGCGGACGTATCCGTATCAGACGTTTTGTGGCACGTGATCCATTCCGCTTTCGCGGGATGGATTTTTTTAGGAACCTTCTAGCGTTTGGGTGCGTACTATAGACAAACGACACTCTGGAGGTTTACTATGCGACTACTTGCTTCACTCATTTCTCTCGGTTTCGCTTGTCTGATTTCTCTAGAACTGTGGCAAGGTCCGTTTTATAGTGGCTGGATTTGGTCTATGCCCGCCTTTTTCTTAGTCGTCTCGTTTTTCCAGTTCATGAAACATTTGAATGAGCTTGAATGGAGTGGTGAGAACGACACATGAAACTCGTTTATTTCACGATGATGCTTCTTGCCGGATTCCTATATGCCGTGTATCTCGTCCATTTGCATCGAGTCGGGCTGACTGATTCGCTCTACATGCACTTCCTGTGGATCACGGGAATCGGACTTTATGTTTTATGGCTACGTCGAAGAACCCCCAAACGTCGTTCGTGACGTCGGTGGTTCTTCTCGTTTAGATGCCAAAATTCTCCCAAACCACAAAAAAACCTTCCTCGGAGAACAAATTCTCCAAAGAAGGTTGATGTCTTACTTGCGTAACTCTTCAAGACGCGCGCGCACGGCGTCACGCTTGTCGAGGTAGTCTTTCTCTTTCGCTTTCTCTTCGTCGATGACGTGAGCCGGTGCTTTGCCGGTGAAACCTGGGTTACCGAGTTTCTTCTGCACGCGTTCGACTTCTTTCTCGTACTTCGTCACTTCTTTTTCAAGACGGGCGATCTCTTCTTCGAAGTTGATGAGGTCGGCGAGCGGGATGAATAGTTCCGCGCCCGTCATGATCGCTGACATCGATTTGTCAGGCGCCGTCAAGCCACGACCGATTTCGAGCTCGGTCGCGTTCGTGAACTTGCCGATCGTCGCTTCGTTCTCGCTCAAGTAGCCTTGTGTCGTGTCGTCACTCGTCGCGATGAACAATTGGATTGGTTTCGACATCGGTGCGTTCACTTCCGAACGGATGTTACGAACCGAACGGATGACGTTCATGACCGCTTCGAACGCCGGTACCGACTCCGCATAGTGGAGGTCGTCACGACGCGTCGGATAGCTCGCACGGACGATCGAGTCGCCTTCGTGCGGCAAGTGCTGCCAAATTTCCTCTGTCAAGAACGGCATGAACGGATGCATGAGACGCATGATCGAATCGAGCGTATGCGCGAGCACCGAACGTGTCGTCGCTTTCGCCGCTTCGTCCTCACCGTAGAGCGTGAGTTTCGCCATCTCGATGTACCAGTTACAGAACTCTTCCCAGATGAAGTTGTACAAGTAACGACCAGCTTCACCGAACTCGTACTTGTCGACGAGGCGCGTCACTTGGTCGACCGTATCGTTCAAGCGCGTGAGGATCCACTTGTCGGCGAGCGTCTTCTCACCTGAGAGGTCGATGTCTTCAAACTTCATCCCATCCATGTTCATGAGGGCGAAGCGGCTCGCGTTCCAAATCTTGTTCGCGAAGTTCCATGTCGATTCGATCTTCTCCCAGTAGAAGCGCAGGTCGTTCCCTGGTGTCGAGCCCGTGAGCAGGAACCAGCGGAGCGAATCGGCACCGTACTGGTCGATGACTTCCATCGGGTCGACGCCGTTACCGAGCGATTTCGACATCTTACGGCCTTCAGAGTCACGGATCAGACCGTGGATGAGCACGTCGTTGAACGGCTGCTTGCCCGTGAATTCGAGCGATTGGAAGATCATCCGCGATACCCAGAAGAAGATGATGTCGTAACCCGTGACGAGCGCGCTCGTCGGGAAGTAGCGTTTGAAGTCTGCTGAATCCGTGTCCGGCCAGCCCATCGTCGAGAACGGCCAGAGCGCTGACGAGAACCACGTGTCGAGCACGTCTTCGTCTTGATGCCAGTTCTCGCTGTCAGCCGGCGCTTCTTTGCCTACATACACTTCGCCTGTCTCGTTATGGTACCAAGCCGGGATGCGGTGGCCCCACCAAAGTTGACGGCTGATGCACCAGTCGCGGATGTTTTCCATCCAGCGGAGGTACGTGCCTTCGAACCGCTCTGGGACGAAGTTGACTTTCGTCTCGTCGTTGCCTTGCGCTGCGAGCGCCGCTTTCGCGAGTGGCTCCATATCGACGAACCATTGCTTCGACAAGTAAGGCTCGATGACCGCGCCTGAACGTTCCGAGTGACCGACCGAGTGCGTGTGCGGCTCGATTTTGACGAGCGTGCCGTCTGCTTCTAAGTCTTTGACGAGCTGCTTGCGGCAGTCGAAGCGGTCGAGCCCTTCGTACTTGCCCGCGTTCTCGTTCATCGTCCCCGACTCGTCCATGACGAGGATACGTGGAAGCTCGTGACGGTTCCCGATCTCAAAGTCGTTCGGGTCGTGCGCCGGCGTGATCTTCACGCAACCGGTACCGAACTCGACGTCGACGTAATCGTCCGCGACGATCGGGATCTCACGGTTCATGACCGGGAGCATGATCGTCTTACCGACGAGGTGCGCGTAGCGCTCGTCTTTCGGGTTGACGGCGACGGCCGTATCACCGAGCATCGTCTCTGGGCGTGTTGTCGCGATCTCGATGTGGCCTGAGCCGTCAGCGAGCGGATATTTCATATGATAGAACGCGCCTTCGACTTCCTGATAGATGACTTCGATGTCGGAGACGGCCGTCTTTTGTGCCGGGTCCCAGTTGACGATATATTCGCCGCGGTAGATCAAGCCTTTTTCATACAAGCGGACGAAGACTTCCTGGACCGCTTTTGACAGTCCCGCGTCGAGTGTGAACCGTTCACGCGAGTAGTCGAGGCCGAGGCCGAGTTTTGACCACTGGGCCCGGATTGTGTCGGCGTACTCGTCTTTCCATTCCCACGTCTTCTCGAGGAACTTCTCGCGTCCGAGGTCGTAACGCATGATGCCGTCCTCACGGAGCTTCTGTTCAACTTTTGCCTGTGTCGCGATACCGGCGTGGTCCATCCCTGGGAGCCAGAGGACGTCATAGCCTTGCATCCGCTTCAAGCGCGTGAGTAGATCTTGGAGCGTCGTATCCCACGCGTGTCCGAGGTGAAGTTTCCCTGTGACGTTCGGTGGCGGGATGACGATCGTGTAAGGCTGTTTCGAGTCGTCCTCGTCTGCCTTGAACACGTTGTTCTCCATCCAATAGTCGTACCATTTCGCTTCCGTCGCACTCGGGTCGTACTTCGTCGGCATGCTGATTTCGTTTGTTTCGTTGGTCATTGTGCCAATCCTCCTCTATCTGTCTACACAAAAAACGGCTACTCTCGTCCTTAACGCTAAGGACGAAAGAAGCCGTATCTTCCGCGGTACCACCTTAGTTCGCCAACACGTGGCGCCCTCAAAATCGAATAACGGTCGATGGACCGGACCTTCCTACTTGATTCACAAGGTCAGCTCCGAGGCGACTTCCGCACACTTCCCTCGCGACCTTGCACCAAGCGGCCGCGTCTCTAGAAAGGAGTGTTGTTGCGTACTATTCCTCATCATAGCTTTTAAACGTATCTGTTAAACAATTGTAGCGATTGAAGACGTTTCAGTCAAGATTACAGTGAAAACTCTTGTTGCAGCTCTTTGAACGTCGCATCGACCGCGGCGAGCGTCGCGTCGATATCCTCGTCCGTATGCACAGTCGACAAGAACAAACCTTCAAACTGTGACGGTGGCAAGAACACGCCACGCGCCGCCATCTTCTGATAGTACGAGCGGAACATGTCGAGGTTCGACGTTTTCGCCTTCTCGAAGTTCGTCACTTTCTCGTTCGTGAAGAAGAAGCCGAACATCGAGCCGGCCCGGTTCGTGTCGTGCGGGATGTTATATTTCTCGGCCGCTGCCGTGAAGCCAGCCGCGAGACGGTCGGCTTTGCGCTCGAACTCCTCGTAGTGCTCAGGCTTGAGTTGCGACAGCGTCGTGTAGCCGGCGATCATCGCGAGCGGGTTGCCTGAAAGCGTCCCTGCTTGGTAGATCGGCCCTTGCGGTGCGATGTGTTCCATAATCTCCCGTTTGCCGCCGTATGCGCCGACCGGAAGGCCACCGCCGATGACTTTGCCGAGGCACGTAAGATCAGGCGTCACGCCGAAGTAACCTTGGGCGCAATTGTAACCGACGCGGAAGCCGGTCATGACCTCGTCAAAGATGAGGAGCGCACCGTTTTGTTCCGTGATCTCACGCAGTCCTTCGAGGAATCCTGGCTGCGGCGGGACGAAGCCCATGTTGCCGGCAGCCGGCTCGACGATGACGCCGGCGATGTCGTCGCCGTGCTTCTCGAACGCGATGCGAAGCGCGTCGAGGTCGTTGTATGGGACGGTGAGCGTGTGGCTCGCCAAGTCTTTCGGGACGCCCGGTGAGTCCGGGAGACCGAGTGTCGCGACACCTGATCCGGCCTTGATGAGGAGCGAGTCCCCGTGGCCGTGGTAGCAGCCTTCAAACTTCAAGATCTTCGTCTTGCCTGTATAGCCGCGTGCGAGGCGGAGAGCCGCCATCGTCGCTTCCGTACCGGAGTTGACCATGCGGACCATCTCGATCGATGGGACGCGGTCGATGACGAGCTCGGCCATCTTCGTCTCGAGCTCCGTCGGTGTCCCGAACGTCCAGCCTTTTTCAGCCTGATCTTGGATCGCTTTCATGACGACCGGGTCGCGGTGACCGAGAATGAGTGGTCCCCATGAGAGGACGTAGTCGATGTACTCGTTGCCGTCGATGTCGTAGACGCGTGAACCTTCACCGCGTTCGGCGAAGATCGGCGTCATCCCGACCGATTTATAGGCACGGACCGGGCTGTTGACCCCGCCCGGCATGAGTGGGAGTGCTTGTTTGAACGCTGCTTCTGAGCGAGTTTGCTTGTATGTCATGCGAATTCTCCTTCCAAATAGCGACAGACGTCTTTTGCGAAATACGTGACGATCAAATCGGCACCGGCCCGTTTGAAACCGACCATCGTCTCCATGACGATACGTTGTTCATCGATCCAGTCGTTCATCGACGCCGCTTTAATCATCGCATACTCCCCGCTCACGTTATACGCCACGATCGGCATATCGAGCGAGTCGCGCATGTCGCGGATGATGTCCATGAACGCGAGCGCCGGTTTGACGATCATGAAGTCGGCACCTTGCTCGACGTCCGACTGTGATTCCCGGAACGCCTCGCGGCGGTTGGCCGGGTCCATCTGATAGCCTTTGCGGTCGCCTTCACCAGGCGCCGACTGCGCCGCGTCACGGAACGGTCCGTAGTACGCCGATGCGTATTTGACGCCGTAGCTCATGATCGGGATGTGGCTGTAACCGTTTTGGTCGAGCCCTTCGCGGATGGCGGCGACAAAGCCGTCCATCATCGAGCTCGGCGCGATGATGTCTGCGCCCGCTTGCGCTTGCGTGATCGCCGTCTGGACGTGAAGCGGTAGTGACGCGTCGTTATCGACGTCACCGTTCTTCACGATGCCACAGTGGCCCGTCGACGTATATTCACAGAGGCACGTGTCGGCGATGACCGTGAGCTGTGGTGCCCACTCTTTCACTTTGCGGATCGCTTCTTGGACGATGCCGTGATCGTGGTACGCTTCCGTGCCTTCCGGGTCTTTATGCTCTGGTACGCCGAACAAGAGGACGGACTCGAGCCCGAGGTCGACGAGCTCACGGATCTCGTCTTCGAGACGGTCGAGCGAGAAGTTGAAGACGCCAGGCATCGAGCTGACTTCGCGTTTAATATTTGTCCCTTCGACGACGAAGAGCGGATAAATTAAATCTTCTTTCCGAACATGGTTTTCACGTACGAGTGCACGCATCGACTTCGACGAGCGCAGACGACGGTGACGGTCGAATTGGTTCATGAAAAATCTCCCCCTACACACTGTATTAATGCATCCATAGTATAACACTCAGGCACTCGGACCGGTAACGTCGAAACTTCTCGGACGGCCTGCTCGGTCACTTCGCCGATGGCGTACCACGTCCCGTGGAACCGCTCGAGGTAAGGCGTGAGCGCGTGGACGGCGGACGGACTGAGCACGAGCAGCGCCTCGACGTGTTCGAGCGCGGCCGCTTGATCGGCCGTGAGTGCTTTCTCGACCGTCTCATAGACGACCCAGTCGTACACATGCGGCAATTGTCGCATATGCTCGGTATTCGCCAAATCTCCACGGGCGAACAAGACGACATCGTCCTCACCAACGACGTTCGCCAACTCGCGGAACAACGCCTCGCCTGTATACGTCTCCGGCATGAGCGAAACGGTGAATCCTTCTGCCTCGAGCGCGTCCCGGGTCTTCTCGCCGACGGCGGCGACACGGACGTCACGCGACACGGCATAGAGCGCCGGGACGGCCGTTTGACTCGTGACGACGAGCCAGTCGAACTGAACCGTAGGCATCGGATGCCCGGTCAAGCGTGTCTCGATCATCGGGACGTGATGAACGGAAAGACCGCTCGCGTCGAGCAAGGCCCGTTGCGAAGCGGTCAGTCGTTTTGTCCCTGTGTACCAGACGTCACACATTGACCGAGGCGAGGATCTCGCGTCCGCCGCGTCCGAGCAAGTCGTCAGCGACGTCTTGACCGAGCGCGACTTCGTCCGTTGACGTTTTCGTCACACGGAGCACGTCTTTGCCGTCGACCGAGGCGATCAAGCCGGTGAGCGTGACCGTGTCCCCGTCGACCGTCGCGTAACCGCCAACCGGTACGTGGCAGCTGCCTTCGATCGCCTTCAAGAACGTCCGCTCCGCTGTGGCAGCTTTCGCCGTCACGTCATCGTGAAGGAGCTGTAAAATCTGCGTCACTTCGGCGTCGTCTTTCCGGCTCTCGATCGCGAGTACACCTTGTCCGACGGCCGGTACCATCATGTCGGCGTCGAGCGCTTCGAACTTGACGCGGTCGGTCCAACCCATACGTTCAAGTCCCGCTTTCGCGAGCAAGATGGCGTTGAAGTTCTCGGTATCGAGTTTTTTCAAGCGCGTATCGATGTTGCCACGAATCCATTGGATCTCGAAGTCCGGACGGGCCGCGAGCATCTGTGCACCACGACGGAGCGAGCTCGTCCCGATGACCGCGCCTTGCGGCAACGTCTCGAGCGTATAGCCGTTCTCGCAAATCAAGACGTCACGCGCGTCGACACGTTTTGGCATACAGCTGATAAAGAGGTCTTCCGGCAGTTCGGCCGGCACGTCTTTCATGCTGTGGACGGCGAAATCGATGTCACCGGCGAGCATCTGCTGTTGGATTTCTTTGACGAACAAGCCTTTCCCACCGACTTTCGACAGTTGGACGTCGACGATTTGGTCACCTTTCGTCACGATTTCTTTGATCTCGAACTCGTTCTGGGCCCCGGCTTGCTTCAATTGTTCGATGACCCATTTCGTCTGTGTCATCGCGAGTTGCGAGCGGCGTGAGCCGACGATAATTTTACGCATAATGTTTAGTCCCCTTCATAGAAAAAGGCGACGAGATCCGCCGCCTTTTTGGTTTGTATTAGCGCATCAATGCGCGAAGTGGTGCTTTAGCCGCCATCGCTTCTAGCTCTTCCGGTTCTGTATCCGCAGCCGGAACGTCGACGTCTAGGGCGAACGCTTCGACGAACTGGGCGATGCGCGTGTTCGCGTCCGGTTGAGCGGCCGCGTCTTTAATGTAGTCGATCGGTTCACGAAGCATCTGATTGATGATCGACTTCATGTGCTTGCCGATGACTTTCTTGTCCCGGTCCGACAGATGGTCGAGCTTGCGCTCAAGACTTTCCATCGTCTCTTCTTGGACGGTGAGCGCACGTGAGCGCAACTCGTTCATGATCGGCACGACACCGAGCGTGACGAGCCATGCTTGGAACTCTTGGATCGCCTCATCAATCTTCACTTCAATCTTTTCTGCCTCGACGAGACGGGCTGCCAAGTTTTTATTGACGATCCCGTTCAAGTCATCGACATCAAACAAATGGACGCCCGGAAGCGACCGGACCGCTGGATCGATATCTCGCGGCACGGCAATGTCAATGAGAAGAAGTGGTCGTTCCCGACGTAGCAATTGCGCTGCGGCAACGTCATCATACGCGATAACGGCTTCTTTGGCGCCGGTCGAGCTGATCAAAATATCGGCATCGAGCAGTCCACAGGCAATCTCGCGGATCGAGTGGGCCCGGCCTTTGAACTTGGCAGCGACCGCTTTCGCTTTACTTTCAGTCCGGTTGAAGACGGCAATTTGTTTGGCGCCGGCTTCGAACAAGTTGAGCGTTGTCAGCTCACCCGTCTCACCTGCACCGACGACGACGACTTGTTTGTCATCGAGGCGCGTGTACATCTCTTGCGCGAGCGCGACCGCAGCCGAGCTGACCGATACCGACATTTCCCCAATTTGCGTGTCAGTATGGGCCCGTTTGGCGAGCGTCACGGCTTCTTTGAACAATTTATTAAACACCGTCCCCGTCGTCCCGTTCTCTTGGGCGCGGAAGAAGCTTGACTTGACTTGTCCTAAAATCTGCGTTTCCCCGATGATCATCGAGTCGAGACCCGACGTGACACGGAACAAGTGACGAATCGCTTCCTCGCCTTCACGGATCGACAAGTATGGTGTGAACTGATCCATCTCTAAATCAAACCAGTTCGCTAAAAAACGTTTTGTATAATAACGACCCGTATGGAGCTGGTCTGTGACGACGTATAGCTCGGTACGGTTACAGGTCGACAAAATAACCGATTCAAAAATGCTTTTCTCTTCGCGGAGCGCAATCATCGCGTCCACGATTTCTTGCTCCCCAAACGAGAACTGCTCCCGAATCGCGACAGGGGCTGTCTTGTTATTTAGTCCAACGACGACAATATGCATGTACCTCTTCCCCTCATCTAAAATCACAGTGGCGGTTGTCTTTTTTTACGTCTCTATCGTACATTATAACAATTTTTATTTAGGAACTATAATCTTCTGTTCGATTTTCGTGAAATAATTTAAGAACTTTTTGTGACGAAAAAAAGTAGAAACGGTCAAATTGGCCATTTCTACTTGTTTCGTCATTTTAGTGACGATGAATCTGTGATAATCGTACTTTCCGGCTTGTCTTCTTCTTCCGACTCGAGGTAATGTTGTCGCTCCTTCAATTTATAGATGCGGACGATGTTTTTGACGACGACTTTCGCCACCGCATACGTCGGAACCGCGATCAACATCCCGATGATCCCAGCCAAGTTACCGGCCACGAGCAAGACGATGATGATCGTGAGCGGATGCACTTTGAGCGTCTTCCCTTGAATGAGCGGCGAGATGACGTTCGCCTCGATCTGTTGGACGATGATGATGACAAGGATGACCCAGAGCACTTTGATCGGATCTTGGATGAAGGCGACGACGACGGCCGGTGCCGCCCCGAGGAACGGTCCGACGTACGGGATGATGTTCGTCACCATCATGAAGAGTGCGAGCAAGATGGCGTAGTCGACACCGACGATCCAAAGACCGATGAGCGACGTGATCCCAACGAAGAACGCGACGATCAGTTGGGCGTGCACGTAGTTTTTAACGGTCGTATGCATGTCATTCAAAATTTTACGTGTCTCTTTCTCATAGCTCGACGGGAGCAGCTTGACGATCGAGTCCGGCAAATGCTTTCCGTCAAGCAGCATATAGAGCAACATGAATGGAATGACGACGATCGTGATGACAGCTGATGTAATGAATCCGATGACTTGGCCGAATGAAGAAGCGATATTGCCAAAAATATCACCGAGGTATGTGGTGACATTGTTGGTCAAATCGGTGAACATGTCATCGTTCTCCGCCATGAAGCGCGACAGGAACTCGTTTTGCATGAGCGAGTCACGCACTGAGAACGCTTGTTGCTGCAACTCTTTGGCGATGCTCGGCATCGCGTTGACGAGATCGGTCACTTGTTCGACGAGCACGGGCCCGAGAATACTGAAAACGAGCGTGATGATCAGGATAAGCGATGTTAGCGTGATTGCGACTGACATGCCACGTTTCCCGGACCGTCGTTCTAAATAATCGACGACTCCAACGAGAAAATAAAAGAAAAGTCCTGAAATAATAAGCGGTACCGTGACGAGCGCCAATATGACTTGGATCGGTTCGAACACGAATGAGATCTCTGTCCCGACCAAGATCACTAAGAAAATCGTCAACGTCCAAAATAAGAAGCGATACCATTTGCTTTCAAACATTTTCTGCATCTTTCCACCTCGTTCATTAATGTATTGCTATACAGTATGACAATTATACGATACTTGCCCGTTCACGTAACCCTAAAAACAAAAAGACGAGGGGGTTATCCCTCGTCGTCCGTCAACAAATCGTAGATGGCTTTCCACGCTTCGTCTTTTCCTTCCGCCGTTTCGGCCGAGAAAGAGACGAATCGGTCAGTCGATTCGAATTGAAGCTTCCGTTTCACAGCCGCCTCATGTTTTTGGCGCTGCGCTTTCTTGATTTTATCGAGTTTCGTCGCGACGACGATAACCGGAATCTCATAATGTTTCAAGAAATTGTACATCGTCACGTCATCACCCGACGGCTCGTGTCGGATATCGACCAAGAGGACGACACCTTTGAGTGCGCTTTGCGACGTCAAGTATTGCTCCATCATGACGCCCCACTTCTCACGCTCGGTCTTCGAAACTTTGGCATACCCGTAGCCCGGGACGTCGACGAACATGATCTCGTCATTGATGTTGAAGAAGTTCAGCGTCTGCGTCTTCCCCGGTTTTGATGATGTCCGGGCGAGTGCTTTACGCTGACAGATCTTGTTGATGAATGACGATTTTCCGACGTTCGAACGGCCGGCGAGTGCGACTTCTGGCAACTCGTGGACCGGATAGTGGTCCGGTGCCACGGCACTCGTAATAAATTCTGCTTTATTGATTTTCATTGTTTTCCTCCAAATGCTACTTCTAATACTTGATCGAGCATCGTGACCGGGACGAACGTCAGTTTTTCACGGACGGTGTCTTGAATGTCATCGATGTCACGTTCATTGTCTTTCGGGATGATGATGGTCGTGAGTCCGGCCCGATGTGCGGCGAGCGCTTTTTCTTTCAAGCCGCCGATCGGCAGGACACGGCCGCGGAGCGTGATCTCTCCGGTCATCCCGATATCACGCCGAACTTTCTTCCCGGTCAAGGCCGAGATGAGCGCCGTCGCGATCGTGATCCCGGCGGATGGCCCGTCTTTCGGGACGGCACCTTCCGGGACGTGGATGTGCACGTCTTGCCGCTCGTAGAACGTCGGGTCGATCCCGAACCGTTCCGCGTTCGAGCGGACGTAACTGTACGCCGTCTGTGCCGACTCCTGCATGACGTCGCCGAGTTTCCCCGTCAACTGCAGCTTGCCTTTGCCCGGTGCGAGCGCGACTTCGATCGTGAGCGTATCGCCACCGAACGCCGTGTAGGCGAGGCCCGTGACCGCTCCGATCGAGTCTTCCGTCTCGCCTTTACCGTAACGATACTTCGGTTTCCCGAGGTAGTCGCTTAAGCCTTTAAGTGACACGGTGACACGTTTCTTCTCGCCGATCGCAATCTGTTTCGCCGCTTTCCGGCAAAGCGATCCGATGACGCGCTCAAGGTTGCGGACGCCCGCCTCGCGTGTATAGCGGCGGACGACTTCATAGAGCGCGTCTTCTTTAATCGTGAGCTGGCTCTTTTTCAAGCCGTGTTCTTTATATTGTTTCGGAATCAAGTGGCGTTTCGCGATCTCTACTTTTTCGAGCTCCGTGTAGCCGCCGATTTGAATGAGTTCCATCCGGTCGAGGAGCGGGGCCGGAATTTGCGAGACGTCGTTCGCCGTCGCGATGAACAGCACGTTCGACAAGTCGAACGGCTCCTCGATGTAATGGTCCGAGAACGAGACGTTCTGTTCCGGGTCGAGCACTTCGAGCATGGCCGAAGCCGGGTCACCCCGGAAGTCCGACGCCATCTTGTCGATCTCATCGAGCAAGAACACCGGGTTCTTACTTTCAGCTTGCTTCAAGCCACGGATGATCCGGCCTGGCATCGCGCCGATATACGTCCGGCGGTGACCGCGAATCTCGGCCTCGTCACGCACCCCGCCGAGCGAAACGCGGACGAAGTTACGTTCGAGCGCCGAAGCGATCGAGCGGGCGAGCGACGTCTTCCCGACCCCGGGAGGTCCGGAGAGACAAAGGATCGGTCCACGCAGCGAGTTCGTCAATTGACGGACCGCCAAGTATTCGAGGATTCGCTCTTTGACCGACTCGAGCCCGTAATGGTCGTCGTCGAGGACGCCGGCCGCATGTTTGACGTCCAATTTATCTTCGGTCTCAATTCCCCACGGCAGTGAGACGATCCAATCGAGGTAGTTGCGAATGACGGCGTACTCAGGTGACGTCGCCGGGACGACATTCAACCGCTCCGCTTCCCGCATGACGTTCTTCCGTGTCGTTTCCGGCAAGTCGAGCGCCTCGAGCTTCTCGAGGAGACGGTTCGGTTCCGACTCTTGCGACTGGTCCCCGAGTTCTTGTTGAATCGTCTTCATCTGTTCACGTAAGTAGTACTCTTTTTGCGCTTGTTCAATCGTCTTCTTCGTCCGTTCACGCAGTTCTTGTTCGAGCTCGATGATCTCGACTTCGTGCGTCATGATCTCGAGCAGTTCGAGCCCGCGTTTGACCGCGTCTGGTTCTTCAAGCATCGCTTGGCGAATGTCGACATCGACATCGAGTTTCGATGAGATGTAGTCAGTGAGCGATTCGAGCCGCTCATACATCTCAAACCGACGACGCTCGTCCGGTGACAAGCCTTTGATCGTCCCGACGAGTTTGCCGAACTGTTCTTTCAAGAGCCGCACGAGTGCCGTCCGCTCGACTTCTTCCCCTTCAACGAGTTCGAGCGAGTCGACGTCAGCAAACCAGCCGTCTTTCGTCGCTTCGACGGCGTTGATTTTGACGCGTTCTTTCCCGACGAGGCGGACCCGTACCGTATCGTTCGACAGTTCGCTCATCTTGGCGATGTGGACCCGCGTCCCGATCGCGTAAAGGTCTTCCGGTTCAGGTGATTCTTTGCCTGTCTCTTTTTGTGTGACGACAATCAAGTCTGTCTCGTGTTCCTTTGCGGCAAGGAGTGCTCGTAATGAGAGCGGTCGCCCGACGTCGATCGTCACCCCGATCAGCGGATAAACGACAACTCCACGCAAAGGAAGAATTGGTAATTGTTCCATTACAACGCCTCCTGTGCAAAAAGGCCCAAAACTCGGTTGTGCCGAGTGTTTGAGCCTTTTTCGTTAAGAACTTTAAGCTGTTTCTTGGTTGTCCCCTGTCTGTTCGACAGTACCATCACGAAGAACATATTTCGGACCGGCAAGACCCGTAATCGTTTCGTCTGTAATGATGACTTTCTCGATATCGTCACGCGATGGGACGGTGAACATCACATCGAGCATCATTTCTTCGATAATCGAGCGGAGACCACGTGCACCTGTCTTACGTTTGATCGCAAGTTTGGCAATTTCAATCAACGACTCGTCTGTGAACGTGAGTTCGACATCGTCGAGTTCGAGCATCTTCACGTACTGACGGACGAGCGCGTTTTTCGGCTTCGTCAAGATTTCGACGAGCGCTGACTCGTCGAGTGTCATGAGCGTCGCCATGACCGGTAGACGTCCGATAAATTCAGGGATCAAGCCGAATTTTTGAAGGTCTTCCGGCAATGCGCGGGCGAGCAAGTCTTCTTGCGTCATCTCGCGATTTTCTTGTTCGTTCCCGAAACCGATGACTTTCTTCCCGATGCGGCGTTTGACGACCGCTTCGATGCCGGCGAATGCGCCGCCGACGATGAAGAGAATGTTCGTCGTATCGATTTGGATAAACTCTTGATGCGGATGCTTCCGTCCACCTTGTGGCGGTACGCTCGCAGTCGTCCCTTCAAGAATCTTGAGCAAGGCTTGTTGGACCCCTTCACCAGACACGTCACGCGTGATCGATGGGTTTTCCGACTTGCGGGCAATCTTATCGATTTCATCGATATAGATAATCCCTTTTTCAGCCTTCTCGACATCGTAGTCAGCCGATTGGATCAGCTTGAGCAAGATGTTCTCGACGTCTTCCCCGACGTAACCGGCTTCCGTCAAGCTCGTCGCATCCGCGATTGCGAACGGGACGTTCAAGACGCGAGCCATCGTCTGAGCGAGAAGCGTTTTACCGCTACCAGTTGGTCCGATCATGACGATGTTCGACTTCGAAAGTTCGACATCATCAGAACGGCCACCGGCGTTGATGCGTTTATAGTGGTTATAGACAGCTACCGAAAGCGCACGTTTCGCCCGGTCTTGGCCGATGACATACTCGTCAAGGACGTTACGGATCTCTTGTGGTTTTGGAATGTCTTTGAATTCGACTTCTTCTTCGACACCGAGCTCTTCCTCAACGATTTCATTGCAAAGTTCAATACATTCGTCACAAATGTATACGCCAGGACCGGCGACTAGTTTACGGACTTGTTCTTGCGATTTCCCGCAAAACGAGCATTTAAGTTGTCCCTTTTCCTCGTTAAATTTGAACATTCGGTACACCCCTTCTGAATGAAAATGGATGTAAGTGCGATAAATCGCCTATTTGTATTTTCAGGTGCAAAGCACTCACGAAAAAACATTTACATCTCTGCGTTGCAATAATTGTAGCATGAACATATAGCGACATCAAAGATTAACACATACAAAGTGTCATTACAGAAAAAAGGACGACTGCGTGGCAGTCGCCCTCCTCTCATCTAATTACTTCGCTTTACCAGTTTCAACGAGGATGTCGATCGCCTTACGGAATTTGAGGTCACCTTTAAGTGTCTCGATTCCGCCTTGCGGTGCGAGCATCGTACGGAGTTGGTCCGGTGCGATGTTGTAGAGTTTAGACATTTCTTCGAGTTCTTTCTCAGCATCTTCATCAGTCACTTCGATCGCTTCTTTTTCAGCGATTGCTTTCAAGACGAGACGAGCTTTAACGCGCTCTTCAGCTTGCTCTTTCATCTCTTCACGCATAGCTTCTTCTGTTGTGCCAGTGAGTTCGAAGTACATGTTGAGGTCGATGCCTTGTGAAGATACACGAGTACCGAACTCTTGAACCATGCGGTCTACTTCTTGGTCGATGAGGATTGCAGGTACGTCGATTGTCGCGTTAGCAGTTGCTTGCTCAACGAGTTGGTCGCGCATCGTGCCATCAGCTTCTTGTTGCTTCGCAGCTTCTAAGCGCTCACGAATTTTCGCTTTCAACTCGTCGAGTGATGCTACTGACTCGTCGATGTCTTTTGCGAACTCGTCGTCGAGCTCAGGAACTTGCTTCGCTTTTACTTCGTGAAGTTTGACTTTGAACGTCGCTGGTTTACCCGCCAAGTTGTCAGCGTGGTACTCTTCAGGGAATGTTACTTCGATGTCTTTTTCTTCACCAGCAGTCATGCCTACCATTTGCTCTTCGAATCCAGGAATGAATTGACCTGAACCGATTTCAAGTGTGTAGTTTTCAGCCGTGCCACCTTCGAATTGCTCGCCTTCAGCGAAACCTGCGAAATCAAAGACAGCTGTATCGCCGTTTTCGACTGCGCCTTCTTTAACAGCAAGTTCTGCGCCTTGCTCTTTGAGGGCGTCAAGTTCTGCTGCGACTTCTTCGTCTGTGACGTTCGTTTCTACAGCATCGTACTCGAGACCTTTGTAGTCGCCGAGCTCAGCTTCTGGTTCAACCACGAATGTTACTTTGAAAGTAACCGGCTGACCTTTTTCGAGCGTGCCATCAACGTCGATGTTTTCGAGAGCCATTGGTTCGAAACCAGCTTCTTCGACTGCAGATTGGATTGTGTCACGGTAGAGGATATCAAGCGCATCTTGGAAGAGTGCTTCTTCTCCGTACATTTTGTTGAACATTGGACGTGGCAATTTCCCTTTACGGAAGCCAGGTACGTTCAAGTTTTTGACGACATCTTTAAATGCTGCGTCGACTGCTTTATTGAATGCTTCTGCAGGTGCTTCGTACGTGAGTACGCCTTGGCTACCTGATGTTTTTTCCCATTTTGCTGTCATGCTAAGTCCCTCCAACAAATTCGTTTATTCTTCTATACCGTACAAAAATGTACAACAATCAGTATTATAGCATAAATCCGGTGACTGCACACAAGGATTTAGTCTAGAAACGCTTGCGTGAACCGGATATCCGCCTCTAAAATTTCAGCCGCGAGCCCGTCTGTTCCTTCATCGTTCAGGATTGCTGCTTTCGCTCTCACGACGGCTGTTTCGATTTCAGATGCCTCACCCGGTGTGAACGGATAGTGCGTATACATGTAGTTCATGAGCAGTTGCGTCGCGATTTCGTCGCCTTTGACGGCCTTCTGCAAATCGTGGACCACATGCTCCCATTCGTCCATCTTCACCTGTGCCTCTGCCTGCGTCAGCCGATGATGCGTTTCGAGGTCGACCCATTCGATGACGGACAGTTCTTCGAACGCTTTTTCGAGCACGATCAGCTTCATCAATTTCGGGCGATCTTCAAGGAGCAGTCCCTTCAATACGTTGTCGAGTACGTCATCGATATTGAAATGGACGTGCTCGAGCAGTTCAATCTGTTCCCCGACACTGCCACGATGAACCGTCCGTTTCAGTTTGGCGATGGCCGCCGGAAACTCGGTCATCTTAAGTACTTGGAGCACTTGGTAAGCTTGGGTGTTCACTTGATCGGCCTTGTCTTGCCACTCTAAATATTGATGGATCCAGTGTGCCGCCTCGAAAGGTTGGTCACGCATGATGTAGTACTGGGCAATTTGAAGCCCGCCGGCTGCCGGTTCTTCTGCCTCATGAATCTGCGTCGTGACGAGTTCTTCGAGTTTTTCAAGCGTTTCCGGCTCTTCCGGACGCTCCATCAAACATTGAAAAATTTCCATGAAAATAAACTGATCGCCTTTGACGGCCGCGTACCAATCCCATAGGATCGGCTCGACCCGTTGCCGCTCCCCGGCCGCGTCCGCTTCTTGAATCATCTTCTGCAGCCGCGACCAGTTCCCTGGAAACGGGTACTCCCGCTCTTTTTCCATCTTCACACACCCTTTCTTCCATCCATCTCCATCTTCCTTAGGAATTGCTGCGTTGTCAATCAATACCCCGGAAAACGAAAAAAGAGACAACCTCCGTGGAGGCTATCTCTATTTTAAATGGAAGTGTCCCAAGAGGGATTCGAACCCCCGACCGACGCCTTAGCTTACCACCATGGCTTTCGCCACCAACGCATGTTGTTTGTAGTCTGGACTATATCTTCACCATTTCAGGTGCGACACGTGTAGTCTCTACGGAACCTCACGAACAAATTGTTCCTTCAATGGTTCTACCTCTAAAGGCTGACCCTTTAGTCCTTTGAACCACCTTGACCTCGAAAGGATACAAGTTTCCTCGGTATTACCATCAGCATGATCTGTTAAGGCTTCACCGATATAGTGTCGTCCACTCTATAGGTTTCTGTTTCCCTATAAAGGCTCCTATTTGTCTTGAAGGGCGTTGCTCTATCCAGCTGAGCTATTGGGACATTGACAAGAAAACTATAATAGAAAAATGCTTTGCTGTCAATTGGTTCTTTCTGTTTTGTTCAAAGTTGTCCGGACAAGTCTAAATCTTCGACGTGCGTCCCGTCCTCCGACCGGTAAAACCGGACCGCTGCCTGACCGGCATCAAGGTCGATCAACGCGTACGTCTTGTCCGAGCGTCCGCGCGGCATCCGGATCGAGCCAGGGTTCACGTAGAGCACACCGTCTTCGATGACGGCCCCGGCTACGTGCGAGTGGCCGTACAAGACGACGTTCGCCCCGATTTCCTCGGCCCGATAACGCAACCGGTTCAAATCGAACTTCACGTCATGGTGATGGCCGTGGACGATTAAAACCGTACCTTCAGGTGTCTCTTCGACCCGTTCGAGCGGCAAGTCGCCCCCGAAGTCACAGTTCCCGCGGACGGTCCGATACGGCAACAAGTGCTCGTCGACGAGCGCGAGCTGGGAGTCGCCGCAATGAAACGCGTCCTCAATCTCAGTTTCATGCCGAGTAAAGATAGTCGATAGTTCGTCTGTCAATCCGTGACTGTCACTGACTACGAGAAAACGCATACACCTCAACCTTTCATAAATGGAATGATTTCTGCCTCTAGTTTTCTTAACGCCTGACCGCGGTGACTGACCGCCGCCTTTTCGTCACGCTCGAGCTCTGCTGCCGTCTTATGGAGCGACGGGACGATAAAGAGCGGGTCGTAACCGAATCCATTTTCCCCGTGAGGCGCATAGCCGATCGTGCCTTCGATTGCCCCGCGCACCGTCAACGTCTCGCCTGTCGGTTTGGCGAGGCAGAGTGCGCAGACGAAGCGGGCCGAGCGGTCGTTCGCCCCGTTCAACTTCTCGAGCAGGAGCGCGTTGTTCGCCGCGTCCGACTTCTCAGGACCGGCGAAGCGGGCCGAATAGACACCTGGGGCACCGTCGAGCGCATCGACTTCAAGCCCCGAGTCGTCGGCGAGGACGGCGTGCCCAAAGTAACGGGCCGCCTCGGTCGCTTTCAGTTCGGCGTTCGCTTCGAACGTCGTGCCCGTCTCATCCGTTTCCGGTGCATCCGGATAGTCCAAGAGCGACTCGACTTCAAAGCCGAGCGGCGTGAGCATCCCTTCGATTTCAACCACTTTCCCTTTGTTGCGTGTCGCGACAATCAGTTTCATATCGTTTCCTCCATTTGTTCCCCGACATACCACCATGAGGCACCGAGCGCGTCTTCTGCTGCTTTGAACAGCGTCTCGATCCCACCTTGGGCCATCTGTAGCATCTCATTCATTTCTTGCAGCGTGAACGTCGCTTCTTCACCCGTGCCTTGCACTTCGACGAAGCGTCCGCTCGCCGTCATGACGACGTTCATGTCAACTTCGGCCGCCGCGTCTTCTTCATAGTTCAAGTCGAGCAACAGCTCGTTCGTCCGACCGACCGAGATGGCGGCGACGCCTTCTTTGATCGGCGTGTCGCCGAGCTTGCCTTGACGGATGAGCGCGTCGACCGCGAGCACGAGTGCACAAAATCCGCCTGTGATCGATGCTGTCCGTGTACCGCCGTCCGCTTGGATGACGTCACAATCGATCCAGATCGTCCGTTCGCCGAGCCGTTCCAAGTCGACGACCGAACGGAGTGAACGCGAAATCAACCGTTGAATCTCCATCGTCCGTCCTGTCTGCTTACCGCGAACGGATTCCCGGACGGTCCGGTTACCCGTCGCCCGTGGCAGCATCGCGTACTCGGCGTTGATCCAGCCTTGCTTCTTCCCGCGCAGGAAGTTCGGGACGCGTTCTTCGACCGTCGCCGTACAAATCACTTTCGTGTCCCCGATCGAGATCAAGACCGAGCCTTCGGCATGTTTGTTCACGTGCGGAATGATCTCAACGGTCCGCAGTTCATCATGTTGTCTTTCGTTACGCATCGACACCAGACACCTCTACTTTCTCCGCTTTCACGGGTTGGCCAAGCCACTCTGTCGCTAATCGGTTGAAGATGGCGACATCCCCGGTCGCATAAAACTGATGCGTCGGGATGGTATCCAAATCGTTCTCAAGTTCTTTAAAATCAAGGATTGCTGCCACTTCGAGCGCCGTCTCATCACCTGACGAAATCAAGTGGACATCGGGTCCGACGACGTCTTGGATGACCGGCGCTAGCAACGGATAATGGGTGCACCCAAGGATGAGCGTGTCCATCTCCGAATCTTGGAGCGGCAGGATCGTCTCGGCGACGATCGACCGGACGCGTTCGCCGCTCAATTCGCCGGCTTCGACGAGCGGGACGAACGGCGGGCAAGCGAGCGAATAGACATCGATCTCGCCCGCGACGTGACGGAGCGCCGTCTCGTACGAATTACTCTCGACCGTCATCTTCGTGCCGATGACACCGATATGTTTGTTGCGCGTGCCTTTGACGGCGGCCCGGGCGCCCGGGTCGATGACACCGATAACCGGGATGTTGAGGCGTTTGCGCGCTTCTTTCAAGACGACGGCCGTCGCCGTGTTGCAGGCGATTACGATCATCTTGACGTCTTTCTCTAATAGGAATTCAATCAATTCCCACGTATATGCTTCAATCTCATCGTGCGGGCGCGGCCCATACGGACAGCGCTCCGTGTCGCCGATATAGATGATTTCTTCTTTCGGCAGCTGGCGGATCAGTTCTTTGACCACGGTCAAACCGCCAACACCTGAATCGAGTACTCCAATCGCTCGTTTCATGAATATCACTTCCATTCCCATCTATCTTACCAAAAAAGCCGTATCCAAAAAAGAAACGGTGTCATGACAAACAAAAAAAGACGAGGTAGCCGATTGGCCGCCTCGTCCGTTGCCCGAATTACTGAGCAAGACCTTCGCTAGTGAGCATGTCAGAAAGCGTGTTAACCGCTTCTTCTGCATCGTCTCCTGCTGCAGTGATCTTGATTGTTGAATCTTTAGCGATTCCGAGTGAAAGTACACCCATGATCGACTTCAAGTTAACTGTCTTACCGTTGTACTCAAGGTTGATATCTGATTGGAACTTAGAAGCTGTGTTGACCAACTGAGTAGCTGGACGAGCGTGGATTCCTGAATCAGCAACGACTGTGAATGTTTTTTCCATGACGTGATAGTCTCCCTTCAAATCTGAATTCTGCAGGCGAACCGGCAGAAATTTTTGTTTGTGAACTCATTATCAAATGATAGCGGATTCGCAAAAATTCTGCAAGCGATTTTTATATTCTGGAGTCCATTCGGCCGGGCGACCGGTTTTTGACAAATGCACGAGGCTCGTACGGCCCGCGAACATGAGTTGATCTCCATCATATGCGCCGTAATGAATATCACATGAAGTGTTTCCGACCGTCAAGACATTGGCATACACTTTCAACTGTTGCCGCGGCATCACTTGTCGGACGTAATCGCACTGGGCGTCCGCCACGACGACGAAACCGTCTTTCAAGGAAAATCCTGTCGTTTCGAGCAGCTCGATCCGCGCATCCTCAAAATAGATGAACGGGATCGTGTTATTCATATGGCCGTACGGGTCGCACTCCGAAAAGCGGACTTTGACGTCGAGCTCGATTCCTGACCTGACACGCGTTTCCCAACCGGGTTCCCGAAAATACTTTGACATCGACAAACGTTACGCCTCGACCGCAGAACCGGTGCGACCTTTGTCGCTGCCGAAGAACTGTTTGAACGAGTGAAGCGTCGTCTGACGGTTCATCGCGGCGATTGACGTCGTGAGTGGAATGCCTTTCGGACAAACCTCGACACAGTTTTGCGCGTTTCCGCACTGCATGATGCCCCCGTCTTCCATGAGCGCTTCGAGACGTTCTTCCGCGTGGAAAGCGCCGGTCGGATGCGAGTTGAAGAGACGGACTTGTGAGAGTGCGGCCGGGCCGATGAAGTTCGACTTGTCGTTGACGTTCGGGCAAGCCTCAAGGCAGACACCGCACGTCATACATTTCGATAACTCATACGCCCATTGACGTTTGTTCTCTGGCATCCGTGGTCCTGGACCGAGGTCGTACGTGCCATCGATCGGTACCCACGCCTTCACTTTTTTCAAAGCGTCGAACATGCGCTGACGGTCGACTTGAAGATCACGGATGACCGGGAACGTCTTCATCGGAGCAAGGCGGATCGGCTGCTCGAGTTTATCGACGAGCGCCGTACACGACTGGCGCGGCTTGCCGTTGATGATCATCGAACAAGCGCCGCACACTTCCTCAAGACAGTTCATGTCCCAGGTGATCGGTGTCGTCTTGTTGCCTTCAGCGTTGACCGGGTTACGGCGGATCTCCATGAGCGCCGAGATGACGTTCATGTTCGGACGATATGGGACCGAGAACTCTTCCGAGTAGGTCGCTTGATCCGGACCGTCCTGGCGTTCGATGATAAAACGAATATCTTTATGCTCAGACTGCATCGGCGTCGTCATTTCGTCTTCGCCCCTTTCTTCGAGTAATCCCGTTTACGTGGCGGGATTAACGAAACGTCGATCTCTTCAAACGAGATATCGACTTCCCCTTCGTTGTAACGTGCCATCGTCGTCTTCATGAACAACTCGTCATTCCGTTCCGGGAAGTCCGGTTTGTAATGAGCGCCACGGCTCTCGTCGCGTTTAAGGGCGCCGAGCGTGATGACGCGCGCGAGGTCGAGCATGTGGTCGAGTTGACGGATGAACGAGGCACCTTGGTTGCTCCAGCGCGCCGTATCGGTCGCTGAGATGTTGTTGAAGCGTTCGCGTAGCTCGCGTAGCTTCAAGTCTGTCGCTTCGAGCTTATCGTTGTAACGAACGACCGTGACGTTGTCAGTCATGAGTTCGCCGAGTTCCCGGTGAATCTGGTAGGCGTTCTCCGTACCTTCCATCGCGAGGATGTCATTGAACCGCTCGATTTCTTCACGTTCGTTGAAGTTGAAGAGCGCTTCTGGCACGCTCTCGGTCGCTTGGTCAAGACCGCGCATATAGTTGACCGCCGCAGGACCGGCCTCCATCCCGCCGTACACAGCAGACAAGAGTGAGTTCGCGCCGAGACGGTTCGCCCCGTGCATCGAATAGTCACACTCGCCGGCTGCGAACAGCCCTGGGATGTTCGTCATTTGATCGTAGTCGACCCATAGTCCGCCCATCGAATAGTGAACGGCCGGGAAGATCTTCATCGGTACTTTACGCGGATCGTCGCCGACGAACTTCTCATAAATTTCAAGAATACCGCCGAGCTTGATGTCGAGTTCTTTCGAATCTTTATGCGACAAATCGAGATAGACCATGTTCTCGCCGTTGACGCCGAGCTTTTGGTTGACGCAGACTTCGAAAATCTCACGTGTCGCGATATCACGCGGTACGAGGTTGCCGTAGTCCGGATACTTCTCTTCAAGGAAGTACCAAGGTTTTCCGTCTTTGTATGTCCAAACACGTCCACCTTCTCCACGCGCCGACTCACTCATGAGCCGAAGCTTGTCGTCCCCTGGGATCGCCGTCGGGTGGATTTGGATGAACTCCCCGTTGGCGTAGACGGCACCTTGGCGGTAAACCGCACCGGCCGCTTGCCCTGTGTTGATGACCGAGTTCGTCGATTTGCCGAAGATGACACCTGGGCCGCCTGTCGCGAGGATGACCGCATCCGATGGAAACGCTTTAATTTCCATCGAGCGTAAATCCTGACAGACCGCACCGCGGCAGATACCCGTTTCGTCGACGATGGCACGGAGAAACTCCCAGCCCTCATACTTCTCGACAAGACCTTGCGCCTCGAAGCGACGGACTTGTTCGTCTAGCGCGTACAAGAGCTGTTGCCCTGTCGTCGCGCCGGCGTAAGCCGTCCGATGATAGAGCGTGCCCCCGAAGCGGCGGAAGTCGAGCAGACCTTCCGGAGTCCGGTTGAACATGACGCCCATCCGGTCGAACATGTGGATGATTTTCGGTGCCGCTTCCGCCATCTTTTGGACTGGCTGTTGGTTGGCAAGGAAGTCCCCGCCGTAAACCGTGTCATCGAAGTGTTGCCAAGTAGAATCCCCTTCCCCTTTCGTGTTGACGGCTCCGTTGATGCCGCCCTGAGCACAAACTGAATGTGAACGCTTGACCGGTACAAGCGAGAATAGTTTAACCGGAACACCCATCTCTGCCGACTTGATTGTCGCCATGAGTCCAGCTAGACCGCCACCGATGACGATCAAACTTTGATTTGCCATATACATTTCCCCCTATTACAAGATGCCCGCGAACGTCAAGATTGAACGGATGCCGACAAAAGATAGTGCCAAGAACACGGCTCCAGAGACGTAGCTCATGAAGTGTTGTGAACGCGGCGACTGTGTGATTCCCCACGTGATGGCAAACGACCAGAGACCGTTCGCGAAGTGGAACGTAGCCGAGAGGATCCCGACTATGTAGAAGATGAGCATGAGCGGATTGTCGACGATGTTTTGCATCATCTCCGCATTGACCTCGACGCCACGCAACTTCGCCAAGCGCGTTTCCCAAACGTGCCACGCGATGAAGATGACGAGGAATACGCCCGTGAAGCGTTGGATCATGTACATCCAGTTCCGCGCGTAAGAGTATCGGTTCGTGTTGACCGAACCGAGGAAGGCGTAATACACGCCGTACACACCATGGAAAATCATCGGCAAAGCAATGATTGTCACTTCAAGGAAGTACAAGTACGGTAAGCTCTCCATAAATTTTGCTGCCTTGTTGAACGATTCCACCCCATCGACGATATAGTAGTTGACCGACAAATGGACGATCAAAAACAGACCGATTGGAATGACCCCAAGTAGCGAATGGACTTTACGACTGAAATAGTCACGACGCGCTGCCATTCTAGTTCCCCCTTTTCACGAGCCCTTGGCTCGTTTTGTAAATAAAAGCGTTTTCAAATGTAAATATAGCTTTATGTCTCCTATTCTACTCTTGTGAAATTTGTATGACAAGATAACCTAGCCGATTTGTCCCACATTCTTTTAGAAAATACCCGGTGACCAAATCCAAATTGGTCGTTATAATAGTATAGAGAGATTGGAGTGATGGAAGAAAAATGGAAACGATGAGCCAACCCACTTTCGCGATCGAACTGCTTCGCGACTATGTGTTGACAGATTTGCTTGGAGACGATTATGCCCAAGTCATCTATTGGTCCGGGAAACGGGTCGCCCGCAAATTCCCGACGATGCCGAATGAAGAACTGACTGCGTTCTTTTCGGAAGCCGGTTGGGGGCAGTTGACGCTCGTGAAAGAAAAAGAGAGCAAGTTCGTGTTTGAACTCACTCCGCCGCCTGCGACCCAAGAGAAAGCGAACGGATATTACCAGCTCGAGGCTGGTTTTTTGGCCGAACAGATTGCCGGTCGTTTCCAATGCGTCGCCGAAGGCTATGCCGACCCGGGGCGTCAGGCCGTCCACATCACCGTCCAATTAGACCAAAAAGATACGTACGAATAAGAAGAGCCGATGCGGTCGCATCGGCTCTTTCTCATTCATCTGTCTTCTCATGCACATGCTCGAGCACGATCTCGGCGAGCTTCTCAGGTAGTCCCGCTTCTTTCAACTGTTCGAGCGAGGCGAGACGGATCTGTTTCATCGACCCGAAATGACGGATCAGTTGCTGACGCCGCTTCGGTCCGACACCCGGGATATCGTCGAGCACTGACTGCGTCATCTTCTTCGTCCGCAAGCTGCGGTGGAACGTGATGGCGAAACGGTGAACCTCGTCTTGCATCCGTTGCAACAGATAGAACGCGCTTGACCGCGAGTTCAATTCGACGACACCGCCGCCTTCACCGAACAGAAGCTGGCTCGTCCGGTGGCGGTCATCCTTCTTCAGCGATCCGACCGGCAAATCGAGGCCGAACTCATTCTGCAACACGTCAAGGGCGGCGTTCAACTGGCCGAGTCCCCCATCGATCAATAGAAGATCCGGCAGACGTTTCTCCTCGGTCAACAATCGCCGGAAACGGCGACGGACTACTTCGCGCATCGTCTCGTAATCGTCTGGTCCTTGGACGGTCCGGATCTTGTACTTCCGATATTCTTTCTTGAGCGGCTTGCCGTCCTCGAAGACGACGAGCGCCGAGACGGCGTCAGCCCCTTGGATGTTGGCGTTATCGATGATGTCAACGCGCGACAAGTTCGGGATACCGATCGCCTCACCGAGCTCACGCATCGCGAGCAATGTCCGCTCTTCATCACGCGCGAGCAGTTCGAACTTCTCGTTCAAGGCGATGCCCGCGTTCTTCGTCGCGAGCTCGAGCAACTGTCGTTTCGCCCCGCGTTTCGGTTGCATCACTTTCGTCCCGAGCGCCTCGACTAACAAGTCGATCCGGACAATCTCTGGGACGAGCACTTCTTTCGGCAACACGTTCTGCTCATAGAACTGGACGATGAAGCTCTCGAGTTCTTCTGACGGTTCCCCGTGGAGCGGGAACAACGAGACGTCGCGTTCGATCATCTTGCCGCCGCGCATATAGAACACTTGGACGCACATCCAGCCCCGGTCGAGCGTATAGCCGAAGACGTCGCGCGCCGTCGGGTCGGCCGTGATCATGTTCTGTTTGTTCATGATCGATTCGACGGCCCGGATCTGATCGCGGAGCTCGGCCGCCCGCTCGAACTGCATGTCCTCGGCCGCCCGGTGCATATCGACTTGGAGCTTGGCGAGCGTCTCGCTCGTCTCCCCGTTCAAGAAACGGCGGATCTCTTGGACGATCGACTTCTGCTCGTCGGTGTCGACAGCGAGTTCACACGGTCCGAGACATTGGCCGATGTGGTAGTACAGACAGAGCTTCCGTGGCATCGGCTGACATTTCCGGAGCGGATACAGCTTGTCGAGCAACCGTTTCGTCTCGTTGGCGGCGTAGGCGTTCGGGTAAGGGCCGAAGTAATGGCCCCCGTCCCGTTTCAGCTTCCGCGTCGTGAGCAGCCGCGGGTACGGCTCGTTCGTGACTTTAATATACGGATACGACTTGTCGTCTTTCAACCGGATGTTGTATTTTGGGTCATGCTTTTTAATGAGCGTCATCTCGAGCAAGAGCGCCTCGAGCTCGCTCGCCGTGACGATATATTCGAAGTCACGGATCTCGGCGACGAGACGCATCGTCTTAATGTCGTGTGCCCCGGTAAAGTACGAGCGGACGCGGTTCTTTAAGTTTTTCGCTTTCCCGACGTAGACGACCTCGCCATACTCGTTTTTATGCAAGTAACAGCCTGGGTCGTCCGGGAGCAGCGCCAATTTATGTTTAATGTGGTCAGTTTGACTCAAATTTTATCACCTCAGTTTAGCTTCCTCCAAGACGGGAAAAAATTGGTGTAGTCTCAGAGGGAGGGTTTTTGATGAAACGATATGACGTAATCATCATCGGCAGCGGTCCGGCAGCGAGCCAAGCCGCGAACATTTTACGCGACGCCGGTAAACGGATTGCCATCGTCGAGAATTGGACGTTCGGCGGGACGTGCCCACAACGCGGGTGCGATCCGAAAAAGATGCTCGCGGAAGGGGCGGAACTCATCGCCAAAGTCGAACGCATGAAACCGCTCGGCGTCAAAGGAGACATCACGCTCGACTGGCACGCCTTCAAGCGCCGTGTCGATGAATACCGCTTCGCCATCCCGACGACGAAGATGCACAAGTGGAAAGAAGATGACATCGACTTATACGAGGGCGAGCCCCACTTTATTGATGAAGACTCGATCGTCATCGAAGGCCATGAGATCTCGGCGCATCAGTTTTTGATCGCGACCGGCCAAATCCCGCGCCCGCTCGACATCCCGGGCGGAGGCGGCGCCATCACGAGCGACGACGTGTTCGACCTCGAGGACGTGCCCGAGCGGATCACCATCGTCGGTGCCGGATATATCGCGTTCGAGTTCGCGCACATTCTCCGCCGGTTCGGCAGCGCTGTCACGCTCCTCATCCGGTCGCGGGCGCTTAAACAGTTCGACCGAAAAATTGTGAAGCGGCTCATCGATGAGACGGTCCACATCGGCGTCGACGTCCGGTTCGGGCTCGAGCCCGTCAAGCTCGACGGGAACATCTTGACATTATCAGATGACTCTACCCTAGAAGGACTCGTCCTTAACGCCACGGGGCGTATCCCGAGCATCGAGCGGCTGCGGTTGGATGCGGCCGGCATCGAAGCGGACAAGGACGGGATCACCGTCAACGACTATTTACAGACGACGAATGCGAACGTCTATGCGGCCGGCGACGTCGCCAAAAGCCCGAACCCGGCGCTGACCCCGTTTGCCGGGCAAGAAGGACGGATCGCCGCCCTTAACCTGTTGCGGAACAACACACGTCCGTTGCCGGAGCGTCCGGCCCCGACGGTCGTGTTCACGACGCCGCCAATCGCCAAAGTCGGTCTGACGGTCGACGAGGCGAAATCGCTCGGAATCGACTATGAATGCAGGGATAATGACATATCCCACTTTCTTACGTATGAACGGGTCAATGACGCGACCGCCTTCTCGCGCGTCTTGCTCAGCAAAGACGGCCACGTCATCGGCGCTCACTTGATCGGGCAACACGCGCCCGAGCTCATCAACTTGTTCTCGTTCATTATACAAAACAATATCAGCCATCAACACGTTAAGCACTTAGAGTTCGCCTATCCGACGTCCGCCTCTGATTTGACGCACTTGATGTAAAAAAAAGGCTCTTCCATGTCGTATGGAAGAGCCTTTCGTCATTCGATCCCTTTTTCCTTATCTTCTTTGAGCGCGTCCTGTAACGACTTCTCCCAGAGCGGGACGCCTTTAGCGTGAGCCGCCCGGGCGAGCAAGTGTCCGCCGACTGGTGCGGTCAACAAGACGAAGAACAAGCCGAGCAAGAGACGTGCGTCGAAGATACGTTGGTCGACCCAGACGTGGAGCACCGCCGCGAACAAGACGAACATGACGCCGAGCGTCGCCGACTTCGATGCCGCGTGCGTCCGCGAATAGACGTCCGGCAAACGGATGAGGCCGATCGCCGCAACGACCGTGAAGAACACTCCGATGATCGTGAAAACGCCGGTCAATATATCAAAGATCGTTGTCGCGGTCATGATGAATGATCTCCCCTCTCTCTAAGAATTTCGAGAACGCCACCGTACCGATGAAGGCGAGGATGCTGAGCAAAAGAATGACCTCGAAGAATATCGTCGTGTCGAGTAAGATCGACAACAGCGCGACGACCGAGATCAACGCGATCCCGATCGAATCGAGCGCGATGACGCGGTCAGCCGTCGTCGGCCCTTTGATGACCCGATACAACATGCCGAGCATGGCAAGCAAGAGAATGGCGAGCGCAATGTAAATTAAAATATCTAATATGCTCATTCCGTCGCCTCCTTAATGGTTGATTCAAAGTTATTGTAGATGTCGCGTTTGAGCGCCTCTTTATCCGGCATGTTGAGCGCGTGGATATAAAGTATTTTATTATCTTTCGAGACTTGGACGACGAGCGTCCCTGGGGTGAGCGAGATCAGCATCGACAACAGGCTGATTTTCCAACCCGTGCGCAGTGACGTTTCATATCGGAAGATACCAGGTTGAATCTTCAATTTTGGGCTCAAGACGAGACGTAACACCTCGAAGTTCGCCATGACGAGCTCACGTGCGAAAATCAAGAACAGCTTGAACAGCTTGATCACACGTGTGAAGTAAAAGCCTGTGCCTTCAGATTTGAAGAACCGCCGCATCATGAAGATGACGAGCAGTCCGAGCAAGTAACCGATGAGAAACCCGCTCGTCGTGAACGTACCGGAGAAGAACATCCAGATGAACGCCAAGAAAAAGTTGATGAGTAGTTGGTAAGCCATGTCTAAATCACTCCTTAATCACGGCATCGATGTAGATTTCCGGTTCGACGAGCGGTTCGATTGCCTGGGTAATGAACGGATGCATCGCCTCGGCCCCGAATCCGTACGCGACGGCCACTGCGACGAGTAACAACGTCGGCACGATGAGTCGGTTCGTATACGGGACGAGCGGACCGTCATAGACGCGTCTCTCTTCTCCCCAGAACCCATAGAGGAAAATCTTAATGACCGAGAACAAGACGAACAAGCTCGACAGCAAGATGAGCAGCGGGCCGAACAAGTCGCCATCGGCCACCCCGCCTTGAACGATCAACAATTTACCGAAGAAGCCACTGAGCGGCGGAATGCCGGCGAGTGACAACGCGGCGATGAAGAACGTCCATCCGAACAGCGGGAACCGGGTGATCAATCCACCCATGTCGCGAAGTTGACCGGAACCGGTGATCCCGATCATCATCCCGACGAGCATGAACAAGGCGGCCTTGATGAGCATGTCGTGCATCAAATAGTAGAGCGCCCCTTCGAGCGACGTCTGCGTATTGAGGGCGATCCCGTAAAGGATGACGCCGACCGCGATCATGATGTTGTAGATGATGATCAACTTCACATCGTTATAGGCGATCGCCCCGGTCATCCCGATGACGATCGTCAGCACGGCGAGCGCGATCAAGAACGTCTGCATGAACGACCCTGTGTCGAACAAGAGCGTGTACGTCCGTAAGATCGAATAGACGCCGACTTTCGTGAGCAAGGCACCGAACATGGCGAGGATCGGCGTCGGGGCAACGACGTACGATCCAGGCAGCCAGTAGTGCAACGGGACGAGCGCCCCTTTCATACCGAAGACGATGACGAATAAGACACCGATGACGGTGATGACGTTTTGATTTTCGACGAGCGGGATCTTCTGGGCCAAGTCAGCGAGACTGAGCGTCCCGACGACGCCGTAAAGAAGTGCGACGGCCATGACGAACAGCGCCGACGCGATGACGTTCACGAGCAAGTATTTGATCGACTCGCGCAACTGGACGCCTTTCCCACCGAGTACGATCAAGACGTACGAAGAGATGAGGAAGACTTCAAAGAAGACGAACAAGTTGAAAATATCGCCCGTCGTGAAGGCGCCGTTGACACCGACGAGTAAAAATAACATCGCGACGTACACATAGTTCGATTCATAAGCGTCCGAGAAGTAATGCGTCGCAAACCAGACGATGAAGAACACGATCAACGTCGATGTTGTGACGAGAAGCGCCGCCAACATATCTGAGACGAGCGTGATCCCGAACGGTGCGGGCCAATTCCCGAGGTTGACGGTCAAGATGCCGTCTCGCGATACGGTGAAGACGAGCAACACCGATACCGCGAACGTGACAAGTAAAGCCCCGAGTGCCATCACACGTTGTAGGCGTACCTGTTTCGGTGCGAACATCAGGATGATCGCTGCAAGTGTAGGGATGACAATCGGAAAGATCGGTAAGTTAATCATTCGATTCCGTTCCTTTCATTTCCTCAATATTATCCGTGGTCAACTCCTGGTACGTCCGATAAGCGAGTACCAAGAAGAACGCCGTCACACCGAAGCTGATGACGATCGCCGTCAAGACGAGTGCTTGCGGTAGCGGGTCAGTATATTCCGTGACCCCGTCGACGAGGACAGGTGCCGCTCCCGTCTTCAGTCCACCCATCGTCAAGACGAGCAAGTGGGCTGCGTGACTGAGCAGGCCGGTACCGATGATGATGCGCAACAAACTCTTTGAGAGAATCATGTAGACCGCGCTCATCGTCAGTACCCCGATGATGATGCTAACGAAGATTTCCATTATTCACTCTCTCCAATCGTTTGAATGATCGTCATCGTCACACCGATGACCACAAGGTAGACGCCTAAGTCAAAAGCGATGGCCGTGTGAAGCGTCTGTTCACCAAGGAGCGGCAAATCAAACTTGTCATAAGCATGTGTCAGGAACGGACGATCCCAAAAGATGCTATGGAGTGAGGTCACGATCGAGATTGCGAGACCGAGCGCCGTCATCATTCGATAATCGAACGGTAAGACGTTCGCAAGCGTCTTCGAGTCGAACGCGAGCAGTAACAACACGAGAGCAGCAGCCGTCATCAATCCACCGACAAACCCGCCGCCTGGCGAATAGTGCCCGGCGAAGAATAGGTTGATTGAAAACATGATGATGATGAAGAAGATGATCACCGCGGCCGTCTGTAAGATGACGTCATTCACTTGATCATTTTTCCGATTCATGTTCACGTGCTCCTTTCGTGCGTTCTGTCGTTCTAAATTTGATCATCGTATAGATCCCGATTGCCGCAACGGCGAGGACGACGATCTCGAACAGCGTATCAAAGCCCCGGAAGTCGACAAGGACGACGTTGACCATGTTCTTTCCGGCTGCTAAGTCGTAGACGTTCTCTTTATAATACTCAGAGATCGAAGACAACGATCGGTTCGACAGTGCCATGAAGCTGAGCAACATGACCGTCACCCCAACGATGACCGACACGATCGCGTTCTCCACTTTAAATTTGACGCGAACTTCTTTTCTGCTGATCTCCGGCATGTGGTAGAACACGAGCAAGAACAAGGCGACCGATACCGTCTCGATGACGAGCTGCGTCAAGGCGAGGTCCGGTGCACCGAAGAACACGAAGAACAAGGCGACCGAATAGCCGATGACACCGAGCAAGATGATCGATGGCAGGCGTGAACCCATGAACAGAATCGCGAGCGCCGCCAAAATGATGACCGCCCCGAGCACATATTCATACGGCGCGACAGCCTCCATCTCGCCGAACGAGAAGTTGAACAAGTCGAACCAGTACATCGAGAACAACAGCATCCCTGATAAGAACAGGAAGATGTAGATCAAGTAAGACCGGATGAAGCCGGTCATGTAATTGTCTTTAAAGCGATAAGCCGCTTTGTTCGACCAGACGAGCGACCCGTCGTACATACCGTTCAGCGTCAACCGGTTCGGGATATGGTTGTAGATCCCCATCCACTTGTTGATCATGAAGAACATGAGCGTCCCGAGGGCGATGATCCCGAGCGTCATGAATAGCTCTGGAGTCGGTCCGTGCCAGAAGTAGATGTCGACTTTGACCTCTTGCCCGCTCGCGACGAGCGTCGGATAGATCGACTCGACGGCAGGCTTGATGAGCGAGTTCGACAACACGTTCGGAACGAAGCCGAGGACGACGACGAGGATGGCTAAAATGGCCGGCGGGATGAGCATCCCGATTGGTGCCTCGTGCGGCTGTTTCGGCAATTCGTCGAACTTGGCTTTCCCCATGAACGTCCGTGTAAAGATGATCAAGCTATAGATGAACGTGAACACGCTCGCGATGAACGCGACGACAGGGATCAAGATCCCGATCGTGTCGAGCGCGAAGAAGTCCATCGAGAACACTTTCGTCGTCGCCTTCAAGAACATCTCTTTACTGAGGAAGCCGTTGAATGGCGGTAACCCTGCCATCGACAACGAGCCGATGACAGCGATCGTGAACGTGATCGGCATGACGGTCATGAGACCGCCGAGCCTACGGATGTCACGTGTTCCTGTCTCGTGGTCGACGATTCCGACCATCATGAACAACGACCCTTTGAACGTGGCGTGGTTGATCAAGTGGAAGATGGCCGCGATCGTCGCGACCATGAAGATGTTGTCGTCGATCCCGTCGTAATGAAGCGCCGCGGCGCCAAGGCCGAGCAGCGACATGATGAGACCGAGCTGACTGACCGTCGAGAACGCGAGTATCCCTTTCAAGTCCGTCTGTTTGACGGCGTTGAAGGCTCCCCAGAACAACGTGAACGTCCCGACCGAGACGATGATCCATAGCCAGAGCGATGATTCTTGGAACACCGGACTCATCCGGGCGACCAAGTAGAGCCCGGCCTTGACCATCGTCGCCGAGTGCAAGTACGCACTGACCGGGGTCGGTGCTTCCATCGCGTCCGGCAACCAGATGTGGAACGGGAATTGCGCCGACTTCGTGAACGCCCCAAGCAAAATCAAAATCATGGCGGCGACGAAGAACGGACTTTCGGCGATAAGCGCCTGATTTGCGACCATGTCGCGGATGCTGAACGATCCGACGATCGACTCCAAGATGACGATCCCGCCGAGCATTGACAGACCACCGAACACGGTGATCAGCATCGACTTGCGTGCCCCGTAGCGAGAGCGTTCTTTCTCATACCAATACCCGATCAACAGGAACGACGAAATCGATGTGAGTTCCCAGAACATGTACATGACGACCATGTTATCCGAGAGGACGACACCGAGCATCGCACCCATGAAGAGAAGCAGGTACACATAAAAGTGACCGAGCGACTCTTTATCTTTGTTCAAGTAGTAAATCGAATACAGGACGACGAGCGCCCCGATCCCTGTAATAAGGAGGGCAAACAGTAGTCCAAGCCCGTCCACGTAAGCGGTAAAGTTGATCCCGAGCGACGGCATCCACTCGACCGTTTCGCTCACGACGTCTCCCGCACTCGTGATTCCGATGAAGCGGAAGAAGTAGACGAACAGGAGCACCGGGACGACCAGTACGAACCAGCCCGTATGGATCCGTTTCAACGCCCGAAACAAAAACGGGATGAACGGTGCCGCGAGGAGCGGCAATAAGATAGCTAAATGTAACACCGACAAGAAAATTCCTCCTTCGAACAGAGTCTTACAACGATGACATCAAATATTAAGTTCATTTGACGCCATCACGTCTTCCTCATGAGTATAGCGTAAATTTTCAGGCTGTTTCCATGATAAAAGCTTCTCGCTTTTCTAGCCATGGTTAAAAAAACCTGAACTGTTAAATATGAAGGGAGTCGACAAAAAACGACTAAAAAAAATTGGATGCGGACAGCATATGTAAGCTCTCTCAAACGTGTTGCCGCTCCCGAATCGATCGTAACCCTTAACCTAACTGATTCTTTGCTCACTCACTAAACTCCTTGTTCCCTAACGAAGCCAACAAAAAACAGCCGATCGGTCTCCCGATCGGCTGTACGTTTATTATTTTGCTGACGCGATAAACTCTTTAAGCGCTTCTTTTGGTTGGAAGCCCATTGTTTTCGAGACAGGTTGTCCGTCTTTGAACATCATGAGTGTCGGGATGCTTTGGATTTGGAAAGCGCCCGCTACTTCTGGGTTCTCGTCAACATCGAGTTTAACGATTTGGACTTCGTCGCCCATCTCTTGATCGAGTTCTTCAAGAACCGGTGCGATCATGCGGCACGGTCCACACCATGCTGCCCAAAAATCGACGAGGACGACGCCCTCTTTCACTTCTTGTTCGAACGTTTGAGTCGTTGCGTGTTTAATAGCCATTTGGTAAATACCTCCCCAGTAAGATGAGACAGTTCAATTAAGAACTCTCTTGCATTTCATGTTCAGAGTATACCACGGAGGGTAACTTTCCCCAAACGTTATGCCCATCAGCTATTGACGAGGTGTTTTCGGAACTCTTCAGTCAAGAGCGGCACGACGTCGAACAAGTCGCCGACGATGCCGTAGTCGGCTACGCTGAAGATGCTCGCTTCCGGGTCCTTGTTGATGGCGACGATGACTTTTGCGTTGCTCATCCCGGCCAAGTGTTGGATTGCCCCGGAGATTCCGCAGGCGATATACAAGTCCGGCGTGACGACTTTACCCGTCTGACCGATTTGGAGTGCGTAGTCGCAGTAGTCCGCGTCACATGCTCCACGTGAAGCACCGACCGCGCCGCCGAGCAGTTCAGCGAGCTCTTCGAGCGGTTTAAAACCGTCCTCGCTCTTGACGCCACGTCCTCCGGCGACGATGACTTTCGCTTCCGCGAGATCGACTTTACCGGTCGCTTTACGGACGACTTCTTTAACGATCATAGCAAGGTCTTTCAATTCGACGGCCGGCGTCTCGACCGACACGCTCGCCCCCGCTTGACGCGGAAGTGCGTCGATGTTGTTCGGACGGATCGTGAAGAACATGACCGAATCTTTGAATTTCACTTTCTCGAACGCTTTACCCGAGTAGATCGGACGGACGAATTCGGCGTCTCGTCCCGAGCCTTCGATCGAGACGACGTCACTGATGAGGCCGGCGTCAAGACGGGCCGCGAGTTTCGGTGCGATGTCTTTTCCGAGTGCGGTGTGACCGAGGACGAGCATGTCCGGTCCTTCTTGGTCGATGATTTGGCGGAGTACTTGGCCGTAACCGTCCGGCGTGTAATGTTTGAGTCGCTCGTCTTCGATGACGAGGACGCGCGCTGCGCCGTGCTCCCCGAGTTCAGTCGCGAGTGCTTTGACGTTATCCCCAATGACGACCGCCGTCACGTCGTCCGTCAGTTGCTTCGCCGCGGCGATCGCTTCAAATGATACGTTCCGTAACGCGCCTTCGCGCGCTTCTGCGAGTACTAAAGCTTTCATATGTGATGTCCCCCTTAAATGACTTTGGCTTCCGTGCGAAGTAATTGAACGAGCTCGCTCACTTGTGTCGACGTGTCCCCTTCAAGAATACGTCCCGCTTTCTTCTCTTCCGGCAAGAACCGTTTGATCGTCTCGATCTTCGCGCCGATCTCGTCTTCGTCGAGGTCGATGTCTGAGAGATCGAGTTCTTCGAGCGGCTTCTTCTTCGCTTTCATGATACCTGGAAGGCTCGGATAGCGCGGTTCGTTCAAGCCTTGTTGCGCCGTCACGAGGAGCGGCAGGTTGACTTCGATCACTTCTGTGTCCCCTTCGACGTCACGCGTGACCGTCGCCGTCGTGCCGTTGATGTCGAGCTTCGTGATCGTCGTCACGTAGTTCATGTCGAGCAGCTCGGCGACGCGCGGCGCCACTTGTCCGCTACCGCCGTCGATGGCGACGTTACCGGCGAAGATGAGGTCTGGTGCTTGGTCTTTCAAATATGCGGCGAGCACTTTCGAAATCGTTACGTGATCTGCGTCCTCGACGTCGTCCTCGATCGAGATGCGGACCGCTCTGTCCACACCCATCGCGAGCGCTGTCCGTAGTTCTTTGTCCGCGTCGTCCGGTCCGACCGTCACGACCGTGACTTCTCCCCCGAGATCGTCACGCTTGCGGATCGCTTCCTCGACCGCATACTCGTCGTATGGGTTGATGATGAATTCGGCACCGTCTTCTTGAATCTCCCCGTTCTCAAGTTGGATCGCTTCTTCTGTATCGAACGTACGTTTTAGCAACACAAAAATATTCATCGTAGTTCCCCCTTTAAGTTGTTCGCACCATCATTCATGAATCTCCATTCATTTTTTGAGCTAGCGAGAGGGCTTACGGTTAAGCAAGCCCTTTTTTCAACATATGGTGTACTTTCGGTAACGTCGACATCAAGTCGTACTTGAAGCCGCTCGCCATCCAACTCGTGACCACTTCATCGATCGTGCCGAAAATCATTTGTCGCGCCAGCCGGTAGTCGAGGTCCTGGTCAAACTCCCCGGTCTCGATGCCGTGCTTGACGACCGCATCGATCAAGTTCAAATACGGCTTCAACACTTCACTGATTTTTTGGCGGAGCGCCAAGTTCGACTGTCTGAGCTCGATTTGCGTCACGACGGCGAGGTCGTAGTCGACCGACAGCTGCTTGAGATGCGACTCGATCAACTGGTACAGCTTGTCGCCTGCCGTCGTCTCCTGCTCGATCTGTTGCTTCGAGTAGTCGATGAACAGGCCCATCTTCGTCTGGAACAGCTCGATCAACAGATGCTCCTTGTTTTTGAAGTACAAATAAATCGTCCCGTCCGCGACACCAGCTTCTTTGGCGATGGCTGTCACCTTTGCACCGTGATAACCATGGTCCGCGATTACTTTCACTGCCGCATCGATAATGCGGTCACTTTTTGATACATTCTTTTTCATAGACACCCATGCTCCTTATTGCTGCAGAAAAATGAATGATGGTTCATTCATTTATTATTCTATCATGTCAAAGAGAGGTGTCAACTGCTTTGTTTCACTTGTTTCGCCTTCTCTTCGTCGACGAGGACGCGGCGCAGGATCTTACCAACGAACGTCTTCGGCAACTCGTCACGGAATTCATACAGCTTTGGTACTTTATACGCCGCGAGCTTCTCACGGCAATGCTTGTCGAGCTCGTCTTCGGTCACATTCACCCCGTCCCGCGTGACGATGAACGCTTTGACCGTCTCACCGCGGTACGGGTCCGGGACACCGATACAGACCGCTTCCTTGACGGCCGGATGTTCGTACAGCACTTCTTCGATCTCACGCGGGTAGACGTTGAAGCCGCCGGCGATGATCATGTCTTTCTTCCGGTCGACGATATAGAAGAACCCGTCCTCGCCCATATAGCCGAGGTCACCGGTCGCGAGCCATCCATCTTTCAAGACGGCCGCCGTCTCTTCTGGTTTTTGCCAGTAGCCTTTCATGACTTGCGGTCCATTCAGGAACACTTCGCCGATCTCACCGACTTCGGCCAATGTCTCGCCGTCTGCCTTTACAATTTTAGCAGAAGTATCGGATAACGGCACCCCAATCGAGCCGACGATGCGTTTATCCCACAAGAAGTTAGCGTGCGTCACCGGTGACGTCTCGGACAACCCGTATCCTTCGACGATGCGCCCGCCCGTCACGTCTTCGAACTGTTCTTGCACTTCGACCGGGAGTGGTGCCGATCCTGAAATACATGCCTCGATCGACGACAAGTCATACTTTTTCAGTTTCGGGTCGTTCAAGATGCCGACATACATCGTCGGGGCTCCTGGGAAGAAGTGTGGTTTCTTCTTGTTGATCGTCTTCAAGACGTCGGTGACGTCAAAGCGCGGCACGAGAATGAGTTCATACCCGTTCGCCACCCCGAAGTTGAGGCAGCACGTCATGCCGTAGACGTGGAAGAACGGGACGACGCTCAAGACGCGCTTCTCATCACCGCGGTTATATTTATAGAAGAAGTTCGAAATTTGGTCGACGTTCGCCGTCAAGTTGAAATGCGTCAGCATGACGCCTTTCGGCAGCCCGGTCGTCCCGCCCGTGTATTGGAGCACGGCGACGTCTTGTTTCGGGTCGATCTCGATCGGCTTGACCGGTCCGAAGTTTTTGAAATCCTTGAACGCGACCGAACCCGTCGTATCGATGACGATATTGTGCTCACGTTTCACTTTGATCGGGTACAGCTTATTTTTCGGGAATGGCAGGTAGTCGGCGATACTCGTCGTGATGATCGTTTGAATGTCCGTCTTTTCTTTCACCCGGAGCGACTTCGGATAGAGGAGATCGAGCGTGATGACGATCTTCGCGCCGGAATCGGTGATCAAGTTTTCAAGCTCGTGCTCGGTGTAGAGCGGATTCGTCTGGACGACGGTCCCACCGGCATACAGGACGGCGTAGAACGAGATGACGTACTGTGGGCAGTTCGGGAGCATCAGGCTGACCCGGTCCCCTTTTTGCAACCCTCTCGACTGCAACATCGTCGCCAAACGGTGGGCCGCATCATCGATTTGGGCAAACGTCAAATCCTTGCCGATAAACGAGACGGCGGTCCGGTCCGGGAAATCTTTAGCGGCGCGGCTGAGTGCCTCATAGAGTGGCTTCACCTCGTAGTCGATCGTTTCAGGCATGTCAGCTGGATAATCTTGTAACCACGGTTTTTCCATTGATTCTCCTCCTTAGAATGAATAGTCATTCAGTTAATTCCATTATAATGCTAAGAAAACGCTTTCATCTACCCTTTACCCGATAATTTTCAGAAAATATCGAAAAAAAGTGCATGGATTCAAAAATCCATACACTTTAGACGCGTCTGAAGTACGCTTCAGCTTGCTCTTCATTCCCAATTTTTTCATCCAATCGGGCAATCAACTCTTCTTCTTTCTCGATCGTCGAGAAGTCGATCCCGAGCCACGCCTCCATCTCGGGGCGAGAGAACGCGTACGTCCGGTTCGGGAACGCGAAACGGACGATCTCCGTATTTTGTACGAGCGTGAAATACGTCGCCGCGTTACGGATGGCGAGCCGTTCCTGCTCGATGCGCTCAATCTCCGGATCATGATAACGGACGGTCAAGCCATAGGGACGTTTTTTCGTCTGTAGCTCGATCGACTTATAGCAGTCGTGCATCGGCAACGTCTTGGCGATGCCGACGACGGCGTTGATATCGCCGACGTATGTGCCCTCGTATTGAAAGGCACTCGGGGGCCGCTTCGAGGGATCACTACACCCAGAAAGTACAAACAGTAATGCGACGACTAACAGACCGAACCGTTTCATGATACGTCCTCCTTAAGATTTGAGTTGCAGGTTGAAGCGGTAGAGCAGGCGTTTGGCGAGCAAGTGGGCGAGGAAGCCGCCGATCAAGAAGCCGATGACGTAAAGAATGCTGTTCGTCGAATACTCGATATTCGCTAAGATAATCCCACCAAGCATGGCGAAACAAAGCACCATCATCAGGTGAACGAACCAGAGCCAGTTCGAGAACATGAAGAAGCGGCCGTTGTTCTCTTGCGGGGCCCGGTTGAATGTAAGGAGTCCGAGTCCAAACGATAGGACAATAAAAGCAAGTACGCTTAATGGAGCAACGGCTAGGAACTCTTGCCACACGCTGTTGTCTGTATATAAGTTATACGTGTCGACGTTAAATATATTCGCAAGCGGTGAAATCACGCGCAAGAACACACTTTCAATCGCACGTTCGAATACACTATATACGCGCTCTGTATTTTGAGTGAACGATATGACCGATCCTTGAATCAGCAATAAGATGCCGACAGGGAACAATAGTGCGACGATCGACCAGAGAACTTGCGAGATTGCCTCCCCGCCAAACGAACCCATCCATAACGCCAACGAGAAAACAGCAATTCCGGTCAATAGCATAAAACCAACGAGCGCTGCGACTTTCAACGAATGTCCTTCAATCAAGAACGAATAGCGTGACGCATGGATCATCCAAAGCATGAGCGGTCCACCAAGGAGTGTCGAGACGACGATGCCGCTCGTCCCAATCAACCATTTCGATATGTACAACTGGTTCCGGTTGAACGGGAGGGACATCGCAAAGTCAGACATTTGGCTGTTGCGTTCACTGCCAATCAAGACAGACGCCATCAAGAAGCCGAAGATGATATAGAGAAAGATGACTCCAACATACGGGATGAGTGTCTGTAAATCGCCAATCCAGTAACTAGATTGCGGGTTGAACAACTCTTCAACTGATGCGTTCGACGCATCACCATTAAACCACTCGGCATACTTGTCCGGATTCATTTGAATGTCCTGAACTTGTTCATCGAACGACTGCATTTGTGTCCACACCGGGAGCGTGTACGCGACAATCCCAAGGAAGACGAGCAAAATCCATAACAACGACACTTGTTTCCAATCTTTTTTCAACAACACGTTAAATGACACTTGCCTCACCTCCTAATTGGACCCGGAAAATGTCTTCGAGCGACATCGGGATCTCTTCGACGAGCATCGGGTCGTGGGCGTCGACGAACGTGTCGAGCTCTTGCGTCCGTTCTTTCGCCATGAACAAGACGACGCGTCCCGTCACGTTGATGATTTCGATATCTTTTCGTTCGAGCAGTTCGACCGGTACTTGGTCGTTGAAGACGACTTGCAGCTTGACGCTCGACTCACGAGCCTCTTCGAGCGACATGATCGCTTTGACCCGTCCCTTCTCGATCATGATGATGCGGTCGGCGATCCGCTCGAGCTCGTGCAGCTGGTGGCTCGAGACGATGATTGAGCAGTTGCGTGCCTCGACTTGGGCGATCATCAGTTTCAAGACGTCGGCCTTGGCGACGACATCGAGTCCATCGGTCGGCTCATCGAGCAGGTAATAGCTCGCTTTGACGGCGAAGGCGAGCGACAGCGTCACCATCGCTTTCTGCCCTTTAGACAACTGACGGATCTTTTTATTACCGATGTTGTAGCGCGTGAGCGTCTCGGTGAACGCCGCCCGGTCGAACGACGGATAGATCGAGGCGTACAAGTCCATCGCCTCGTTGACGGTGTAATGTTTGAGCGCGTCGGCTGAATCCGGAACGAAGATGACGTCCCGCTTCAATTCGGACTTCTCAAAAATGCTCGACGGTCCGTAGCGGACGTCCCCGGCGTCCGGTCGGATGATGCCGACCATCGTCCGTAAGAGTGTCGTCTTGCCGGCCCCGTTACGACCGACGAGGGCGATGATCTCTCCTGGTCTGACCGAGAAGTCGATTGCGTCGAGCACGGTTTGGCGGTCGATTCTCTTACTCAGTTGCTGTACTGTCAGCATGGTTCTCCCCTACTTTCTTATACTCTGTCTCAAATAACGTCATCGCTTCTGCGAGCGACACGTTCGCGTAATGGCAATCGATAGCGAGCTTTTGGATGGCTGCGACGACCGGCGCGCGTGACGCGTCTTGGTCAACCCAGTCCATCGAGACGAACGTCCCGCGCCCGCGATGCATCTCGAGCAAACCGAGCCGCTCGAGCTCTTGATACGCCTTGCTGACGGTGTTCGGATTGATGACGAGGTCCGTCGCGAGCTCACGGACCGACATGACTTTGTCGCCCGGTCGTAAGATGCCGCGGATAACGAGCGCTTTCGTCTGATTGACGATTTGTTCATATAAAGGTTCCGCACTTTTCATATCGATCTTATATAACATGGGTCACACCCTCTCTTTTAAACGTGGTATAAGTGTATTATATGTATTAGTACACGTAATAGCAATAGTTCTTAGAGGGCATTTTCAGTTTACAGGGAATTGGGAATAAATAGAATACGACTTTGGACCGAGACGGGATTCGGTCTTTTCGGGTACATTGTAGTAGAGGTGAACAGAAAATGAAGAAAAGGTTGATAATTGGCGCAGTCGGCTTGCTCGTCGCCGGATCGATGTACGGGAGAAGCGAAGCGACCGAGCGCTATACAGACTACATCTATGACACGTACGGGGAGCGTGTCGATGTCGACGTATCACAGGACTGGAAACTGACTGGATACAAGGCGACGTTCAAACTGGAGACGACACCGCTTCGCGGGACGTATTCCGCGCGGACGTATGGGGACGGCTCGATCCATGACGATGTGATGCCCGCCTACTGGGTGAAAGAAGCCGAGACGACGCTACACGACCGACTCGTCACCGCGAACGTCTTGTCACGTGAAGAGACGGTCCGGGCGAACGTACCGGAAGACGCGGTGCGAATGCGCGACGTGACGACAAAGCCTGAACCGACGTCCATCTTCGAATTGAATCCAGAGACGTTTTTAGGCGCCTCCGTCATGCTGCACGAAGCGTGGAACGACACCGCTGAACAGAAACAGCGCGTGCTCGACGTCATCCGTCTGCTCGAGGACGACGTGAAGTCGATCCATTTCTCGTTCGACGGGACACCGAACGAGGATGACGACTTCACCGAGCGTTATTTGAACGTGTCACGCACACCCCAATCTGGCGACCCGTCGTTCAATTCACTCCAAACGATCGACGACTTGAACCGCCACGACCGCCTGTATGGGTTTGACAAGACGACGTTCATCAGCGAATACCGGTTTGACGGGACGAAAATCGAGCGAGACACTGCTGACTAATCCGGTAGTGTCTTTTGTCGAGTCGTCTTGCTTTACAGACAGCGGTCGACTTGCTAACATTTGACTTGTCAATGATTGATGAGTCAAATATGAAAGGTGGGACGCAATGGAGCTACGAGAGATGAGCCGGTTGCTATACCAAATCAAACTCGCCGACCAGCGCGTCGCGACATCGTTCGAGCGTGAGACAGGTTTCAGCCTGACCCGCTACGAGATGCTCATGATCGTCAACGACAAAGGCGTCTGCTCGCAAAGCGAGATCCAACAAGAGATGAAGATCGACAATGCGGCGATCACCCGTCACTTGAAGATTCTCGAGGAGAAAGGCCATGTCCAACGTGAACGGAACGTCGCGAACAACCGCGAAGTGTTCGTCCGCTTGACGGAGACGGCGGCACGCGAGTTGCAGCACTGTGAACAAAACCATGATCAGACGAACCATTTGATCGCCAAAGTATTATCGGAGTCGGAGATGCAACAGCTATCCGCCCTATTACAAAAGCTAAATACTATTTGAACAGAGAAAGAGGAGATTACCCATGACAACTACATTTGAAAACAATACATTAACGGACGTAATGCTCGACAGAAAGTCGATCCGCGCCTATGACGAAACGGTCAAAATTCCACAACTCGAGATGCTCGAGATGATCCAAGAAGCAACGACGGCCCCGTCTTCAGTCAACATGCAACCGTGGCGCTTCGTCGTCGTCGAGAGCCCGGAAGCAAAAGAGACGTTGAAACCGTTGATCCGCTTCAATACGCTTCAAAACGATACGTCGGCCGCGATGGTGCTCATCTTCGGTGACATGGAATGCTACGAACTCGGCGAAACAATCTACGATCAAGCCGTCGCTGAAGGCAAGATGCCGCAAGAAGTACGCGACCAACAACTCGACGCCATTATCCCTTACTACAAAAACTTGTCGAAGCCAGAGATGAACGATATCGTCAAAATCGACTCAAGTTTGGCTGCGATGCAGTTCATGCTCGTCGCCCGTGCCCACGGTTACGACACGAACCCGATCGGTGGGTTTGAGAAAGACCAGCTCGCAGAAGCATTCGGAATGGACAAAGACCGCTACGTACCGGTCATGATCCTCTCGGTCGGTAAAGCGGCAGAAGCAGGTTACCAATCGGTCCGTCTCGACGCTGAAACAATCACAAACTTCAAGTAATCGGAGGAATTCAACATGATCTTAGTCAACGCCATTTTTGATGTGAAAGAAACAGAATTCGAAAGCTTTCTAGCCGATATTAACAAACTCATCGACTCGTCGAAACAAGAAGCAGGCTGCTTGAGCTATGAGCTCTATCAGTCGACGACGTCAGAGAACCGGTTCGTCATGATCGAGAACTGGGCCGACCAAGCGGCAATCGAAAAACACAACCAAAACCCGGACTTGATCGCCTTCGCCCAAAACGTAGCCAACTACGTGACGGCGAAACCGGTGCTCCATGTGACGGAAGTCAACTAATCAGCAGACGGTCGACCTCGTGTCGGCCGTTTTTCTGTACACTCTTTAGCATGATCCCTACCATTGGCAACCCTTATCCAACTAGCAGGCATACAAAAACCGCTTCTACGCATTTGTAGAAGCGGCTGTTTATTATATACCGAGAATGGCGAACGATACGCCGACGACACCGATGAGCGCCATCGCGTAAACTGGTACGCGCGGCATCTCGCCGTTGTTGTCGAGTGCTTTCCCGAACATGAAGAACACGATCGGATGCACGAGGAACGGCATCGAGAAGATGAGCGGGATGAGAAGCGATGCCTCTGTCCCGAACATGCCACCTTGGACCGCTGCGAAGAGGCCAAAGTGTGAGATGGCTGACGATTGCGCCATCGTCGTGTAGTCGAATGCGATCGTGCTGAAGCTCAAGATAACGAGACCGCCGAAGACGGCCATCATCTGCCAACCGAACGAGAACTGCATGAGCGCCTTCACTTCTTTGAAGTCCTCGCCGTTCGCACCGCGCAAGTTTTTAAGCGCGAGTGCCGTCAAGACGAGACCGACCAAGACGATGATCGCCGTCGGCCAGATCCAGAGCGCCCCGTTGTCGGCACTGACTGCCAAGATCGAGAACACGAAGATGTGACCGAAGAACGGGATGTTGATCATGATCGGCGCACGTTTTGCCGCCACTTGACCGAAGTCACCGGCCGTACATGCACCTGTGAGACCACTGTGCGACAGCGAACCGGCCATACCTGGTGCGAGGTTACGGATGTGCCCCGTGCGGGCGAACCACATGAGGAGCGCGATCCCACCGAACATCCAGAACAATTGACCGAAGAAACCGTAGACGAGAATCGAGTTCATGCCTTCAATGGCGAAGGCGTCACCGATCCGCGAACCACCGACCATGAAGTTGGCCGCCAACACGACCGGGATCCCGGCGAACAAGAGCGCGCGGACGGTCGGTCCGTACGTCCAGTTTTGGAAGATGGCACCGAGTGCTGATGACAAAAGCATCGCAAAGAAGATTTGCGGCAAGGCGATGACCGGTTGAACGGCCATGGCGATTGCGTACGAGATGAACAAGATGACGAGCAGTAACGCCGTCTCGATCAAGCCCTTCTTCATATAAACGTGCTTGTCGTCGATCTGTGCCTTATGGTCGATCAAGAGGAACGATGCCGCGAGACCGATTAACGCGAGGATCGGATAGTAGAGCGTGATGCCCTCTGCCGCTCCCGGTTGGATCATCATGCGGAAGAACCCTTCAAGTCCGACGAGCAAGAAGAACGAACGAACGATGAAGATGAACTGCGTCCGTCCTGTTCCGAGGAACATCTCTTCTTTAGATGGGACGACGATGTCTTTCATCTCGAGCGCTTGCTTGCTTAAGATCTTACGAAGCTCTTGCCCACCGACGAAGAATGAGACAACGAGCGCGATGATCGTCGTCCGCGACAGGAAGTCAACGAGCGGGAACTCAGGGAGACCCGGAGTCGCGATGCCCATCTCGACCATGGCGAAGCCGAGGCCGAGGCCGAAGATGACGATGACGAGGATTGGTGAGAACCGTGAACCGGCCACGACCATCCGTGATAAAATGACCATCGGGATGATGAAGGCCACAAGTAACCAGAATTGGTTGAGTAATTGCATTTGCGATAATTGCTGAACGATTTCCATGAAGTAACCCCTTATACATTTTTTTCACACTGTTTCGAAGTTTACAGGATTGAACATTCTGTGGCAAGGGGGTGTGACGTATTGTAAACATTGAAAGCGGAACCAACTGAAATGGTTCCGCTTTCGGTTAGGTATTCGGTTGGCGAAGGCCCCAGATGCCCCTACCTTTTCCTTCAACTGCATAAAACAAATCTCGTTCCCCACGGTAAATATCACAATCACTCGAGTGCATATGAATGTGTTTTCTAACCTGAGACTTCCAATCTTTATATCCGTCTAGACCAAGTTGATAAAATGATTTTTCCACATAATCATAGATTTCTTTTAAGGTAGCAGTCCCACCATGATGACTAATCGCAAATTCGATTTTCCTCACTAAATCTAGACGCATCGTCACTCCTCCGAACTTATCTCTAATTCTTCGAGCAATTTGTATAGAATGAATTTCATTTCGTCTGCCTGCATCGTTCTTCCGCTAGATTTCACCATCCGCTGTACGTTGTTAAATACCGTTTTGCCTTTTACCGATAACTCCATCTTTTGAATCGTTACCGTTGTCTGATCATTTGCCACGATTCGGATCGTCTCTTCATCATCAGATACCACTAGTAGCCGCTTTAAAGAGGACTGGAACGAATCGAGAGTGACATCCGACCATTCTTCAAGACGTACCCCAACTGTTTTACGAATCAAGACTGCCATCCAGTCTTCCTCACGTTCCATCGAACTGATTACATCGAATAGGATTGGATTTCTTGATATCACATCACGATTTAGTTCAACCCATACATTCAACTCTTCACGTATCTCTAATACATTTAATGCTTCTTCTTTGAGGTCATGCTTAGCAATCATCAAGTGTTTTTCTAAATCCTGTTTAATGATAGAGAACTTGCCGTTAATCCGTTCCCCTAGTTTATGAAGACGTGTGGCTGCATCCATAGGGTCGATTTCGCTGTAACGAATTATTTCTTTGAATTCGATTAGCGATTCAGCTTGTTGTGAAGTAATTTGGGTATATCTCGGCAATTGACGCAACCATTTTCTTAAGTTACTAAACAGTTGGACCGGGTGCTCTTCAAATGAATTACCAAAGAAATTTTCATTAACTTCGACAAGCGATTGACGAATGGATTGGTCCATTTTAAAGAACTCAAATTCATAAAAACTTGCCTCTTGTTCCAGAATCGAATACAACAGTTCTGCATTCATTTCTTCAACGAATAGCCCATTGGCGTAGAAAGAAAGCTGATGCCAACAGTCTTTTAGTAACGCAACCGTCAGAATCGGAACAATCGGTTTTCTCATACCATAAGGTTCTTTTTGTAATACTTGCATAAGCGTGAGCAGATTACCACGGTCTGAAGTTTCAATATAGTTCAACATTGATGCTCGCATATTCTGCAGTAGGTCTGAACTAAAATTCGTTAAATTAAATGGATCAATCTGATTGTTTTTCAAAATTGAGACATAGATTAAGTAATCTGGACCGAAGCCATCTATCTCAATCTCTTCAATCGCACGACTCTTCATCAATTTATCTAGCACGCTAACCGCTGCATTACGCTGAACTTTAGAAACCTTTTGCTTGTTGAATCCTTCGTTTCGCACCTCTAAAGTCTGATTGAATCGTTCACTCATCCAATTCGACAAGAAGTTTTCAAGTGCAAATCGAGAGGTAACACCTTCAACCTTTTCGTTTCCATAATACCAGTCCAAATGTTGAGGACTAAAGTTTTCAAGTGGCGATAAATACTGCTGGATTTCAAAAATCAGGTTCTCCATTCGGTAACCAATTTCAGATTCCAATTGTTCGTCTGACTTTAAAAGCACCTTATCTCCTAACATGTACATCAATGTACGATATTCATCAATCTTCTCGACCAACTCTTGTTTATCTAATTTAAATTCTACAAACATTCTTTGGTTGTCTACTATCCCATTATCGATTAACTGGTAGTATACATTTTCAGCTTCAGTATCGCTTAGAATGACAGACAACTCACCATCTGCTGCCGTCTCTTTTTCCAACACAGACTGCATATCAAAATAGAAATCAACTTCAACGTATCTTGTCATACTTTTTTCACTGTTGTACGTTAATGGCAGATAGTACTTATTCTTGATTAATTCCTTCAATGGTTGTGCTCTTAGAACATCGTCATCTTTGATCTTCAAACGATATTGCTGAACTAATTCATCAAGCTCTAAAATTGATCCGGTATACATTTCATAAGAGTTTGCAATCCGATTGTATCTCAATAATTTCACTTGAATTAACTCGTCAATCACGGCTTTTGCCTCATCTACACTAATTCCTAGGGCGAAACTGATTAAGTCTTCCTGAATCGAAAACTTCCCTTTAAAGTTCTCAAGAAGCGTTAATAATTTTATTAAGCGAAGAGCTGAATCGGTCACTCCATAACTAACAGCGAAACGATACTGCTTCAGTTCTTCGATGCGATAATAGAGTGTTTCATCAGAATAAAAATAGTCGAACAACTCATCCGAATAGTACCACTTCGTTTCATCGAATTTTCCATCAAACTGAGCTAAGAACATATATAAAGTACGCTCATTTTGTCCAAGAATATTCGACAAATGAGGCAAAAGATAAATTGTTAATGGATGAATTGGCTGACAACCCTCTAGTATAGTTCCATCGATTTCCTGTGATGACATCTGAGGAAACAGGTTGAATTTAGTAATATCAATCTTATAACGCTCAATGTCATTTTGGAGGAATAGACTAGGTGTGTTCACTTCATCTTGACGCCCCAATACTTTGAAGGCAGAACGATAAAAAAGAGAAGAATCACTTTCTAAATAGTGTGCACGGAAACGCTTTTCGACTCGTTCTAATTCTGACTTCGAAAAACTATTTTTTTCTGCATACTGTCTTAGACCGGAGTGAGTAATAAATAAAATCCCTAAGTTTTCAAGGCGATTCGAAAGTTCGGCAAGATCCTGCATTTCTTGCATCGCTTTGTACGTGCTAGCTTTATCAAGCAACTGAAGAAATCGTCCAAACTCGTCATATGTGATGAATAACCCAACTTTTTGTTTCTTTAATTGCTTTAAAATATATTCTAACTGCTCTAATTCATTCGCCGAAGAGGTGACAGCTAAAGTGGCACCTGATGTCAAAATCGTATAGTATTTTTTAAAAGTTTCTGAGGCTTCTTTGTTTCCTGCTTTTATCTGTGCTACTAGAGCATCGATATTTTGGTCATCTTGTGCACACAGGTCTTTCAAACTTGAGTACGTGTTTTGATAATTCTTGCGCCAATTCTTAATCGTTTGGATAATTTGTTCTTCTTCGCCTTTTAAACTAAAAGAAATGTCTTCGTCTTTTAACGCTTTTATCGTATTTTGAAGAATGACTTCAGCTAGTTTCCCAGAGTGTCCAACAATAGCCACAGGAATCCACCGCTTATCCTTAGACCGAATCACACTTTCTAAATACAAGCTTTGCTCTTGATTAATTTGCGCGACGTTAGCATAAAAACCTTTAAGCGCTTTCCCATTTCGTCGGCTCATCATCAAGTTTGAAATAATGGCTCCAACCATTGATTTCCCTGCTCCATAGGGACCTATCAATAGATGGGCATTGGTTATTTCATTAGAGTCCGTAACCGTCTCGAGAACCGTTTGAATGATATTCAGTTGTTTATCATTTGGTACAAATTGCGTAAGTAAATTGTCTTTATGAAAATCATACGAAATATTAACGCTTGGTTGGAACTTATGCATAGCTACTTACCTCTTTACTATATTGTTCATATCTTTCTTCAAGTGCCGAGATTGATGCTACTTCTTTCGTAAGCAGTACCGTATCTAGCTTGTTTGTACGAATAAACCGTAATGGGTAATCTTCAATCATCTGCGTCACATACTCCACAATCGCGCTTCTCGAAAGATTAAATACTTTCCCCCAAAGTTCTGGGGCCTCAGCCAACTCCTCAACTGCAAATTCAGTTTGACCGTGCTTTTCCGAATAGATTAAAAGTGACACAAATAAGATGTCTCTAATTTCTTCTACATCAGCAAACGATTTAGTGTAGTAATTGTTTACATTTTTTGAAACCATCTCTAAATTTTCGAGTGGACATGAAATGACATCTTCAGGAGTGAGCTGTTTATAATCTTTCAATGAATACATATTAAGAAGACAGTCTATATCTCGTTTCAATGTATTTTCGGAGACACTTTTTAACCCATTCACTTCTACCCATTTTTCTAAGGAGTGCATTAAGCGCTCCCGATCAAATACAGATTCGCGGTATTCATTAAAAAACCAATACCAGGTAGTAGCGATGTCTTTGTTAGTGACCAAATTATAATGCAACATCCCTAAGGTCAAACCGTGTTGCAGATGTCGATCGTAATGGAACACGATATTGCCAAAGTCAGTGAAGGCATGAACTGTCTGTTTACCCTTCTGCTCTTCTATAACATTTGTAGCAATCAACCAATGTCGTAAAGACTTCGCCATGTTTTTTCCTAATCCAAGTACTTCGAAATGATTCTTTTCATAAAAAAATCTAGAGTTCTGATTAACGTGCGTCAATCCTTTGTTTATCCACGAAGGTCGAAAATAAAAACTCTGATGTTGTCCAAATCCCATAATTTCCCCACCTATCTTCCAAAAGAAGTGAAGTAGCTACGTGCGTAGCTACTTCACGGTTTATTTCTTAAAGTATTGCATTAATGCACGTAAAGCGAGCGGTTGTAAGTATGGACTCTTACCTCGTGCCGGTTCCTTGTTTGTCTTGAATAGGTAATCACCTTTTCCAGCCAAGTTTTCCCCGCCTGACGTATCCATTACTACATTAGAAGCTACACTATCTGTGACGCGAAGACATAGTCTTGCTGCCAAGTTATTTTTGATAGTTGTACTGATAATTTCAGCCTTTGGAGATTGCGTACAGACAATCATATGGATGCCTGCCGCCCGCCCTTTTTGACCTAGACGCTTGATGGCAGTCTCGATTCTCTGAGCAAATTCTTTATCTTGCATCATAAAATCAGCAAACTCATCAAATACAATCACCGTTCTTGGCATGATTTCTTCATGTCGATTCTCCTGAGCCAACAGTTCGTTATATTCCATTAGATTCTTGGCAAATGCATCTCGGAACTTGCTATAGCGATGTTCCATCTCTGCAATCATAACATCTAAATAATCTGCTGATTCGTTCAAATCTAATAAAACTTTCTCCGTATGCTTAACTCCATCAAACATTGAAAACTCAACTTGTTTAGGATCGATAAAAACAAATTGGAGTTCACTTGGGTCATAGAGACACATCATCGACATGACAATCGAGTTCAAACTTACACTCTTTCCACTACCGGTCGACCCAGCAACTAACATATGAGGCTCTGTACCATTAAAATCAACCGTCATGACTTCATTCAACGGACTCAACCCAATTGGAACTACGAATCCTTTTTCTAAGTCTTGATCTGTTACACCGTTACGGACATACTTCATGAATTGTGAGAAGTAGATGGTATCAGGGTCATTACGATTGATATCGATGTTAATCCCATTACGATCACTAAAGATGGTCGGAGGAGAATCAATATGCAACCAAAGCGGCATATCTTTCGCCTTTTTCTCAACCGCTGTGATGCTTTGATTTGGTGGGATTCTTCCAATAATTCGAATGACACTTGCCCCCACTATCGTACGCTCTACAGTAAACTGCACTCCGTTAATTCTCAGTTTCGTCTGTAAAGTGTCTGCGTAACGATTACCGAGTTCTTGAAGAGCCGCGTCAAACGATTCTTCGTTCGGCACCTGCACGTTTAATAGTGCGATTTCCTCTGGGTACTGATCCACTAATAACTCACTAGGTTCGACCGGATTGACTGGATCGATTGGATCAATCGATTCGTCTTCTATGCCTAGACCAACAGGCGGTTGAATCGGTGTTACAGATGGAGGATTATTTCCGGGTTCTTTACCTGAATCTTGTGGAGCCACCATTTCTTCAACTCTATTAATAGCTTTCGGCTCAACAACTTTATCTTCGCCCCCGATTTCTAATTCAACTTCATCACTAGAAACATTCATTTCTGAAAGGATGTACGATCGTGTGAACGTATGAACGGAAATTCCATCTTCGTCCTCACGCTCAAAGTAATGACCAGGAGTAAGCTCGACTCTACCTTCAAACTCCATATTCTTATTGTGAATATATGCATAAATCGATTTAGTGAAGGAGAAGTTGATTTTCACATTCGGATTATGCTTGAGTTCGTGTAGTAGAGCTAGCTCATATTCCTCGTAGGCCCGTTTATCCTCAAGATGAAGCAAGAACGAGTTGAGATATAAATCTCTTTCAAGAGTTGATTCAAATCGTCTAAAGAATTTCTGAAGCGCTCTTTCTCCAGACAGCAATTGAACTTTTGCGTCCGTTACTTCACTTACGTAACTCTCTTGTTGAATGAGTTTTAATTCGACTAAATCAAAGTTAATGTCATAAGTTTCAATATCTGCTGAATATTGAATCGTCGTTTTTAACAAATCTGGTCGCTTCTGACGAGTTCTAAACCATTCAAGCTCGTCACACATGTCCCATAAAACAACAGCATCTTGAGTGTCTCTGTTCTGAACTACTGTTAAATAAACAGATAAAAACTCGTTTACAAACTTCCCTGGTCCTAACGCTCGTAGGACAAGTCCCCCAGATAAATCTTTAACTATTTTTAAAGATTCATCCACTTTCTGTTCGTCTAGGGTCATGACCTTTAACTGGTCTTTTAGACGACTATGAAGTCTAGTTCGATAATAGTTCGTCTCGATATCTTTTTCAGAAGATCTCCGAATTGAATCCGAAGAAGAGACTAGCACTTTGATTTCTTCTTTTCCAGAGCGATTCACATGATATCGAATAATATTCGAACCTTCTGCTACTTGTTTCATAAGAAGTGGGTCCATGAACTTATCGTATGTGATAACCCAGTTGAACTTTTCATGCGCTAGTTTATAGAGCGTATTCGTCTCTGTTCGAGTTACGGAGAGACGACCTTTTAGAAGTCCGATTTTATCAGGCTCAATGACTAACCCTTCTTTTAAAATGGCCTGCATGTTATAAAACTGTTGCATTAGCTTTGGCTGAGTTGGTGAAACATAACTGATTAATCGAGTGCCTTCTTTTACAGATTTGAACTCGCGATTCTCGTAGAACGCCCACTGTTTATCATCAAGCCCGCACTCTTTATGCGTTTCAGAATAAAACTGATGCGGAATTTTAAGATTATCTTGTTGACCAAAATAATCGATGAACACAGCTAAATCAAAGTCAAGCATCAGCGAGTCCAGTTTTTCCTCTAATGTTTTTGAATCGCTAAAAGGTAAAACGTTAATTTCTAGACGCGGAAACTCTCCGAACACATCAACTGCATTCATATATTCTTCTTGAGACTGAATCCATTGATTGATTTCGTCGTAAAGCATCGCCGCGCGAGCTGGACTGTGGATTGTAACATTTAACTTTCTAACACTATCTTTTTTCAAGATTTGCTCGATACTCTTTTTAACGAACTCTAAGTTAGTCACGTAAAGGAATAAGATATCTAGACAATCGGCAGTATACGGATAAACGCGAATATAATCATGAGCTACTTTCTCAATTTCTTTTGCGAACGAAGTAGCTTGTGAAGCGACGCTTTCGATTTCTCCACCTTCAAGGTATGTACCTTGTCCATAGAACTCATCTTGAACAAACAGATGATGACCTTCACGTGATACGTAATATGAAGGTGCTAAATTAGTAAAAGATCCTCTCAAATATTCTTTATACTGTTTGAGGTCTTCTACGTCTTGAATTTTGTTTCGTCCATGGGATGTATCCGAAAGATCTGCAATCAATTTACCGAAATGAACAAGTTTATAGCCATAGGCGATGAATCGAATCGGGTTGAAAACCGAAACGATTTTTCGTTCGACTTCAGATTGTTTGCTATTCTTTGTTTCAACAATGTTGATTGTTCCAATATCATTTAGAAGCGAGTAGATTTTTCGAACCCCATCAACATCTGCCTCGGAACAATTCAAGAATTCCTGAGTGAGACGCGTGATTTTTTCGAGGTCATCAATCGTCGTCCCCCGCTCCTCGTTTAAAATCGTTTGAAGAAGCTTAGTGTATTCTTTGTTAAACGTATCAAATTGTTGGATTGGTTCTAATAATCGCTTATCAGTCAATGATGTATATTTTTTTTGATCCGAGAGATAGTCTCGGAAATCTTTTTCGCTCGGAGTACCTCGTTTGACATCAATATGCTGGAGATAGCCGCTTTGAATCTGATTGATGAACTGTGAAAAACTGTTTTCACTAATAGCTTCTCCGGCATCAATCTTAAATTCTGTTTTGGCCAGCGGTTCCTCATTTCGAAGCAATCTAACGGTAACCGTCAAATTTTCTACGTCTTTTGAAACATCCTCTACACCTTTTAGATGAGAAAGAACAATAATATTAGATGAAAGCATGGACAACGATTTCAAGTGGAAATTGAAGAATGCTGCCTGCTTTTCTGAGAGCTCTAAATTGTCGTCAATCGAAACTTCAAACGAAAGATTCCCCTCAAATTGTTCATGCTCAACTTCTTCTAACATTACTAAACTTTCAGATAAAACAGCCTCAAAAACATCAATATACTCGGAAGGGTTTTCTAACTTGTTTTCGATGTTAACGACTTTTTTTAGAATCCCTTCTTTTTCAAGTTCTTCCTCATACTCTTCTCTAAATGCTCGAATAGAATCAAGATCATTTTTAGAGTTTACTGCTTCTACGCCTTTATCAAATCGATTCTCTGCGTCCATTTTTTGTTGCTTCAATTGATTTTCTTCTTCTACAGTCTCTGCTAATTCAATTGCCATAGCATATTTATCAATTAATGTGTCTCGGGCATTATTTAACTTATCCTTTAATGAATTTGATACTCTGAATCCAAAAATACGTTCAGCGTCAGTGTACGAAACGAGAGATAGTAATTCATTGTTTTTACGTTCAATGAATTGCATCGCCTTTTCGAAGAAATGGACTTCATCATTGAAGTTGTTCCATATTTCTGTTGAATAATTTGTTTTCGCCTCATTTGACATGAAGTTTTCAACGTTTTTAGCTAGCTTCTCAGGGTCAAGGTAAGACACCATCGTTTTTCTTAGGTGGCTGAGCAAGAAGTTCTTTCGAAGTTGTTTCCGAAGCGCATCTACTGATTCAAATTTTAAATATTCATCTCTAAACAATCTGAAATGAGGCAACTGTGTCCCAAGAATTGTTTTAAATGGTGCCTCAGAAGTGTTTTTTTCTTTAATAATATCTTCTAAATAAGCAATCAACATAGAAAGCTGTAAATCTAATTCATCTTTATACTGATAAGCTCCGATCAACCTCATTAAATCTTTGATTTGATGAGGTTCTAAGTATGAATTTTCATGAAGAGACTGGTCAAGACTGTCTAAACCTTCTGATGACAATAATTGTGTCTCGTCGATAGAGACAATATCCTTCAAACTTTGAGCTTCAGGAGTCCTTTCGTTCATCAATAATATTAAAGCTTCATTGGACTTAACATTATTTCTCAACCAAACCCCGTTCTCATTTTCATTCAATACAAATGAGTCAAAGCCATCAATTTGCTTGATTGTTCGAATCACAGGCTGATAAAAATGCTTTAATTGATTTTCACCTTCTAAGAGAGCATTGAGGATTGCAGGGAAATAGTCTTCGTTTATCCCCTCAATTTTAATTAATACCTTCTCTGCATTTTTATTTTTGTGATCTTTAAGGTAGTTAAGCAAGTATTGTGAAATCCAGTGTCCTATGATTGTTTCTTTATGCGAAGTACTTACTGACATGGTCATAATCTCCTTCATTTAATTTCAGATTATGTGAAATAAGGATTTCGGATTAATGCTGTTGCATCTGAATACTCTTGCAACAATCCGTTTTGCTTTAATTTCTGTCTCATTTTTTTCTCGTTATTTCTAAAATGAGATAGGTTGATGCCTTCTTTAGAGTACAGACCAGAGACTTTAGCTGCATTTTCACCGATGATAATTTGATATTTTTCATATAATCTTTGCAAAAAATCATCGTATGGTAGAGTGATTTCTCCGTCTAACGTGGCATATACTAGTGCACTTAAAATATTGTCATGAAGTACATATCGAGCTTTAGACCCTTTACCTGAAATAATGAATTGCCCGTCGCGTGCTAGTGTTTTCATAATCGGTAATTGTGACTTAGATAAGTCTTCCATGTACAGCTCAACAATACGCAATTTGAGCATTTTTTTAGCTTTATCAAGATTCGACGTCTCAAGAGCTTCAATTAGTTTTTTCTTTTTTGGTGCATGAAGACTGTTAAGATTCAAATCGTCAAAAAATGACGCATAACCAGCGACTTTTGTTTTTTGAGAATCATCAAATCCTTGTTTCCAGACTCGTATCTTATCTTCAGCCTTGTCTTCAGGGAATACTTCAGCAACGCGCTTTTCAACAAACGTTTTATACGCTTCTCCAACTACTCCTTCGTGAATGCGATACGAATCTTGTGCCAAAAATTTTATTGACTTGTTTTGTCCTTCAAAACAATCAATAAAGTAATGAGTCTTTTCTTGGACTATTTGTTCAGCTTGATGAATCATATAGCGGTGAAGTTGGAATGTAATAAGTGATGTGAGAATATCAAACATCTCATATACGTCGATTTTCAGCTTTAACAAGGAATCAAGTTCATGAGCAAATTCTGTATAAAGAGGCAAATCGGTTTGAGGAAGCTTAGGATATTCCGCGATATCTTTACCTCTAAAAATTTCTTCTAATTTTGCTTCTTCAAACAAAGGAGCAGGTAATTCTATTGAAGAGGTACTATATTCGGCAAACGCCTCATTAATTTGACTAATCACAGTAATTAAGCCACTTGAAGTTGAAAGAAGGTTCTTCATGTTTTCTTCGATACTCATTCGAAGACTAGCGTTATTCAACGTCCCATAGTGAAGCATCAAGTAGTATAATTCTCCTCCGCGAGCAAAGAAGTTTCGTTCATAACTAATGCTATAGTTACTCGTCTTCCCCTTATCTCGATTAACACGTACTTCAGAAAAGAGTAAAGACTCGTGCAGCGGATAAATCATTTGAGCATACCACGAACGGTCTACTGGTTTTCCCATTGGCGTTGTCAGAGGAATCGTCAAATTCTTGAAAAACGTTTGAAGATCTTCGAATTGTTTTTCGTTAATTCCAAGCCTATCTCTAATAACTTCTTTTTTCTCATCTTCAAAAATTGCAATGTGTCCTTTAGAACCCTCTTTTTCGCCTTCGTATACAAATTGACGGAACTCAATCATCTTACGTCGATTATAGTGTTTTCTTTGTAAGCTAAATTGGGTTCCAGCAAATACATTTAAAAATTCGAGGGTATATTCAGGTCCTCTTTGCCCTTCTTTAAACCGATGTCCCCATATCTTCTCCCCGATTTTACTAGAAAAGAATGTTTCTTCTTGTTCCATGTGGCGTGCTCCTATTCATATAGTATTTAATCTTAAAAGTCTTCATCCTCATCTTCATCCACTTCATCATTTTCTAAATCAGGTGTCTTAATTTCGATAGTCTCGAGTACGAAAGCACCTTGCGAATAATCGAATTTTAAAATTTGTAGAATGTCTTCATCTTGTTTTTTCAATGGAATCAATCTGTTTCGGAAGCTGTTGAGTAAGATTTCCACGTGCTCGCGTAATACGTTCAGCATTCCACCATTGCTCAGACGCATCAAATATTCAAATGTGACTAGGTTTACTTCAAGTTCGATGTCTTGAATGTTTAGGATCAAAGTTGTACTCGCCTGATCAATTTCTTCATTTTTCTCCTGAACAACAAAGTCAATTTGATCTAACCCAATAATTTGATGAACTAACAGACTGTCAGAAGCAACATACAATTGATGTGATGGAGAAAACACCATGCGTTTAGCGAAGAATGTATTTAATCCGTCAATTAACTTGATTTTTGTACTATGTTCAATTTTCCCTTTATGAAGAATGCCAATAAATTCGTGCCGATGACGGTAAGGAATCAATTGCTCTACTTTTTTATTGTCTTTAGATTCGAAGTAATATTTACGACGTAAACGTGGGAACCATTTGCTCATCAGTTCGACGCCATTCACGTTATCACCATTAATATTGGAACGGTACATTTTGACCTCTTCATAATAAGCACCATTTTCGACATCGATACCTTGTTTAAACAAAGTCGTATGGGCGTCTCTCGTTTTCTCTTGACTACTCAAATCACCGTTCAAAAGAAAATCGTCGATTAAAGAATCCGAAATATATCCAGGGTCTAATGATTTAAATTCTTGAATTCCACTGATTTCCTCAAAAACTTCAGGTCTTAGATTATTTCCGAAGAAATTCTCATAGTATGATTTTTTCGCTAATCCCTCAATCGCCTCACTCTGTGAAGCTTCATGAATGTTTCTACATGTCATTCCACCTGTTTGTGTATAAGCTAGGTGAATTAGCAGCTCACGCATAGTCATATGCTTTCCGTTCATATCGAGTGATTTGTACATGCGCATCATACGATTCCGAGTCGTTTTATTGCTCATTGCGACATGGTTGTTATTAATGATGCATTTATGACGACTTGAACATGTACCGCAAATATCCCAATTCTCTTCTTCGTTCCAACCTTCAATTATTTTTTCGGCATAAACGGAAGATGAGGCATACAGCAGATTGTAAACTTTAACTTGTTCAGCCTCTTTAAATTCTTTGTTTGGTGACAAAAACTGCGGAATAATTGCGTCTTTCAATGCCTTCAGTTCTGGATACTTCACCAAAGTATGAGTCAGTTTCCCTTCGTTTGCAGCAATTAAAAAATAAACGTTTGAGTCTTTCACTTCGAGAGTCTCTTGCATTTTCTGTAGCTCTGAAACGATTATTTCATCACGTAACTCTGATAAATCTTTAATGACTCGAATAGTGTAGTCTTTGTATGTAATTTCCTCTATACCAGACTCCGGCCACCCTTCAAATTCCTTATCTACCAATTGATCGTATACGTTGCGGCAAATCCGTGTTTTCCCATCCCCAGCATTACCCGTGATAATGATAGAACGCGGTGATGTAGAGAGTTCATCGATTATTTTTTGATTGATATTCGTATCAATGCTGTATTCAATTTTTTTAGTGTGTTCATCGAAAATCTTTGAATAGTCAGCAGTCGTCAAATCATACTGGTGCATGAAGTCCACAAAAGGGTTGATTTGCTCTTTGAGTGGCGTATTTATGACACGATCTGTTTTAGTAATCAGTTCTTGAGTCATTCGGGTTGTTTGCTCCTTTTCATCTTCTATAGTTTCAATTTGTGACTTACTGTCTGCAATCACTTCTTTTTCATAAGTAGCGTCTTCAGCCTTAAATTTATTTGGTTCGTCAGTTTCTATTTTATCAAAAGGAATTATCGATGATTTCAGTTCAGTAATAGCGATTGTCTCTTCACTTTCCTGTTCTGCAGTTCTTCCAAAATCTAAAATCCAAGACTGACCTAATTGAAGCAAAATAGTTAAAGCTTCGTTCGCTTCTTTTTTAGTGATGTCTCGTTTTGTTACGTTTTCACAGATTTCTAAAAATCTAATCCCTTCTCTATAATTCTTCATCGAAAGGTTATATTTCGTTTTTAGCGCCTTCCAGCCATATTGAATTGAATGTGCTTCAAAGTAAGATTTAGGCATTGACGCATAGTTATTGAAACCACTTAAATCTCTCATCCATTCATAAGACATTGGGAGGAACAAAGATTGCAAGTATAGAACCTGTTCTGTCGGATTGAACTCTATCATTCTATTTACATCTTCAAAAGAGAATACAATATCATCAGCTGATAGTTTTGTAAGTTGGTCCCAAATTTCCTCTGGTCTCATTTTTAATCGCCCTCTCAATTTGCATTAAAAAATATAAATAAGATTCACAATTTCGTTTCTTCCTATTATTGTAATATTAATGTATGGTAAATAAAAGGGGTTCTGAAGGAATATAGTTAGGTTAGCATATTTTTTTATACGGCTATAATCCTATATTCATCATAGAAATGTTGCAGGCATTTTATTTTCTTATAGAAGCACATTTCCGTTACTGTAATAATAAATAGAAATGAAAGACAAATGAGGTGTAATAGATGAATATGAATAGTGTAAAAACACAAAAAACTACAAGTCGCCTCGCACTTGGTGAATTAAACAATAAAGACTACACTACACTCGACCATGGGCGTAAACCAGTTCACGTGGCTATGTTTAGTGGTGGTGCATCTTCAGCATACGTGGCTTACCATATTGTGCAAAAGTACGGTAAAGAAAATTCGATTCTCTTCTTTACAGATACGTTGTGGGAAGACATGGATAACTACCGCTTCATGGAAGAGGTCGCGGATTACATCGGTTTAGAAATTACGACTAGCATCGATGGAAGAACACCTGAAGAAGTATTTTTCGATATGAGATTCCTTGGTAACTCCCGAATGGCAAAGTGTTCAGAAGAACTAAAGGTTAGACAAACAATGATATTCCTTGAAGAACTTCGCGATGAGCATAATCTTGAACCGATTCTACATTTCGGTATCGGGCCTCACGAGCAGCATCGAGCTATCAACTTGCAAAATTTTTATGAACATAATCCAATTGAGCCTATTGAGACGCGTTTTCCAATGATTGAAATCTTCAAAGAAGATATGGATGCCAAAACAATCATTCAAAATGAATGGGGCATTAAACTTCCACGCATGTACGATTTAGGATTCTCTCACGCAAACTGTGGCGGACGTTGTGTACGAGGTGGTTTAGGTCACTATGCCCTCCTTTACAAAGTCTGGCCAGATCAATATGCTGAACAAGAATCTATGGAAGAACGTTTCCGTGAAAAGTTCCAAAAAGACGTGTCTATTTTAAAACGTAATGGTGGACCCTTCACATTACGCGAATATCGTGAAATGATGGAACGAGATGGCGTAGAAGCTTATCTTGCTGAGAAAGACGATACAGTTCCTTGTGTTTGTGCATTCTCTTAAAAACAAATAAGCAGAGCGCGTTTTACAAGCGCTCTGCTTTTCCTATTTATCTAGAACTTCCTCCAAATATAACCCCTTCTCAAATCCACCCTTCCGCTCCCGCTTCTCTGCACGAATCGCATTCATCTCTTCAAACGAAGCCCCATGCATTTTACCGAGCTCATAAGCGAGCTCAAGAATATCCGCTAGCTCTTCAAGACATTCCTCATCGATATTCGTCTCTTCATACTCTTTCAGTTCTTCATATAGCTTCAGGCGTGCCTGTTCAAAGTGCTCGGCTTGATTCAACTGTTTGACGATGACTCGTTTTCCGTCCGCACGGATCAGTTCAGGTACTCGGTCTCGGACCAACTTATTATGTTTCACCATAGCTGCCTCCTACTCCACAATCTCAAACGCCTTCACATACACGACATGATCAAGGAAGATGATCCATTCATCCTCGAACTGGACGAAGCCGTCCGAAGCATGCCGGAACGACTGATAGATGGCTTCAAGTGCCGCATAGCGACTATCTGCCTCGACGACTTGCGTCAACACCTCATCATTGATCATGTGGAATTCGATTTCGAACTGTTTCATCGTCCTCACTCCTTCTTTTCATTCGTGGTTGCGCCATATCCCTCCTACTCTTTTCCCTATTCCGAGCGTTTCTCCTCCGTCACCAAAACGAATATTCAAAAACCATTCTACATAGCATCCATACGTTCAACTAAAAAAAGCGACATCTACAAACGTCACTTTTCCTAAACCCTATTTTGCTTGGAGTGCTTCATGCACGACATTCAGGCATAACCCTTTCGAAATTTGATCGGCTTACACGCGACCTTCTAACACGAGAAAATCCACATCTACGATATCAGGATTTTCTCGCTTCATTTCTTCAAAGCTCGTGACGAACTCATCGTAAGAAACGTCGATGTTATCTTCAAGCGCATTCACCAATCTGTGTCCCATTTGAGTCATAGATGAATAGGTAATCCACCCCGAAATGACCCCACCCGCAATCGGAATAATCTTGGAAACACTTTGTGCGAACGTTTTTTTCGTGAGCTTCACCCCGACATATCCCCCCATTTTTTTTAAAATCGGGTAGTAAATCGTTTTCGTTAACGCTTTATTTGGAATTTTCGTTAACGCCTGCTTTGATAGCTCCGACGATAACACTTTGATTGTCGCCGTCGCTCCTCCGACTCCAAACATCACGCCTAAAAATAAAATCAAATCACCGCTCACTCGCTCAACATCTAGTTGATCTCCATCCCAAAAATCCTCGTACCCGTACAAATAGCCGATTTCTTGCGCCAAGCGGAGCGCCACTCCAAAAAATTGAGCAGTGTCGGCTGGTACCGTCGCCGCCATCGCAATCCCACCCGGCACCCCGGCTACAAACGAAGCGGACGTACTTTTAAAGGTCCGATCCATGACAATTTTCTTCGCGACCCGTCTGACCATTTCTTGAGAAACGTTTGCTTGAATCGGTCCTCGTTCAAAAATTTCGGTTAACTGGGGCGAATTCACTTTATTACTGAAGCTTTTCACTAAAAATTCTGCACGATTGACTTTTACACCCGGTAACTTTACAGCATTCGTCACTAACAACTCAAAAAAATTTACTCCGTTCGACAATGGCCACACCTCTTTATCCTAAATTCGTTACATCCTATCTCTATATCATTCCCTTGTACACCTACTTTATTCCCAAATCAATAGTACGAAAAAAAGAGCACCGAAGCGCTCTTCTCCCGTTTATTCACTCAATAAAAGACAAACCATAGCACCGCTGCCACTAAAAACAGTCCGGCCCCGATAAAGAGAATCTTTGCCAATCGTTCGTATACCATGTCTTCACCTCACCAACGCCGCGCCGACGACGAGCGAGACCCCGATCGAGAGCATGAACGCGAGCAAGCCGACCGCGATATTGCCTTTCCCGATCTCCTCGTTCACTTTGAGCGACGGCGTCAAAAATTCAAACAACCAATACGTGACGAGCAGTAAGAAGAAGCCGAAGCTCCCTCCGACCAAGACGTCAATCATCCGCTCGTGATGGCTCTCGACGACACGGAAGATGTTGGCCAGGCCGACGACCTTGCCCCCGGTCGCGAGCGCGACGGCGATATTCCCTTTTTGAACCTCGCGCCAGTTACTGTACGGCGTCGTCATCTCGAAGATGGCGAGCCCGACGACGATCATCAGTCCGGCGATCGTGTACAGGCCGAGCGATTCGAGCATCACGCCAAACGTTACGTTCCCCATCATCATGCGTCCCTCACTTCAATTCGACGACCGTGACCCCGAGTCCACCTTCACCCATACCACCCGGGCGCTGACTCTTCACGTGACGATGTCCTTTCAAATACTCTTGCGTCGCTTGTCGCATCGCGCCCGTACCGAGCCCGTGGATGATGCGGACGTTGTCGTATCCGGACACGAGCGCCTCGTCGATATATTTGTCTAGGCGCGAGAGTCCCTCTTCGACCCGGACACCGCGAAGATCGAGCTCCGACTTCGTCGAGCTCTGGCGCTTCAGCGAGCTGCCTTTCGACTGGAGTCCTTGTTCTTTCGAGGGTCCGACTTTTTGAAGGTCGTCCGCTTTGACGTTCACTTTCATGATCCCGACTTGGACGTTGTACTCGTTGTCGTTGATCTGGTTCACAATGTACCCTTTTTGGTTGAACGTCGTCACTTTCACTTCTTCGCCTTTACTGAACGTACGTTTTTGTTGCGTTTTTTGTTTCACTTTTTGGATCTTTTTATCTTGGAGCGTCGGTTTCGCCGATTCGAGCTGTTTCTTCGCGGCGATGATCTCGTGCTCTTTGACGATGCCTTCTGCGCGTAGCTTCTTCAACCGGTCGATGACTTCGTTCGCTTCCCGCTTCGCCTTCTCGACGGCCTTCTCGGCACGAGCCTCGGCCTCGCCGTACATCACGTCGCGTTCGGTCTCGAATTCACTCATCTTCGCCTCGAACGCCGCTTGCTCTTGTTCGAAGTCGTGGCGTTTGATGATCAGTTCTTGCTCGAGCTGCTCGGCGCGTTGTTTCGCCGACTCGAGCTCGTTGATCATCGATTCGACCGACTCGGCGTCGGTGCCGACGTGGCTCCGGGCCTTGTCGATCACTTGCTCGGACAGACCGAGGCGTCGACTGATCTCGAACGCGTTCGAGCGTCCCGGCACACCGATCAACAAGCGATACGTCGGGCTGAGCGACTCGATATCGAACTCCATCGAGGCGTTGACGACACCTTCTCGGTTATAGGCGTACGCCTTCAACTCGGAATAGTGGGTCGTCGCCGCGACGCGGGCCCCACGCCGCTTCACTTCATCGAGAATCGCGATGGCGAGCGCGGCCCCTTCTTGCGGGTCGGTCCCGGCACCGAGCTCATCGAATAGGACGAGCGACATGAAGTCGACCTTGTCGAGCATGCTGACGATGTTCGTCATGTGCGAGCTGAACGTCGACAAGCTCTGCTCGATCGACTGCTCGTCACCGATGTCGGCGTAAACGGCGTCAAACACCGAGAGCTCTGTACCGAACTCGGCCGGGACGTAGAGCCCTGACTGGACCATCAGTTGAAGTAACCCGATCGTCTTGAGCGTGACCGTCTTACCACCCGTGTTCGGTCCGGTGATGACGAGCGACGTGAAGTCTTCCCCGAGCTCGACCGTGATCGGGACGACCTCGTCTTGCGGGATGAACGGATGACGCGCCTGCTTCAGTTTGATCTCGCGGGCGTCGTTCAACTTCGGCTCCGTCGCTTTCAGTTGATGTCCGTACGCGACTTTCGCGAACACGAAGTCGAGTTCGGCCAAGACGTCGAGGTTCGTCACGACGGAATCGGCTACGCCGCCGACGAGATTTGACAGTTCGGTCAAGATACGGTCGATCTCCGAGCGTTCTTTCAAGCGGACTTCTTGGATCTCATTGTTGATCGAGACGATCGCTTGCGGCTCGATGAAGAGCGTCTGCCCTGACGCCGACTGGTCGTGGACGATCCCGCCGAACGCTTGGCGATACTCTTGCTTGACCGGGACGACGAAGCGGTCGTTCCGAATCGTGACGATCGCGTCTGAGAGCATCTTGGCGTTGTTGCGGAGGATGTTGTCGATCCGCGAGCGGACACTGCCCTCAAAGCTGCGGAGTTGCGTCCGCAGACCGCGCAGTTGCGAGCTCGCCGAATCTTGGACCGTACCTTGGTCGTCGATGGCGTGACGGATCGATTGCTCGACCTCGATCAGCTTCGTCAAGCGCTCGGCATATTCGTCGAGGCGCGGGATTTGGATGTCTTCGTTGTCCTCGTGCAACTTCTCAAAGAAGTTCTTCACTTGGCGGCCGCTGTACATGACGGCGGCGACGGCGAGCAGTTCGCTCGTCGAGAGCACCGAGCCGATGGCGGCCCGTTTCACTTCGGCGCGGACGTCTGAGAGCCCGCCGAGCGGCAAACGGTCCCGGAGCCGGACGACCTCGGTCGCCTCGCGCGTGACGTTCAAGTTGGCGAGTACCCGGTCGTACGAGTAGTCGGGCTGCATGTTGAGCGCCCGGTTTTTCCCGAGCGAGCTGGCCGCATGCACGGCGAGCTGTTGACGTAACTTTTCATATTCTAATACGCGTAACGCGTGATCCATCTAGCATGTTCCTTTCTGTCGCTTCGCGTCGAAGAACGCTGTCGCTTCTTCGAACGTGAGGCAGTTAATAATGTCTGACGGTTCGAGATAGGCTTTTCTTGCGTGCAAGACGCCGAGTGCCATATCTTCCATCATATCAGGGTGGTGGGTGTCGGTGTTTACCATCAGTTTGACACCGGCCGCCTTCGCTTTCTTCAGCGTCGAGGCGGTCAAATCGAGACGGTTCGGGTTGGCGTTCAGTTCGAGCGCCGTCCCTGTCTCTTTCGCGAGGGCGATCAAGCGCTCCTCGTCGATCGGGTAGCCGTCACGGCGTCCGATCAAGCGTCCGGTCGGATGGGCGATGACGTTGACGTAAGGAGAACGGCAGGCGTTCTCGAGCCGCGCCATGATCTCGTCGACACCTTGGTCCATCTTGGAATGGATCGAGGCGACGACGTAGTCGAGCGTCGCTAAAAACTCAGGCTCGTAGTCGAGCGTCCCGTCTGGGCGGATGTCCATCTCGACACCGCGCAAGACGTGCATATCGTGTTTTTTCGCCGCGGCAAGAATCTCTTCCGCTTGCGCTTCTAATCGTTCCTCGGTCAACCCATTGACGAACGACATGTACTTGCCGTGGTCGGTGATGGCGATCCATTCGTAACCGCGCGCTTTCATCGCGGCGACGAGCTCATCGACCGTCAGCTTCCCGTCCGACCAGACCGTGTGCATATGCGCATCGGCCTTGATGTCGTCAAGCGTGACGAGCTTCGAGATGTCGTGCTCGAACTCATGCTTGCCTTCTCTTAGTTCCGGCGGGATGAACGGGAGGCCGTAGCGTTCGAACAGCTCCGCTTCCGTCTCCGGCTGCCACAGGCCGTCCGCGGTCTCGACCCCGTACTCGGAGATCGACTCACCCTTAGCTTTCGCGAGTTGGCGCATGCGGACGTTATGGTCTTTTGAGCCGGTGAAGTGGTGGAGCGTCGCGGCGAAAGCACCGGGCTCGACCATCCGGAAGTCGACCGACACCATCTCCTCGCGCTCTAAGACGAGCGACACTTTCGTCTCACCGGCTGCGATGACTTCATTGACGAACGGGAGCGCGAGCAGTTTGTCGCGCAAAGCGACAGGCTCCTCGGTCGCGATGATGAAGTCCAAGTCTTTGCACGTCTCCTCGGCCCGGCGGAAACTGCCCCCGACCGAATGCCGGAGGACGAGCGCCTCGCCTTCTAACACTTTGTTGATCTCTTCTACGACCGGACGCATCATCGCGTACGACAGGCGTTCCGGACGGGATTCCAAGTTCCGTGCTGCTGCGAGCAACTTCTCGACGCTCTTCGTGCCGAAACGCGGCAATTCTGACGCCGTGCCGTCTTCTAGTACACGGATGAGCGACTCGAGGTCGACGACGCCGACTTCTCTTAGCTGGGCCAGTTTCTTGCCGCCGAGCCCTTGGATTTTGAGCAGCTTCATCAAGCCGTACGGAATCTCTTCTTGGAGCGACTCGAGCACCTCGCTCCGTCCCGTCTGGCGCCATTCCTCGAGTACAGCTGCCGTTCCTTTACCGATACCTGAGATCGTCGTCAAATCATCAATGTCGTCGAGTTCGAGCTCGGTGTTCTCGAGCGCCGTCGCCGCTTTACGAAACGCGTTGATCTTGAACGGGTTCTCACCCTTGATCTCCATATATTGCGCGATTTTCTCTAACAGCATCATCGCCTCAACTTTATTCATCGTATTTCCCCCTTTTTCATACAGAAAAGACCGAGACACAAGCGCTTGCTTGCATTCCGGCCTGTCGTGTCACAGCATCTTATTCGAGAACCAGTCAGATAGGTATGGCGTGTCCTGGATGATGAACGTCGCGAGCGACGAGTTGTCGACCGCATTTTGGACGCCCGCCATCGGGACGAACGCGATCACCCAAAGGATGAAGAACGTGATGACGTATGACTCGAAGAATCCGAGCACGGCACCGATGATGCCTTTCAATTGGCGCAAGATCGGCAAGTCCGTCAAGAAATCGAGCATCGACAAGATGAGATGCAAGACGAGCTTCGTGATCAGGAACAAGATGACGAACCAGAAAACATTATAGAATATCATCTCGATGCCTGACAGTGAGTTCAAGTCGAGCACACCGCCCGGTAACGTCCCGTCAAGTTGTGACGGATATGGAATCCAAAGCTTGAACGCTTCGGCGAGATCCCGGTAATAGGCGTTGGCGACAAAGAAACTGATGATGAGCGCGACCCAATGGCCGAGCTGGAGGATCGCTCCACGGCGGAAGCCGTTAATGATCCCGATAAACAAGAAAAACAGTATAAGTAAAGTAACCATGGATTGATTTATTCTCCCGTATTTCGTTTAGTTTTGACGTGATCGCTCGCAATCTGGATGGCGGCGAGGACCGCTGCCTGACGAGCGTCTAGCTGAGGGGACTGTTCACGAATCTCGCGGATTTTACTATCGACGAGAAAGCCCACTTCCCTCACATGATCGGCTGACTCCTCGCTAACAATCGTATAGTCTTGCCCCGCAATGTGAATCGTTGTTCGTTGTACCTGCACGTGTCACCCCTCCTTTACGTCTGTTCAAAATTAATCATAACATCGTTTGTATATTAGGAAAAGGAGAAGACCCCTTCCTTTTTCCCGCTAACATTTTGTGATACCCTGTTCAGAAGTTGTCAAACGTCAATCTTCAGTAAAATTCGAAGATAGGCTGGCAACACGCAGGGAAATGTGCGAAAATAGCAACAATTCAAACATTTAGAAAGGATGATTTATTTGAAATTAAGGATTGGTCTTCTAGGCCGCATCATCATCGCTATCGCTTTCGGGATATTAGTCGGTAGCATCGTACCAGAAAGCCAGAACTGGATTGTACGGACGTTCGTCACGTTCAACATGGTCTTCGGACAATTCTTAGGCTTCGCCATCCCGCTCATCATTCTCGCCTTCATCATTCCAGGTATCGGGGAACTTGGAAAAGGCGCCGGGAAACTAGTCGGCTTGACGGCCGCGATTGCTTACGTATCGACGATTGTCGCCGGTACACTCGCCTACTTCGCGACGAGCAACCTGTTCCCACAGATTTTAGCACGCAGCACGGCATCAGCTGAAAACCCAGAAGAAGCACTCTTGAAAGGTTTCATGGAGTTTGAGATTCCACCGGTATTCGGTGTCATGACGGCGCTCATTCTCGCGTTCGTCATCGGAATCGGGATCGCCGCGATCGAGAGCAAACGCTCACTCGACCTCGCCATGGACTTCCGCGATATTATCGAACTACTCATTAGTAAAGTCATTATTCCATTTTTGCCGATCCACATCGCCGGAATTTTCATGAACATGACGTACGCCGGCCAAGTTGCCGAGATTTTGTCGGTGTTCTCGCTCGTCTTCGTCACGATCATCGTCCTTCACGCGACGATGCTCATGATTCAATATTCAATCGCAGGCGGGCTCAATAAAGAGAATCCGTTCAAACTGCTCAAGACGATGATGCCAGCTTACTTCACAGCTATCGGCACACAGTCGTCAGCCGCGACGATCCCGGTCACGCTTCGTCAGGCAAAATTGAACAAAGTCGATGAAGGCGTCGCCAACTTCGTCGTCCCGCTCTGCGCGACGATCCACTTATCAGGCTCGACGATCACGCTCACATCAGTCGGTGTCGCCCTCATGTACTTGAACGGCATGCCGATGTCATACGCGATCGTCCTCCCGTTCATCCTCGCCCTCGGCGTGACGATGATCGCGGCGCCAGGTGTTCCTGGTGGGGCCGTCATGGCATCACTCGGATTGTTCGGGTCGATCCTCGGATTCGATGCGACGATGCAAAGCCTCGTCATCGCGCTCTACTTGGCGCAAGACAGCTTCGGTACGGCGACGAACGTCACAGGTGACGGCGCCATCGCCAAAATCGTCCATTACTTCAAACGCAACACGAACTTGCTCGACGACGCGAAAGCGCGCGAAGACATCGCTTAACGAGTTACTAGCTAGACAACGGGTAAGCCTTACGGTTTGCCCGTTTTTCATACATATACAGAAAGGGTGTCGGAAAAAGTTCATGCCGAGACGTTCGGTGCCATGTGGGAGGGACGGACGAATGGAGCAACGTCGACGTTCATGTCGTAAGGGCTCTATCGATTGGACCGCGTCAACGACATCGTTCTGGCCGGCGGGTCGATGCGCCAGGCGACCAAGTCCGACCAACCTCTTTTAGAGACGTGGTACCGTGCCTTTGAACAAGATTCGGGACTCGAACCATCACATGACGAAAGAATGGTCGCTGTCGTCACTTCAATGATTGATAACGACGACGCCTTCATCTGGGAAGTCGACGGCACACCCGTTTCGTGCGCAAAGCGCTCCCGCCCGACGTTGAATGGCATCACGGTGTCTTTCGTTTACACAGCTCCCGCGAAACGCGGAAACGGATACGCCCGCAGTCTCGTCGCCGTGCTCAGTCGCCGATTGCTCGAAACGAAATCGTTTTGCACGCTCTACACCGATTTGACCAACCCGACGTCAAACAAGATTTATCAAGAAGTCGGCTACCGGCCGATCATGGAATCTTCGTGGATCCGGCTCGCTAGATGAATCATCCCGCCTCCCCTATACTAATAGGTGGAGGCGATTTTTATGAGGAACTGGTGGAAGCAAATCCCGAAACGAGTCCGTTCGGTCGTGTCGACCGTCTTCGTCGGCTCGATCGTTGCCTACATGCTGATCGTCGGTGGCATGAGCGTCTTCGCCGACCCGAATCTCGACACGCTCTTGCTGAGCGTCATCGGGGCCGCCTTGCTGACGTTTATCGCTTATCAGGCAATAAAAAAGTGATCGACGCGTTCGTCGATCACTTTTTGTATACGTTTAGAAGAATGAAGCTGGGTTGACCGTGCTGCCCGCGCTCGAAGACGAGTACGAGTAACCGCCACGGTGAATCTCGAAGTGCAAGTGCGAACCAGTCGAGTTACCTGTGCTACCCATGCCGCCGATGTTCTGACCTTGCGAGACACGTTGGCCAGCCGATACCGACACCGAGCTCAAGTGAGCGTAGACCGTCGTCCAAACTTGTCCGTTCAAGACGTGCGTGATGATGATGTGGTTCCCGTAGGCGCCGCCCCATCCTGCCGTCGTGACCGTACCTGTTTGCGCTGCATAGATCGGTGTGCCGACCGGTGCCGCGATATCAAGACCGTTGTGGAACGTATAACCGTTCACACCACTTGCAGGTCCAAAAGGTTGTGTGAGACGGCCGCTAGCAGGGCGTTGGAACATGCCGCCGCTTGCCGGTGCCGCCGCTACAGGTGTTGCCGCTGACGCGCTCGGCTTGCTTGACGAACCTTGTTGCTTTTGTTGTTTCGCTGCTGCTGCAGCTGCCGCCGCTTCCGCAGCCGCTTTACGTTTCGCTTCTTCAGCCGCACGACGTTGTGCTTCGATTTCTGCCTTGATTGAAGCTTCTTGTGCTTGGAGCGTTGATTCCATTTCTTTCAAACTCATCAATTTCGATTCGAACTTGATTTTTTCAGCGTTGAGCTTCTTGACTTTAGCCGCCCGCTCTTTCATTTTCTTGTCGAGAGCTGTTTTACGTGCTTCAAGTTCTTGCTTTTGTTTAACGAGAGCGTCGCGCTCGGCTTTCAATTCAGCCTGTGCTGTCGCAAGCTTTTCTTTCGTCGCCTGGTACTCTTCAAAAATCTGCTTGTCGTTCTCTTGAATCGTACCTGCTGTGATCATACGAGTAAGCAAGTCACCGAAGTCTTTTGATCCGAAGATGAACTCAGCCCAGTCGATCGACCCGCCGCCGTTCTTTTGCATCGTTGCCATGCGCTCTTTCATAAGTTCTTCTTGTGCTTTCATTTTTGCTTCATACTGCTTGATTTGTTTTTCAAGCGCGGCAATTTTTTCTTGCGTAGCACGGATCTCAGCTTTCTTTTGTGCGACGTCGTTGATGACGTCTTGGAGTTCAGCGTCTAGCTTATTGATTTCTTGCTGCTCTTTGCTGATCGCTTTTTCGCGTGATTGGATCGAAGAGTTCGCTTTGCTCTGCTCAGTGCTATTCTTTTGTTGCTGCTGTTGGACCTTTTTTTGCTTGTCTGTAAGTGACGCTGCAAAACCAGGTGTCGTGCCGCTGATTAGAAGAGCGCCTAAAGTGACGGTTGCTGCAAGTTTCTTCAAGTTAATCAATGTGCTTACCTCCGCTGAGTCGTGTGAATTTCTATAGAATAATAGATGAATGAGTTCTGTATAGTTTTGCGAGAATCCGTCTCGCCCTGTGACTCATTATAGCAATCTAAACCCAAAGTTATTTTACACTTATATTTCATTCGCGTTACATTGACCTGATTTAGGTTTTATCCTCGCTAAAACGTGGGTATTTAACGGGCTCAATCAACAAATTGTCACAAAATATGAATTTAGTAAAAAAGAAAAACGCTTTATGAAAGCGCTTTTCAAATAATGACCTATACTATTTTTTTATCTACCTGACCGATACATAACCTCTCCGTTGGTGTTTGTTACGCTTTCTGACGAACAGATAATAGCCACCGAAGAGCAGGACGCCACAACAAGCGCCGAAGCTGTCTAATACGACATCTTGAATGAGCGGGGTGCGTTCCGGGGTCAGACTCTGATGAAACTCATCAAAGATGGCGACCGTGTTCGCGAGCGCCCAAGCGAACAACAACACGAGCCACGCGTTCAGTCTCGTCCGCGACACGGCTTTGACGAACAACGCACCTAAGGCGAAGAAGACCGTGAAGTGTGCCGCTTTCCGAATGAGGAATTCGATCAAGCCGGCGCTTCCTTTGTCTTCGAGCGAAACCGGGCTGCCGGCGTAGTCGAAGTCGACAGTCGAGAGGATTGGTTCGGCCCACGTCCAATCGAAGCGATCGAGCGGTGAGACAATGCTTTGGTCTGAGTACGGCGTCGCACTCGAGACGAACAAGCCGATCAGGATCAACGCGATCCAAATGAATTCATTTTTCAATATGTACATAACACCTTTCCTTTCTACACCGATTCATTATACGGGTTCCGTTTGATTTCATTGTAACAGCGACCTCATCGTTTCGTGACAATTTGATTGCGGACAACCGCTTCAAAGTCGTTCGCGATCGAACGGCTTGCTATAATGAACATAAAAAAGGGGGAATCAGATGATGATCTATCAGTACGAAGCAGCCGACATGAGCGGCAAGCTACAGCCTTTATCCAAATACGAGGGGGACGTCCTCTTGATCGTTAACACGGCGAGCAAGTGCGGCTTCACACCTCAATTAGACGGCCTTGAAAAGCTATTTGAGCGCTATCAAGGTCAAGGTTTCCATATTCTTGGCTTCCCGTGCAACCAGTTCGGCAACCAAGACCCGGGCTCGAACGAAGAGATCAGCGAGTTCTGTCAATTGAACTACGGCGTGACGTTCCCGATGTTCTCGAAAGTCGACGTCAACGGCAAAGACGCCCACCCGCTCTTCCAATACTTATCGAAAGAAGCACCTGGCCTGCTCGGCTCGAAAGCGATCAAATGGAACTTCACGAAGTTCCTCGTCGACCGGAAAGGCAACGTCATCGAACGGTTCTCACCGCAGACGACACCGGACGAGATCGAGCGAGCGGTGAAACGCCTGCTCTGACCGCTAAAAAGGATGGTCCGCCCCTCTAAGGCAGACCATCCTTTTATCGCGGCGTGATGAAGTTGATCGTATAGAACGGGCTGTTGTCGTCATTATAGACGAGGCCGACCGAGGCGTGCGTGAAGTCCCGCTTCAAGATATTCTCGCGGTGACCGAGCGAGTTCATCAGCCCCCAGTGAGCGTGAAAGACGCTCATCTGCCCCATCGCCAAGTTCTCCCCGGCGAGCGAGTAGGCAAGTCCGGCCTCATTCATCCGTTCGAACGGGTCGCGTCCTTCGGGGTCGATGTGGCTGAAGAAGTTGTTCACTGCCATGTTCTCACTATGCGCCCGGACGACCGGGAGCAGCGGCTCATAGTCAGCGAGTGCGGATAACCCAAACTTTTGACGGTCCCAGTTCATGAGCATACGCATGAGCGTCTCGTTGGACACGATGCTCTCGGCCGAGACGTCTCCATAATACCCGGCGCTCGACTCCTCGACGCTCCGTTCAACCGAAAGGATGCCTTTCAGCTTGTCTTCGTCATGTTGGTCAAAGAACATCGTGACGTAATTGCCGTTCATCGCATAGACCGAGAACGAAGGATCGTCCGGGATCAAGTAACGTTTCAACCCTTTATCATAAGACTTCACTTCGTCGAAGCCGATGTTCTCGACTTGTTGTCGTGTCGTCTGATCAAGGACGAGCCCTTCGAACGTACTGCCCGACTCGAATTGGTATTGCCCTTTTTTGGCACCATCCTCGTCGACGAGCTCAAGCGTCCGGTCGCCATTTTTCTCGAGCAAATACCAGTCGTGACCGGTATATTGGCTCGCGAACTGCGGGGCGTCGGTCGCGACGCCCTCTTCCACCACTTCCGTCGACTGCACCTGGACGCTCGTCGGCGCCGATACGTTCGGCACCTCATAGTTCCAAGCCGTATATAGACCAATCCCGATCAATAGAATAAACAGTTTACGAAACATATCGTCTCCTTTCGTGAGAACCTAGCCCTGTTGCTCACCGAATTCACGCAGACGCGATTTGATATCGATAAGCATCTCCATATAAGCGAAATAAGTCGCTTCGTCTATATTTAGCATACCACTCACTTTGACTGGCACGTCCTCGGCCTGCTCACGCAGTGCGCTGCCCGACGCAGTGAGCGACACCAACACCCGGCGCTCATCCTCGGTCGCCCGAACTTTCTCCACATACCCGAGCTGGGTCAACCGTTTGATGAGCGGTGACAGCGTACCCGAATCAAGCGTTAACCGTTCCCCGAGCTGTTTCAAATCGATGTGATCTTCTTCCCATAAAACGAGCATGACCAAATACTGGCTATATGTGAGTTTGAGCGGCGCTAAGATCGGCCGATACAAACGTGTCAATTCTTTTGAGGCGGTGTAGAGCTGAAAGCAAATCTGATGCTCTAATGTTAACGAACTTTTCATATAAATTCCTCCGGCTAAAGTCTTAGGTCAAGCATATCACTTGAATATCTGTTTGACTGCCCTATAATTAGATTGTGCACAACTTAATTGTTAAAAACGAAACGGAGGAATTAAATTATGAAACCACTATTCACAGCTTCAGCAACAGCTCTCGGTGGCCGCGAAGGTCGCGTCACATCTACGGACGGCGTCATCGACTTGAGCGTCGCGATGCCAGGAGCGAAACAAGCAGAAGAGTCGACGAACCCTGAGCAATTGTTCGCAGCCGGATACGCAGCTTGCTTTGGCAGCGCGTTGAACCTCGTCATCGGTAAAGAGCGCGTCAAGACAGATGGCACGAGCGTCACTGGCCACGTCACACTCAACCAGAACGACGAAGGTTTCTTCATCTCGGTCGAGCTCGAAGTCGAAATCAAAGGTGTCGACCAAGCAACTGCTGAGCGTCTCGTCGAAGCAGCGCACCAAGTGTGCCCGTACTCGAAAGCGACACGCGGCAACGTCGACGTCAAATTGACGACAAACGTCGCCTAATCTCCCGCCCGCTCCAATATGAGCGGGCTTTTTTTTGCGTCCATACCTATTAACAGAGTAGAATGAAGAGACAAACATCCGACCGAGGAGGGACACGATGCTAAAAGGAAAACGAAAGTACATCACGTTCGCCATCGTGGTCGTCTTTCTGTTCGCCGCTCTTTACAACGGGCTGACGATTAGAGAGTACGAGCTGACGACCGATAAGCTCGAAACTGGTCAATCGTTACGCGTCATCCTCCTCTCGGATTTGCACGGCTATTCGTATGGCGAGGACCAAAAAAATCTGATTGAGAAAGTTCGTGAGCAGCAACCTGACTTGATCGCGCTTCCCGGTGATTTGCTCGACCGATACCGCTCACCAGACGCCGCTTTCGAACTGATCGAAGGGCTACAAGGGATCGCCCCGATGTATTTCGTCACCGGCAACCATGAAATTGATGAATCAAGTGATTTCGTCCGGCACGACGTCAAAGACGTGTTTCGTTCGTTTGGTGTGATCGTGCTCGAGAACGAAGCCGAGACCGTGACGGTCAACGGGGTCGAGCTCATCATCGGCGGCGTCGAGGACCCGCTTCGCACGTACGCCGAAAACATATACGGGAACTGGGAGCAAGACGTCTTGACGGCACTTGACGACGTCGAAACGGACGACACGTTCAGCCTGCTCTTGTCCCACCGGGCGGAACAAGTCGAGACGTACGCCGAGCTTCCGTTTGACCTCGTCTTGTCGGGCCACGCCCATGGCGGCCAGGTCCGTATCCCTTATCTGTTGAACGGGCTTTACGCGCCTGACCAAGGCTTCTTCCCAAAATATGCGGGTGGCCTGTATGAACACGATTCGTTTACCCATATCATCGGCCGCGGCTTCAACTACACAGTCAGCGTACCGCGTATCTTCAATCCACCCGAGATCGTCGTCATCGACATCGCGGGCACCGGGACTCCTTTGTGAGTCCCTATTTTATGTTTGCAGACGACTGCGTCAAAGTCGTCCTGAAACCATAACAAAAGCGGTCCCCGACTCTTGTCAGGGACCGCTCGTGCGTTTACCAGATCGTTCGTTCCTCGCAGTGTGCCGTCTCCCGTTCGATTTGAACGGTCGAACGACCGAACGACCCATACTGCTTCATCCGCTCCGTCACATCGTGCAGCACGCGTTGATCATCTGTCGTTTTATCGATCAACACGTGGCACGTGACGGCGTACTCCTCAGACGTGATCGACCAGACGTGGAGGTCATGCACTTCTTTGACGCCTTCGACGGTCGCAAGGTCACGCTGCATCGCCACGACGTCGACTTTGTCAGGCGCCCCTTCCATCAAAATATGGACGGCGTCCCGGGTCACGCGGTACCCGCTCACCAAGATGAGGAGTGCGACGAACATACTGGCGATCGGATCAGCGAGCGTCCACCCGAACATTAGAATGAGCAGCGCCGCTGTGATGGCCCCGACCGATCCGAGCAAGTCTCCGAACACGTGCAGGAGCGCGCTCCGGACGTTCAAGTTGTCCCGCTCGCCGCGCATCAAGATCCACGCCGCGAGCACGTTGACGAGCAACCCGATGACGGCGATGGCGAGCATGCCGCCGCTTAAAATCTCTGGTGGCGCGAACAAGCGCTTATACGCCTCGATGATGATATAACCTGAGATGACAAGGAGCGTCAATCCGTTGACGAACGCCGCCAAAATCTCAAAGCGGCGGTACCCGAACGTCTGGTTCGGTGTCGCCTTCCGGGCGCCGAACCGGACCGCCAAGAAACTGAGCCCGAGCGCTGCCGCGTCGCCGAGCATGTGCCCCGCATCCGATAAGAGCGCTAGGCTGTTCGTCCACAGACCGCCGATGACTTCGACGACCATGAACGTGACGATCAACAGAAATGCTAGCAGTAATGCTCGTTGATTCGTTGTGTGGTGGTGGCCTTCGTGGCCATGATCATGTTGTTCCATGCGTCATCGCTCCTCTCTTCTTTCATTATATCCCTTTTCTCCCTATCATTCAAATGTTCGTTTGAATGAAATTGAAAAAAGAAGCGCCGACAGGATGCACCCTCTCGACGCCAGCACTTATTTTTGTTCGATTCGGACCCGCATGACCCCGTTATACGGGAACAGCTTCAATTGAAGCGTCTCCCCGTCATACCAGCTGCCCGCACTTTGGGCGCTCGACGCCTCAAGTTCAGGCGTCACGGCCGTCTGACGGTCCCAATCGATCGCTTTCACTCGTTGGTCACGCACCATTAAAAAGAAGCCGTTATAAAAGTGGTACTCGTTCACTTGGTCGCGCTGGACGGACGCCGGTGCCCCGAGTGTCGACCGGACCGTCGCTACGTCTTGTCCGAGCCAGTCCAAGGCAGACGCTGAAGCCGTCGGCACGACCGTTTGCCACGCCTGTTCCACCTCATCGTCCGAGACGCTAGTCGCTTCCTCGGTCACACGCGCTTCCGTCACCCATCCGGTCGTCCGCTCGTTCAACTGAAGTTTGACGAATCCACTGACTGCTTCGAGCCGTTCGAACCGGTCTCCAAGATCCGCCTCATATAGAACGGTCACACGATCATCGGCATACACTTTCGTGTACGGTGTCGCGATGTAGACGACGTTCTCACTCGGCTCTTCTTCAGTCGCTTCCTCTTCAGGTTCCGCCTCTGTCCCGCTATCGACTTCTTTTGTCGAGATATTGTCCGACTCAGGCAGCGCCGTCTGCTTTTGCGAATCGATGTACGCCGCGAACGCGATGACACCGATCAATGAAGCGATCAACAAGACCGCCGTCGCTAACCGTAACAACCGTTTTCGTTTCCTTGACGCGGCCCGTGATGACCGAACTTCTTCCTTCATTATTCTCCACTCCTACTCGTTTCGTCTCATTTGTTCCGATTCGTCAAACGGCTTCACGTTTCCTGCCTCGTCGACAAATTTTTGTTCGTCGCTCGTCAGCGCCTCGAGCGTCTGAATCGTCGCTTCGACGTCGATGGGGGGCGTGTCTTGTCCGGCTTCTAAAATCCGCACCGTCTCGCCGAGCTCGATCGTCCGGTCCGTCAGCTGATGGAACGTCCGGTCGTGCGAGATGAGGATGAGACCGCCCCGGTAGATCGATAAGGCCGCCTCGATCTGTTCGCGTGTCGCGACGTCTAAATAGTTCGTCGGTTCATCGAGCGCGAGCATGTCTGCGTCCGAGAAATAAAGGATGAGGAATGCGATCCGACACTTCTCGCCCATGCTCGCCTCACGCATCGGTTTATAGACGTCGTCACGACGGAACAAGAAATGGGCCAGGAGCGTCCGCGCTTCCGTCTCCGGAATGTCGCTCGCGGATAATAGTGCGTCAAGCAGCGTCCCATCCTCGGGCAACCGCTCGAGCGTCTGTGAGAAGTAGCCGATTTTCAGTTTCGGATGGCGATGCACAGCACCCTCGTTTGGCTCAAGCTGCCCTAAAAGCAGCTTCAACAGCGTCGTCTTGCCGCTCCCGTTCGGTCCGACGATCGACAGACGGTCGCCCCGATTGAACGTGAACGAAAGATGCTCGAACAACGGCTCGTCATATCCGAACGCGACGTTCTCGACCGTGATCCATGTCTTTGCCTCAAGCGGTTCCGCTTGGAAGCGGACCGAAACGCGAGCCGCGTCTTTCGGTTTGTCGGGACGCCCTTGTTCGAGCTGGTCGAGTTTTCGTTCCCTTGCTTTCATCTTGACGGCAAGGTTCGCCGCTCCTTTCTGGGCACCGGGACTGCGGACGCTCGCCGTCGCTTTCGCCTTCAAGTGCCAGCCTTTGTACTGGGCGATCATATCGAGCAGTTCCGACTTGCGCGCCACATAGCGCGCGTGGGCCCGCTCGTCACGCACCCGTTCCTCGGCTTTTTGCTGCTTATAGGCGCTATAGTTGCCCGGATAGCGGACGACCTCGCCGTCACTCAGTTCAAGGATGACCGTTGCGACGTCATCGATGAACTGGCGGTCGTGGGAGATGGCGAGCACCGTGCCCGGAAACTCACGCACCCAGCGCGTCAGCCAGTCGATCGAGTCGACGTCGAGATGATTCGTCGGCTCGTCGAGCAAGACGACGTCGACGTGACACATCATAAGCCGGGCCAATTGTGCCCGCGTCTGTTCGCCGCCGCTCAAGTCAGAAAGCCGTCTTAATCCCATTTCGTCCATGCCGATTCGTTTCAACGCTTGGTTTGCCTCGGCCTCGAGTCCAAAAGCGTCACACGCCATCGCCTCGTCATACACCGCAAGCACGCGCTCCGTGTCGCCTGATGTGACTTCTTCGTACAAACGGAACCGTTCGCCGTCACCTTTCATGACGTACGCGAGCGTCGTCCCATCCCCAACGAACACGGTCTGTTCGACGACACCGACTTTTCCTGCTACTTCGATTCGACCGGCCTGAGGGCTCAGTTCACCGACGAGCAATTTGAACAACGTCGTCTTCCCTGACCCGTTTTGGCCGAACAAGACGGCCCGTTCGCCTGTTGACACGTCGAACGAGACGCTGTCAAATAGCGGTTGCTGGTCGTAGTCGAACCGGACTTGATGTACAGATAACATAGTTGTCTCACCTCGCTTATTAGTCCGCTACGCGATGAAACAAAAAACACCATTCGCTAGAAAGCGAGGGCACTGAAAAACTTCAAATAATTTTGAGCAGAGGAGCGTCATCCCGGATGGGATGGCGCTCCTCTGCTTTCATTGCCCTTCAAGCCGCCCTGTCCGGCACGCCGCTTTCCTGGGGGCGGTCAGCGAGCCGCATCGCGACGATGTCGCTGCTGGGTCTCGCCTTGCCCGCTGTTCCCCCGGGAGTCGGCGTGCCCTCGGGGCGACGCTGTACGTCCTTGCCGTTTCGGACTAAACTGGCTATAACTACACATCCTGGAGGCGATCCCGATGATGCCAGACCTGCCGA
>NZ_SJUU01000011.1:0-119886 GCF_004337115.1 Exiguobacterium sp. SH3S3
TACAATAGTGAACGCAAGCAATGGAACCTAAAAAAAATGACTCCGGAGCAATACCGGAGCCATCTGATCGCCGCATAAAAGACGACGCACTTTTTATTAAACTGTCCGAAAAACAGGGCTCAGTTCATTTCAACAGGCGTTTTTTCAGTTGTCGAGCCACGTCACCAAATCGTTTGGCGTCGCGATCACATAATCGGCGAGCGCCCACTCGTCCTCGTTCCCGAAGCCGAATCCGGTCAAGACGACCGGGAAATCATGGGCCCGGCCCGCTTCGACGTCCGACTCGCGGTCACCGACCATGACATAATGTGCATCCCCGTGGCGCAGGCGGTGCGCCGTCAAAATATCGGCCTTCTTCTCGCCACCAACCGATTCGAGACATTCAGGTGCCGTCATGAACTGACGGATGCCTTGCGTATCGAGGATCAAGTTCATATAGTGAACGCCACAGTTGCTTGCCGTCGTCAACGTATGCCCGTTCGCGCGAAGCGTCTCGAGCATGTCGTAGATGCCGTCAAACAAGACGTTTTGCCCCGCCATCGCTTGCTCGAGCGTCTCGTGACGAAGTTTACGGATTTGACGGATCTCTTCGCGCGTCGCCTCCGGGATGACGTGCTCCCAAAAGGCGTCCCCAGCCAAACCGTAGCCAGACCGGACCGCGTCCTCGCTTGGTTTTTCAAGATGCGGAAGCTGTTCGAGTGCCTCGTGAATCGCTTTCGTCATCGGAACGGTCGTGTCGACGAGCGTCCCATCGATATCAAATAAAATGACTGCCATGTCGGTATCCCCTCTCTCTTTCCTATTCTCCTACCGTAGCAGACTCGCTTCCAAATCAAAAGTAGAAACATCAGCCCACAAAAAAACCGGCTGAACGAAATCGTTCAACCGGTTGTTGCTCAGCCGCGCCAGAAGCTCATGCCGCCTTTGACCGAGTAGACGTCTGTATAGCCCGCACTCTTCAGCATCGCCGCTGCCCGCTGGCTCCGCATCCCGCTTTGACAGATGACGTAAACGGGACGTTCTTTATCTTTTGGGTATTGTGCTGCCGCGTTACCGAACCCTGAGAGCGGTACGTTTTTCGCTTGTTTAATGTGTCCACCTTTATATTCGTGCGGCTCCCGCACATCGAGCAGTTGAATGTTGCGCTCTTCCGCAATCTTTCGCTTCAACTCGTCCGTCGATACTGTTTTCGTGCTGTTTCGCTTCGTCCACCAAAAATAAATCAATCCGATCACCACTGCGACAAACAAAAAATCAAGCATGGGCACGCCTCCGTTGTTTAAAAGTTTTAGTATCTTCATTATACCCCCTATGGTATATAAGTCAATGTGGACGCCTCATAAAAAAAGCCATGCCACGAGGGCACAGCTTAGAAATCGAGCAGCGAATCGGTTTTAGGTTCGTCTTCATCCTCTAGAGGGATGCCGAGGAATGCGGCCATTTGCCGGTCTAACGGTTGCTTCGGCTCCGCCGAGACGACAGGTGCCTGCGCGACCGGTGCGGCGGGTGTCGTCTCCGCCAACATGAGCTCACAGTAACCCATCAACTTGGCCAGATGGCGCTTTTGCGTCTCTCCGCTCGACTGTTCGATTTGACTCATCACGTGTTTCATTTGCGCGATGACTTGTTGCTCAGTGATCATAGGTCGAACACATCCTTTTCCCTCTCATTTTGAAACAAACCCGTCCCTCACCGCAAGTGTCTTGCTCGGTTCAGTCGGATTCAGACCGTATTTCGACCCATGATGTGAACGCCTCGAAATCGAAACGAACTTGATTGGCGTAAAAATGGGCCCAGCGTGAGATTTGACGAACGAACAACGGCAGCGCCTCTCCGATGGCTTCCGCAATCCGCTCGCTCGCCTCATACTCGAGAACGTTCGCGTCCGCATCGGCCCGGGCATGGATTTTCGCCGTGATCTCGGCTTGGACTTTTAACGTTTCGATCAGCGACGATTCGTTCTTGATGTGCTTCGCTTTCACTTTCCGTTTGTAGGGCGAACGTTGCCGCACGTAATACTCGTTGCCGTCGATCGTGAAGTAACCGAGATACGGGTCTTGGCTATGCACCATGGCACGCTGGGCAGCGATGACCCGCGCACCTTCATGGGACAGACCGTCCTCGAACAACGGATGGGTCGGCAAAAACAAGGACGGGACGGCCGATTGCGCTTGCTTCATCTCTAAGATGACATCCTCGTCATGTTCCTCGTCGGCCCCTTCGATCAAGATATAGTACCGTTCGAGCCCGATCGAGGCCGTCCCGCTCTCGCGTTTAATGGCGATGTCTTTGATGTCGTAATGATCGGCGTGATGGCGATGCTCTCCCGACAACGAGTTCAAATACTCAGGCCACGCCTGTTTGATTTTCGTCGCCGTCTTCTCGCTGACCGGGATTAAGTCATCGCTCGTCGCGAAGTAACGTTCTTCGTCCCGGACTTCGGTCCGTTCCGACATGAACGCGTCTTGCTTCTTCTCTGCCTTCTTGATCACTTTTTTGATGGCTTTAGACGTATTCGCTTTCGTAAACTGCACGTCTCCGTCTTTCCCTTTCGCGTACCGTCTGATGGCGAGCGCATACGTCTCGGCGTACACTTCAATCGCTTCGTTGGAATCGAAGCCCGATTCGGCGGCGAACAAGTCGACAGAAATGGCCATTCTGAGCACATCGAACAAATACGAACCGAGGTATGCCTCATCAAAGTCGTTCACATCATAAATGATCGTCCCGGCCCCGTCCCCGAACACCCCAAAGTTTTCAAAGTGAAGATCTCCTTGGATGAACGTCGGATAGGCCTCGCTCGTATCGAAAGCGAGCGGTACTTTCGCAAAATCGTAATAGAACAAATGCGAGCTTCCACGAAAGAACGAGAACGGACTCGTACTCATCTTGTCGTACTTTTCCCGCCGTGCCGCTTCGGTCAGGTTCCGGATCGAATGATCGTAATAATCTAGAACCGTCGCGATCGTATCACGGCGAATTTGTTGTTTGACGGATGTGAACATGGCTGTCTCCCCTTCATGCGTCGAATAGATGTTTGTATTCCCCGTATCCCGCAGACTCGAGCTCTTCTTTCGGGATGAATCGGAGCGAAGCCGAATTGATACAGTAGCGTAAGCCGCCGAGTTCTTTCGGACCATCGTCAAATAGATGACCGAGGTGACTGTCGGCATGCTTCGAACGCACTTCCGTCCGGACCATGTGGTGCGTCGTGTCCATGTTCACATCGAGCCGCTTCTCTTCGATCGGTCGCGCGAAGCTTGGCCAGCCACAGTTCGACTGGAACTTGTCGCGAGAAGTGAACAGCGGCGTGCCATCGATCACATCGACGTACAACCCTTCCCGTTCCTCATCCCAATACTCGTTTTGGAACGGCGGTTCAGTCCCGTTCTCTTGCGTGACTTTGAACTGCATCGGCGTCAAACGGTCTTTCAGTTCTTGTTTTTGTTTCTTATCGCTCCACGCTTCTTTCACGAACTTGGCGCGACCCGAGCCGACCCGGTACATCTCGTAGCGGAACGGATTTTTCTTATAGTAGTCTTGATGATAGTCCTCGGCTTCCCAAAACGTCTTGGCCGGACGGATCTCGACTTCGATCGGACGTTCGAACCGTCCCGAATTCTCGACTTCTTGCTTCGAGCGTTCGGCCGCGTCCCGTTGTTCTTCCGAATGATAGAAGATGGCCGGTCGATACGATTCGCCGCGGTCGTTGAACTGTCCGCCCCCGTCTGTCGGATCGATTTGTCGCCAGTAAATCCGAAGCAGCTCCTCGTATGAGATGACCTCCGGGTCGAACGTCACTTCGATCGCCTCTAGATGACCCGTCGTCTCCGAACAGACTTGTTGGTATGTCGGATTGTCGACGTGTCCGCCTGTGTAACCGGACACGACTCGTTCGACACCTTCGTATTTATGAAACGGTTTGACCATGCACCAAAAACAGCCTCCCGCAAATGTAGCTTTTGCCATAATGAATCCCTCCTTACTATGTAGTGTACCCAAAAAAGCACGCTGACAACAAAAAACGAGAACCCCAAACGTGTTCTCGTCTTCAGTCTTCGACCCGGTTCATATGGCGCATCACTAAAAATAAAATCACACCGACGATCGCTGCCCCAAGTATGGTCAACACCAGGTTGTTTCGTGCCGATAATGTGTAAAAGATGGCTAAACCGATTAAGATGAGCGCGATCGGAATGAACGCTCGTTTAAAATGATCCCAATAACGCACGGACAGTCCCCCTTTTCATCTATCATACCAAACTTTTTTGCTATTATAGAGAGGAAGATACAATCACGGCCAGAAGGAGGATCCATCCATGGATTTTGACCAGTTGTGGGCGAACCGCCCAACCTTGTTGTGGGAAGACCGGCTGAACGAAGGCGACGACGTCTATACGCTGTCGGCGATCCTCGCTGTCGACGCCGCGCTCCGGCGTTATACGAGCGCTTTGACCCATTCCGACGGCTCTGAAGCAGCGATCCTCTGGGCAGTCCGCGATGTCGTCCTGCGTTTGAACGGCCTCGACGAAGAGCACGACCATTTTATCGAGACGCTCGAACGTGAGGAGCTGTACGACTTCATCCGAGCCGGTGCAGCCATCGCCGGGTATGAAACCGATGAAGACATCACGGAGGAATGGCGTGAGTGGTAACAGCTTGACGATTCATCGCGATCCAGAGTTGTCATACTTGAATTAATGATTTCTATCTCGCACAAGGGGACACGTGTATGCTCACCATCATCAACTCTTTTTTCATCAACCTTTGTATTCTGTTCACCCTGTTCACCATCTCGTTCTTGCCGTTTCGTAACCGGCCTCGAATTACGCCCCAGTCACCTTTTAAGTTGCGTATCCTGCTCGGTATCCAGAGCGGTCTCATCGCCTTGATTTTGCTCGCGAACGCGCTTCATCTCGAAAAAATATTGATCGACCTTCGTTCCATCCCGATTATGCTCGCCGTTTTGTTCGGCGGTTGGGTGAGCGGTGTCGTCGCCGGTATGTTGTTTCTCATCGGTCGTTTTTTCATGATAACGGATGGCGAATACGTCGGATTTTACTTAGCTATCGCGACGATGGTCGCACTCGTCCTGCCGACAAGTCTGTTGCGGCTCAAGCTCGACAACACCCGTAACACGCTCCTTGTCTTCACGACGATCAGCGTCGCCGCGTTCGGGTCGGCGCTCTACTATGCCCTCCCGCTCGAACTGTTCTATCCCATTTTATTCGTCTATATCGTTGTGATCTACGCCGGGGCATGTGCCGCTTATCGCTTGCTCCAAGAGCTGAGACGCCACTTTGAGAACGTTCAACATCAGCAGCAACTGGCCCGTACCGACGCTTTGACCGGCATCGCCAACCGCCGTCTGTTGAATGAGGCGATGGCCAACTTGACCGTCGAGGCGGAAGCGTACGCCCTCATCCTCGTCGATATCGATCACTTCAAACGCGTCAACGACACGTACGGTCATGATGTCGGGGATGACGTACTACGCGAGCTCGGCATGTTGCTCGTCACCGAAAGTGACGACAGCCATCTCGTCGGTCGCTTCGGTGGTGAAGAATTTCTGATCATCATGCCGAACGCCAAAAAGGACGAAGTGACCCGTCTCGCCGAATCTATACGAGAAAAAGTCTCGACGTTCCCATTCGAGACGAGTGCAGGCACGCTTCACATCACCGTCTCGCTCGGGGCCTGCCATTCGAACGATATCGAAGTCGATAGCGTCTTGAAGCATGCCGACGAAGCGTTATACCACGCAAAAGAATCTGGACGAAACCGTTTCATTTTGGCTTCATAAAGCCGATAACGTTCTCAAAACTTTACTAACTTTGACAGTTTTCCCGCTTTACTTTCAACTAGCGAATCGGTACACTAGGCTAGACTTTGGTTAGAATAAACATAATTAATCATAGATTTGACTAGAAAAAGGGGAAACACATTTCATGACAATATTGTTATCGCTATTCGGATTGATGTTCGTGGGATCGTTCGTCCTTGACTATCAACGTGGCAAGACGTTCCGACAGTCGCTCTTTGGGGGAGTCGACACAATCAAACAGAACTTACTCATCTTTTTACGCACGTCCCTTTCGATGATGATTTTCATCGGGCCGCTCTTGCTTATGTCCATGTTTGCCTTCTCAAAACTTGTGACGTTCGAGACGGTAGCCGCCTTTATGATCGCCGTGCTTAGCATCGGCTTCGCCGAGCGCATCATCGGAATGATCGTCGCCCCGCTCGTCCGGACGTTTTGGCATCAACGCGGTAAGCTGATGCCACTCTTTCTCGATGCTGGACTCTACGTCTTCTTGCTATCGATTCTCATCTTGGAGTTTCTCATGAACATTCCGGGTGTCGAATTGAACGCACCGGCAGTCGCTGTATTTTACGCGTTCGCCTTGTTCTACATCCGTTATTTGTTCAGCTTGATCCGCTTTACACTCAGTAAAGGCGTTCCGTCAAACTGACTCGACTCGTATGACCTCGACCGCAGACATCCCGTCTGCGGTTTATTTTTATTTTTCTAATTGACAATGAGAATCGTTATCACTTATACTCGAGTTGTAGCTGCCACAGCTGGACGTAACCGTTCCCCAAAACTTGTTACGGCCCGTGGATTCCCCTCCACGACACTCTTTTTGAAAGCATTGCGACAACCCCCATTTGTTGCACCCAGATTTGCCATATAAAAACGAGCGGCTCTCCGACGGAGCCGCTCGTTTTTTTCGTTCAGGCGAACACATCTTGTTCGATTTGTTTCAACTCATAAAACATGCCGCGGGCGCGCATCAAATCGTCGTATGACCCTGACTCGATGATGCGACCTGCTTCCATGACGATGATTTGGTCGAACCGTTCGAGCCCGGTCAGACGATGGCTGACCATGACGAGTGTCGCCTCGTCCGCCTTCCGGAAGATTTCAGTGAACACATCGGATTCGGTGCGCGCGTCTAACGCCGACGTCGCTTCATCTAAAATCCAGAGCAACCCGTTCTTCAACAACGCCCGGGCGATGGCGAGCCGTTGCCGTTCCCCTCCGGACAAGTTCGCCCCTTTCTCGAGCATTGGCTCATCGAGCGCGAAACCGAGGCGGACGCTTCGCAGCGCCAGCTCCATCTCGTCATCGGAGAAGTCTCCGGCAAGGGCCAAGTTGTCTCGGACGGTACCGAAAAAGAAGTGGTTCTCTTGCATGACGACACTCGCTTGAGACCAGACCGATGTTTGTGTGACCTCATTCAAGCGCTGACCGTCGATTCGTACTTCGCCTGTCTCTGGCCTTACAAACGCGAGCAACAGTTGCAGGAGCGTCGACTTGCCAGACCCGCTCGGGCCGACGATCACGGTCTTCGATCCGCGCGGTAACGTCACATCAACTGTGTCTAGGACGGCACGGAACGTATCCGGATAGCGGTAACTTACGCGTTCAAACGAAATGTCAGGCGCCGTCTGAAGCGCTATGTCGTCACGGGCCGCTTCTGCCGCCACGAGGTGCTCACTCGGTTCGACGACCTCAAGTAAGCGGTTTGCCGCTTGTTTACTATCGGCGTAGTGACCCGGGAAGACCGCCATCGGTGTCACGTTCTCAAACGCGGTCAATGACATCATGACGAGCATGGCCAAGAACAGGCCGTCCAGTTCGCCATCGACGACGAGGTAGGCACCGATCGCGAGCACGCCCCACGACACGAGCAGTGACGCAGCGACGACGAGCGACGAGTTGAAGAACTGGTTCGTCACGTCTTGGCGCTGTGCGGCGGCGTAACGATCGCTTCGAGCGAGCAAGTCGTCACGGGTCTGGCCGAGCTGGTCGTGCAACAATAGATCGCGGTACCCATACATCATCTCGGTCACCCCGCTCGACAAGTCGCCGCGCAAGGCCCGAATTTCCTGGTCATGCTTCGCTCGGATGCCGGCAAACAAGATCGGAATCAAAAAGCCGGTCACGAACACCCCGAACACGAGCCAAAGGCTGACCGTCATCGAGAAGAACGTGACGAAGAAGATCGTGCTCAAGAAGACGAGCACTAAGATGATTGGCGGATAAAACACCCGCAAAAAGTAGTTTTGAAGGCTTTCGACGTCTCCGACGACACGGGCGAGCAAGTCCCCGCTCCGGTATTTGGCGAAGATGTTCGGTACGAGCGGTTCGAGCTGGCGATAAAACCGGACGCGTAGTTCGCTTAAAATCGTGAACGTCGCCCGGTGTGACGCCAAGCGTTCGCGGTAGCGGCTCCCCGCCCGAATGACGCCGAACAGCTTGATCAGGACGACCGGTACCATGAGCGCATAGAGGGGCGGCACAAGGCCGGCCCGCGACACGAGATATCCACTCGCCGCGAACAAGGCGACAGCCGCGAGTCCTGCCGTATAGCCGAAGAAGATCGAGAGGATGATATCCTTTTTCTCTTTCATCATCCATTTTGTGATCGTCCAAAGTGAGTTCATCCTCTCACCCCTTTCTGTAACGTGAACAAGTCGGCGTAGGCCGGGACAGCGAGCAACTGTTCATGTGTGCCGTTCGCGACGAGGTTCCCCTCGTCCATGAACCAAATCGCGTCCGCTTGCTTGATCGTATGGAGACGGTGCGCGACCGTGACAAGCGTCGCGTCACGCGACAACTCCTCGATCGAGCGCCGAACGATTCTCTCGGTCACCAAATCGAGACCGGTCGTCGGTTCATCGAACAAGATGATACCTGGACGCTTCAAGAAGGCACGGGCCAGGGCGAGGCGTTGCCGCTCACCACCGGACAATCCGTAACCGCCTTCTCCGAGCTCGGTATTCAATCCGTCCGGCAAATTGGCGATGACATCGACGAGGCCGGCGGCTTCAGCCGCCCGCATGATGTCAGTCTCGTCCGCCGTCTCACCGAGGGCGATATTAGCGGCGAGACTGCCGGCGAACAAATACGGGTTTTGCGAAATATACCCGATTGTCCCGTACCAAGACGTATCGGTGAACGATTCGAGCGGCTCCCCGTCGACGAGGACGCGGCCGCTGTCCGGTTTCACAAGACCGGACAGCACGTTCAACACGGTCGTCTTGCCTGATCCGCTCGCGCCGACCAGGGCGACGTGTGACCGTGCCGGGATTACCCCGCTCAGCGGGTGGAGCGTGAAGCGACCCCCTTCATATTGGAACGAGACCGCATCGAGAACAAGTTCGGGCGTCCGGTTTGTTAGCGGTCTGTCTCCCCACTCGATGCGGTCGTCCGGGGCGTCGAGCGCCTCGAAGATACGATCGGCCGCACCCATGCTACCACGCCCGGTATGGAAGGCGCTGCCGAGGTCTTTGATCGCTAAATAGTATTCCGGGGCCAAGACGAGAATCAAGAAGCCGGCGAAAAACGTCAAGTTTTGCCAAACGACCATCTGGAGCGCCACTTCTAAGGCGACGACGCCGGTGCTGAGCATCGAGATGAACTCGAGCATGAGCCCTGACAAGAAAGCGGTCTTTAAGACGACCATCGTCGCGTCCCGGAAGTCGAGACTGCTCTTCTCGATCGCTTGCGCTTCTTGCTCGGCACGTCCGTATAGCTTGAGTGTCGTCAATCCTTGAAGGACGTCTAAAAATTTCCCTGAGAACTGGTTCATTTTCTCCATCTGCTCTTCAGACTTCTTCTGGGTCGCGATACCGATGATGATGAAAAAAATTGGAATGAACGGCGCGGTCACCATCATGATGACACCCGAGATCCAGTGCTGACTGAAGACGACGACGAGAATGAGCAGCGGGATGATCGACGTCTGGATGACTTGGGGCCAGTACTGGCTAAAGTAAGCATCGACCTCATCGACCGCATCCATATAGACACTGACTTTCTTCCCGGACTGTCCGGATAGAGACGTCTCGATCGGATTCGATGTGTAGCGGTCGAGCAGTTGACGTCGAAGCGTCCGCTTCGCCCGCTCCGACAAGTTGGCACCGATGCGTCCCGAGACATACCCGAACAAGGCACGTGCGAGCAGCGCGAGCACGAGCCAACCTAGAGACGGGATGACACTTTGGAACGATTCGTTTTTTAAAAATACTCGGTCGACGACGTCGACGATCAAATAAGCCTGAGCCAAGATGGACAACCCGATCATCACCGCGGCGATGACGAGCCCGACGATATGTCCTTTCTCGGCCAAAGCGAGAGCTTGCAGTCGTTTCACTGCGTTCATCCTTTCTAAACGTGCATGACAATTTTTCTTTGTGATGATTCTCACTAATTATAACTGATGTAAGGGTCCATAGCGAACGCTTCGCTTGTCGAGACGTGCAAAAAAACGCCACGAATGGAGCGTGGCGTCAGTGTGTCGCTTGTTCAAAATACTCAGGATGCAACGTCACGAGTTGACGGGCGTCGAACTGGAGAATGTCTTCTTTGCGCAGTCGCGATAAGATGTGGGACACGGTCTCGCGCGATGTCCCCGACAGTCTCGAGATTTCAACTGTCGTGAACGGACAACGTACGCGCACACCGTCGGCTTCTTTTTCTCCGAGGTCTTCAATCAAGTAATGGATCGTATTGATCACCCGGTCGCTCGCACTCGGCGTGATGATTTCCTGAACACGGCGTTCATGAAGGTCAAGGATTCGATTCATCTGACCGACGATGTGCAAGAGCATCGTCGCATTTCTTGAGACGAGCGCTTCAAAGCGATCCGTCGGCATATAAATGACTTCAATATCGGTCAGCGCTTCCGCCGAATGTTGGTAATACGTTTCCGTCAACAGTCCCCGGTACGGAAACAGCTGCTTCGGCTTCAAGTAGTCGGTGTATTGATGGGTCGCCGTTTCATTGCACCGCTCGAGCCTCACATACCCACTGATTAAAAAGTAGACGCGCTCACGTGGGTCGCCTTCCATGAATAAAAGCTGCCCTTTGCGGTACGTTCGACAGTATACGTGCGGTAGCAAGCTCTCTAGCTCGCGGCTCGTGCATTTATTGAAGATATCGAGTTGTCTTAAATCGTCGACTGTCCATTGCTGTCTCATGTTCAATCCCTCGCTTCCCGAACTGGTGATCTTTCTTTTAGTATACGAGACCCAACTTGTGAAAACGCTTTCAAATTCCGACAGTTTTCTGACAAGACAAAAGAGGGGTTGCCCCCTCTCCTCAGTCGAGCATCAATTCCATGATCGCATCTTGCAAATCGCGTTCGAGTTCAAGCGCATGCAGATCGAACAGCCATGCTTCGAGTCTCGTCTTCGACGCCGCCATCCGGTAGAGGCGGTCTTTCAAATCGTAAGATATCTCGGCGCGGTCAATGAAGCGATACAAGCGCTCCAGTCGATGACCGTTGTTCGTCACCTCGACAGGGAGCGACACCGTCACTTCCTCATCAATTTTACCGAGTTCGTGTCGTAACGTCTGCGTCTCCGGTTTATACTCGCCCGAACCGGTCACCCCGCGTACGAGTAATGTGACGGTCCGGTCTGACGGTAAGACGGACGTGTCGCCCGTGATATGAACGTGCAGGCTGCGCTCGTCCCAGTCGAGGGTGAACGTCGTCTCGGCGTAAGCCCCGGTCTCATAAGCCCGGTCGGTCCCGTTATCCTCATACAGCGTGAACGTGTTCGATGCCCCTGGGAAGACGACGACCTCGAGATCGGTCGGGTTGTCGGTGTCGTTGCGTCCAGAGCGATGAGCGGCCAGCGGGACGATCGCTCCAGCTTTCGCGAACACGGCCTGCTCGTCAAGCCCACGGAACACTCGGATCGACTTATCACCTTCGTAGCGATGACCCGTAAAGAAGTCGAACCAATCGCCTGTCGGCAACCAGACGTTCGTCGCCGCGACGTGAAGCCGCTTGTTCATCGGCTCGACGATCGGTGATACGACGAGTTCACTGCCGAAGTAGTATTCATTCGGCACGCCATACGCCGCTTCTTCGTCGGGATGATCGTAATACATCGGGAGGATGAGCGGGAGCGCATCCTGATGATTACGCCGGTTCATCGTGTACAAATACGGGATGAGTTGGTGGCGGAGTCGTAAAAACGACTTCATCGACCGTTCGGACTCGAGACCGAAGCGCCACGGCTCTTTGCCGTTAAAGATACTGAACGTCGAATGCAAGCGCATGATCGGGCTGAACACCCCGAACGCGACCCAGCGTGCGGCGAGCTCATCGTCTTTCGACCCTCGGTAATGCCCGCCGATGTCGTGGCTCCACCAGCCGTAACCGATATTCGATGCCGTCGCCGTGAAGTAAGGCTGAAACGCAAGCGACGCCCAAGAGATGAGCGTATCTCCCGAGAAACCGACGGGGTAACGATGGCTGCCCGGTCCGGCATAACGCGAGAAGATCAGCGGACGATTTCCGTCTCGGGAAATATCGGCCGCATGATAATGGTTTAACATCCACATCGGGTCGAGCCCTTCCATTTTCGAGGTCGACCCTTGCTGCCAGTCGATCCACCAAAAATCGACGCCGTCTACCTCGTGCGGATGATGCATCTGTTCAAAATACGCTTGAATGAAGCGTTTATCAGAGAAATCGAACGGGATGCGATCCCCGTTCGATGAGTCGAGCCCCATCGCTTCGGCCATCGCCACGTATTGGTCTTCGAACGCCCGGACCCCGTCGGCTGGGTGCAAGTTCAGCGTGGCGAGCAGGTTCTCTTCTTTCAACCACGTCAAGAAGCCTTTTGGGTCCGGGAACAGATTCTTATTCCATGAGTAGCCGGTCCAACCGCTCCCGTACTCTTCAGGGACGTCGGTGACGTGCCAGTCCATATCGATGACGCTGACCGAGAACGGGATATCTTCTTCTTTGAAGCGGCGCATGAGCCCTTTGTACTCGGTCTCGTCATAGCGCCAGTAGCGGCTCCACCAGTTACCGAGTGCTTTTCGTGGCAACAACGGCGTCGGACCTGTCAGCTTATAAAAATCGTGAAGCGCTTGCTTGTATTCGTGTCCGTAGCCGAAGTAGTACAAATCATGGATACCTGTTCGTCTCGGCTCAACGAAGCGGTCGTCTGTCATGAGAAATGAGTCCGAGTCGTCGATGACGGCATAGCCTTGCTTGGAGACGATCCCCTCCCCGAGCTCGGTCGCTCCATCGACATGGTCGAGCGTTCGGGCCGTCCCTTTCAGCGTCCGTTCCGGGCCGTTGAACGTGTAGCGGCTATAGTACGTACTAAAGTTCCCTTTCACGTCGACGTAGAGCGTGTTCGGCGCGAACGGTCCTTTCGTATAATACAGATGAACGTGATCGGTGATGATTTGCAGTTCACTCTCGTCCTCGATGATCCGGAAGTCAGGGACGTCAAAGTCCCGGTTCCACACGACTTGGGTCGGTCGGTCTTCGAACACACCGTCCTCGGCGTACTCCATCCGGATCAACTGGCTCGTCAATACCGTGAAGCGATAGCAGCTCCCTTGGACGACGGCACGTTCATCTGCAAGTGGCTTCATTTGCTGTGTGTATACGTTCTCCTGTTCAAATAGACGCATAAGTTCGAGCGTTGCCGCTCTTCGTCACATCCTTCCCCCATATTAGTGCAATCGTTTACAGGTGATGATAGCAATGTCGGGTTTGACATACAACAACCCTTCCCCTTGTTCGCGGTTCAAAAACGGCCGGTCCGCGTTATGCACAAAAAAACCGTAGACGAGATGTCTACGGCGTTGATCATTGTTGGAGCGTCGCGGCGAGCCGGACTCTCGTCCCGACGTCTCCTCGGACAGCAGCGTGCGCCTGCTCGAGCGACGTGATGACGGATACGCGTCCCATTCCCGACTCGGCAAACTGCAAGGCGGCCCGAACTTTCGGTAACATGCTGCCCGGTGCGAACTGACCTTCGGCGATATACGTCTCGAGTTGCTCGTTCGTCGTTTCGGTTAGCGCGGCTTCCTCAGTCGTCCCGAAATTGACGTAGACGTACTCGACGGCCGTCAAGATGAGTAACATGTCCGCTTCGACGAGTTCCGCGAGCTTCGCGGCGGCAAAGTCTTTATCGATGACCGCCTCGACCCCGACGTATCCGTCTGGCGTGTCGATGACGGGAATCCCGCCGCCGCCGGACGCGACGACGATGTGGCCGTTGTCGACGAGGTCACGGATGACCGTATGCTCACAAATCGCTGTCGGGTACGGACTTGGTACGACGCGGCGATAACCGCGGCCCGCATCTTCTTTGAATACGTGACCTGTCGACCGTTCGAGCGCCGACGCTTCCGCTTCTGAATAGAAGGGACCGATCGGCTTCGTCGGGTGACTGAAGGCACTGTCGTTCGGATCGACGACACACCGCGTCACGATTGGGGCGACGGAACGTTCGAGGCCGCGCGACCGAAGCGCCTTCGTGAGGGCGTTCTCGAACCAATACCCGATCATCCCTTGCGTCATCGCTCCACAGACGTCGAGCGGCATCGCCGGCGTCGCCGCACTGTCCGCGGCCGCCTGTTGCAAAATCAAGTTTCCGACTTGCGGACCGTTCCCGTGCGTGATGATGACGTCGACGCCTTCTTCGATGAGGGCGACCAACGACTGGGCCGTCGCCTCGACGGCCCGAATTTGAGCGCCCGCCGTCGCATCTTTTCCTTGTTGAATCGCATTCCCGCCTAAGGCGATGACTACTCGTTTGTTACGCATGCTCGATTCCCCCGATCATATGACTGAGATGTTGCCTGATACAATCCGTACGACTGCCAAGATCGCGAGTCCGGTCAAGATGCTGGCCACGATCCATTCGGTTTTCGTCAACGTCTTAATTCCGTTCTCACGCTGCGCTTTAATATAGAGCAACGTCCCTGGTGCATACAGAAGTGTCGTGAGCAGTAAATAGTCGATACCGGCCGCATAGATCAGCCAAATCCCGTAAATCGAGGCGACCGCACCGATAATAAGGTCACGCGTCCGACGTTCGCCAACATTATAACCGAGCCCGTTTTTGGCGACTTTGACTTGGTAGAACGCCGAGAACGCATACGGGATCAAGATGGCGCTCGAAGCGAGTGAGAACGCAAAGTTATAAGCAGCGTCTGAGAACAGGAAGGTGAAGAGGAACAACTGAATCAACCCGTTCGTGAGCCAGAGTGCATTGGCCGGTGCGTTATTTTTATTCTCTTTCGTGAACCATTTCGGGAAGACACCGTCTTTACCGGCGACAAATGGGATTTCCGCCGCAAGCAACGTCCATCCTAGCCAAGCACCGAGTACCGAGATGACGAGGCCCCCGTTGATCAGCATCGCGCCCCACGGCCCGACAGCCGATTCGAGTAAATACGCCATCGCCGGTTGCGAAGCGTTCGCCACGCTCTCAGGGTTCAGCAATCCGAGTGACATGATCGAGATGAGCAAGTAAATGACGAGCGTACCGAGTAAGCCGATGACGGTCGCTTTCCCGACGTCCGAGCGCTTACGGGCCCGGCCCGACAAGACGACCGCCCCTTCGACACCGATGAATACCCAAAGTGTGACGAGCATCGTCGACACGACTTGGTCTCTCACACTGCCCCACGAGAAGCCGCCTTGGCCCCAAAAGTCGAACGTGAAGTTATCGATATTGAAGAAGAACAAGGTGATGGTGATAAAGGCAAAAATCGGAACGAGTTTCGCGATCGTCGTGATGATGTTGATCATCGAGGCTTCGTGGATGCCTCGTAAAATCAACGAGTGCACGAGCCACAACATGATGGAGGCGCCGATAATCGAGGCGATGTTTTGACCACCTTCAAAGATCGGGAAGAAGTAACCGACCGAGCTGAACAATAGTGTGGCGTAGGCAACGTTACCGAGCCAAGCAGATAACCAATAGCCCCACGCCGAGTTGAAGCCAACGAACTGGCCAAAGCCGGCCCGGGCGTAACTGTATACACCGCCGTCTAGGTCAGGACGACGCATCGTCAAGTTCTGAAAACTGAGACCGAGTGTGATAATCCCGATACCGGTGATGACCCACCCGATCAAAATAGCTCCGGCGTTCGCGCCTTGGGCCAAATCGGCCGCCAAGTTGAAGGCGCCCCCTCCAATCATCGAACCGACGACGAGGGCTGTCAGTGCACCAAGACCTAACCGTTGATCTTTTTTGCTAGGACTCGCACCAGCCGAACCACTTGAGTCATGATCTAATTTAGTAGACATATAACTCATCCCTTTCGTTTAGTACGAATGAGGAGGACATGCCTCCTCGTTCGTTAGCGTTCGAGCCATTCAAACGTATCGGTGAGTGTCGCCGCCATGACGGCTTTGATCGTGTGCATCCGATTTTCCGCCTGATCGAACACGTATGAATGGCGGCTGCGGAACACCTCGTCGGTCACTTCCATCTCTTTCAGTCCATATTGTTCATGAATCGCTCGCCCAACCTCGGTCTCTAAATCGTGGAACGCCGGCAGGCAATGCAGAAACATGACGTCTCTATTTCCGGTCTTCTCGACCATGTCCATATTCACTTGGTACGGATGAAGGAGCTTGATCCGCTCTTCATATTCGGCTTCTTCGCCCATCGATACCCACACATCGGTATAGATGACGTCCGCATCAGCGACAGCTTCGTCGATGCTCTCCGTCAAGGTGATGCGTGCTCCTGTTTCAGCCGCGACCGAACGCGCGTAATCGACGACCTCGTCAGACGGCCAGAGCGATTTCGGCGCACAGATTCGCATGTCCATGCCGACTTTGGCACCACCGATCAACAGCGTGTTGCCCATATTGTTGCGTCCATCTCCAACGTAGACGAAACGAATGCCAGCCAAATCACCTTTTTGTTCTTTGACGGTCAAGAAGTCGGCCAAAATTTGCGTCGGATGATACAAGTCCGTCAAACCGTTCCAAACCGGGACCCCGCCATCCCGTGCAAGACCTTCCACCGTTTCGTGAGCGAAGCCACGGAATTGGATGCCGTCGAACATGCGTCCAAGCACGATCGCCGTATCACGGACCGATTCTTTTTTCCCGAACTGGATATCCGATTTCCCGAGGTATTCAGGATGCATGCCGAGGTCGATTGCCGCAACTGTGAACGCACAGCGCGTCCGTGTCGACGGTTTTTCAAACAAGAGCGCCACGTTCTTGCCTTCACAAATCCGGTGGGGAATCCCTTGTTTCTTTTGACGTTTGAACGCTGCCGATAAGTCGATCAAGTAGTTCAGTTCGTCCCGCGAAAACTCGTTAAGCGATAAAAAATGACGACCTTTCAAATCAAAGTTGAACGTTGTGGACATGTGTTTCTCCTCCTCGTTAAATATCTTCACGGATAATTGGACAACTCATACAACGTGGGCCTCCACGGCCTCGTGATAACTCACTCGACATGATTTCGATGACTTCGACCCCTTCTGAACGGAGCAGCTCGTTCGAAACGTAGTTCCGGTCATACGTAACGACGACACCTGGGGCGATTGCGAGCGTGTTCGACCCATCGTTCCATTGCTCGCGCGCCGCAGCGATCGGGTCGCCACCACCACATGGGATCAACACGATTTCCTCTAGGCCGAGAGCCGATTTTAACACTTTCAACAAATCAGTGTGTTGCGTGATGTGCAGCTCACCTTCCGCGTTCAACGTCAGTTCGAAGATGTTCATCTTGCCGCCCGGTCCTTGGATGAACGGATGGATCGTGAACTTATCGTGGTCGACCATCGTGAAGACGGTATCAAGGTGCATGAACGCACGCGACTTCGGAATCTCGATGGCGATGACTTTCTTGAACGTGCCTCCGTTCGCGAGCAAGTTGAGGGCGACGCGCTCGATTCCTTGGGCGGTCGTCCGTTCCGATATCCCGATGGCGACGACTTCTTTTGATAGGACGAGTTCGTCTCCGCCTTCCATCGCGAACCGATAGTCACGATCCGACCAGATCGGGATATCATGCTTCGCAAAGCGTGGATGGTATCTCATAATATATTGCGTGAACAGTGATTCGCGGCGACGCGCCGGTTCTTTCATGCGATTGATCGACAAGCCGTTCCCAATCGCCGCGGCCGGGTCGCGCGTGAAGTACAGGTTCGGCATCGGGTCGAGAAAGAACGGATACGTGTCCTCGATCATCTCGTGCAGATGACGGCGCTTTTCGCGCTTGATCTCGGTTTTACGGATACCGGCCATGACCGTCTCGATCAACTGTTCGTTATCATAAGCGAGTAAATACTCTTTGAGCGTCTCGTATGAACCGTTAATATTTGATTTTGATTCCGAAAGAATGTCGGCGACGAATCGTTCACGTACGCCAGGCAGCGATAACGTCTCTGCCATCAAGTTTTCTAAATAGAGCACCTCGACGCCCCGGTTTTGTAGCACGCTCGCAAAGTAGTCGTGCTCTTTTTGAATGACCGGCAAATGTGGAATGTCGTCGAACAAGAGTCGTTCCAAATACTCCGGCGTCAAATTTTCAAGTTCGCGTCCTGGACGCTTCAATAGTACAGTCTTTAATTCACCAATTTCTGAATACACGTGAATCGGATGTTTCAGCGTCGTATCCCGTGCGGTCAATTGATCCGTCATCGATATCATCTCGCTTCCTCCTAGTGATTCGGGTGTGTTTCTACCCTTACCTTATCAACTTACCCAATTCCGAGGCGGGTAATTCCAGCGTTCTGATTGTGGTCGATTCCACAAAAGAATGGATACAATATGAGTCAAACTGAATGAACAAACGGTTGTGAATCAATGAACAAGGAGAGAGCGACGGTTAGGATGGATACACGATGTATGAACTGTGAATAAAATCCATTATTTTTTCTTTTCAAATTAAGGTACGATAACGACAGGATATGAAAAATGACTTTAGAAAAGGAAGTGAGTCGATGGCCATCGAACGTACAGAACGCGCGCGTCATGAAGCCCAAGTGACAGCGCTCATCCAAAAAGAGGATCCGGTCGATTTCCGCGACGTGTTTTTAACACTTCACCCGGGTGAACAGGCCGACATCTTCATCGAACTCAACCAACCCGATCGGGCGTTTATATACAGCGCTTTATCACCGGAAGAGTACACCGATTTATTTGAAAAATTAGAGCTCGATGAACAACAACAGTTCATCCAAGAAATGCCGCGCCCGTATGCGGTCAGCGTCTTAAACGATATGTTCTCGGATAATGCCGCCGATCTCATGAACGAACTTCCGGACGATTTCATGAACGAACTGTTCGAACAGATGGACGAGACCGAGGCGACCGAGGTCAAAGACTTGATGCGCTATCCGGACGATACGGCCGGTGCCATTATGACGACCGAGTTCATCGTGCTACAGGCCGACAAAACGATCGGGGCGACACTTGAAGAGTTGCGTGACCTCGGTCCTGAAGCTGAGACGATTTACTATTTATATGTAATCGATGTAGACCGACGTCTCGTCGGCGTCGTGTCGCTCCGTGATTTGATCGTCTCCCCGCTCGACCATCTCATCGCTGACATCATGGGGCGGCGGGTCGTTTCGGCCCACGTCATGGCCGATCAAGAAGACTTGGCCCGAACCGTCCAAAAGTATGACTTGCTCGCGCTCCCGGTCATCGATAGCGATGATCACTTGCTCGGCATCATCACCGTCGACGACGTCATGGACGTCATCGAACGCGAGACGACCGAAGACTTTGAAGAACTGTCCGCGACGAAAGGCTCGTCTGACATCAACATGGGCCCGGTCGAGGCAGCGAAAAAACGTGCCCCTTGGATCATCAGCCTCATGTTCCTCGGGATGATCACCGCATCGACGATCGGTGGATTTGAAGATACGCTCGAGACGATTGTTTTGCTCGCCGTCTTCATGCCACTCGTCATGGGATCGGCCGGAAACGCCGCCACCCAGTCGCTCGTCGTCGCCGTACGTTCAATCGCACTCGGCACGATCAACCGAAAAAATGTCGCCAAGATGATTCGCCGGGAGTTCGGAACCGGTGTCCTGCTTGGACTCGCCTGTATGGTCGTTATTTTCGGGGTCATCACGGTCCTGTACGATAGCGCCTTGATCGGCATGATCGTCGGCTTGTCGATTTTCGCCTCACTGAGCGTTGCCACGATTGTCGGTACACTCGTCCCGCTCTTGATCAACCGCCTGAAACTCGATCCGGCCGTGGCCTCGGGTCCATTCATCACGACGGTCGTGGACAATCTCGGATTGATCATCTACTTCACTGTCGCCACTTCATTGCTTCGCTTTTTCTGACACCTGACGTTTCAGGTGTCTTTTTTCGTGTGAGCTTTGTTACGGTTTGTTTACAAAAGCGATGACGGGAAATAATTATCGTGCAAGGCGGGTAATTACGAAAAGTACTTATAGATAAGAAGTAATACAAGGAGGGTTGAACTACCCCCACCTACGCTACGCTTGGAGGTGAGAGATTCCTGGGTCATCCGGTCGAACGACCGGAACCTGACCAGGCTAGCCCCGTCGTCCCGACGGTTGAAGAGGCCAGGATGCGTTCGGCCTCTCGTTTGAGGTTCAGTCCTGCGTTGACATCCCGGTCGTGGCGGGCGCCGCAGCCTGGGCATACCCACTCACGCAAGGCGAGATGTTTCACGTCTTTGTGCCGATGGCCGCAACCCGAGCAGAGCTGGCTCGAGGCGAACGTCTTCCCGACCCTGACCACCTGTTTCCCGTACCAGTCGGCCTTGTATGCGAGCATGCGGAAAAATTCCGACCAACCGACGTCGGCGATGGCATGGGAAGTGACGGCCGGGATTGCCGCCATCATCATGGCACTATTCCTACTGCCTCGCTTTCTCGGCATCGGTATCACGACGATCCCTGAGTTTTTAAGTCAACGCTATGACGAGGACGTCCGGCGCTTGACCGTCCTCTTGTTCTTGTTCGGTTACATGTGCGTCACGATTCCGTCGATGCTCTATTCCGGCGGCCTCGCGGTCCTTCAGCTCTTCGATGTGCCTGAACTGCTCGGGATCAGCTTTGAACAGTCACTTTGGCTCGTCATTTGGTTCATCGGCATCATTCGCGCTATCTACGCCATTTTCGGCGGCCTCCGCGCCGTTTCGGTGTCGGATACACTCAACGGCATCGGGCTCATCATCATCGGCTTCCACGTCATCACGTACTACTTCTTAGTCTGGGGTATGAAACAATGGTTCGGATTTGACCTTGGCATCAACTTCATCCACATCTACGGCATCTTGTTCGTCATCGAGACGAGTATCATGTTGTTGTTCGCCAAACTGCGTCCGATGCAACAAATCAAGCCGATCCGGATCGACCTCGGTCGGGTGAAGCCTTGGCGTCATGCGATCTCGACGTCAATCATCCTCGTCGCCTCGATGGTGTTCGTCTACTTCGTCTTCTCTCCGATCGGTCTTGCCTATGCGGACGGAATCGTCTCGGGCTGGTTCTGGCCGGCGACGCTGACATTGTTCGCCGCGACGAGCGGTCTCGTCTGGGTATCGTACCGGTACTGGCTCCCGAGATACGAGGTGTACTTGAACAACCTTGGAACGACCGAAACCGAGCTCGAAGAAAAAGCGAGCAGCGGATAAACTCTCGACATTTAAATCACCCTTACAGCTGAGTTGTTTCAACTGTAAGGGTGATTTTTCGTCTGGATATTTTTTCTGCTCGATTCGCCTGTTCGTTCAGTAGCGATAAATCTGCCGACCAATCCTGCTTCCCACCTTTAAAATACTTGTATATCATATTATTACAGGAAAATAACACCTATCATTTTACCATTATTTAGGTTAATGTTTATGTGGGTGATGTCCCTTGATTAAGCTGATTGAAAAATGATGATGTGCAACTACATATCGGAGGGTGACGGTTGGACAAGAGATTGATTGATTTGCAAATCCGAACGTATCAAGATACTGATTTTGACCACATTCAACGATTGAACGAAGCCGAGGGTTGGCACCAACTTGTCAGTCAAACCGAACAAACAAAAGAAGCATGGAAAAACTCGAACGTCGCTTTCGTCATCGAGTCTGAAACGGGACACGTGATCGCCTATCTTCGCGGTTTGACCGACACAAAAGTCAGCCTTTACGTGTGCGAGTTGCTCATCGCTGCTTCGCACCGCCGGCTTGGCCTCGGGGAACGGTTATTGACACACGTCCATGCACTCTATCCTGAGACACGACTCGAGATGCTCGCGAGCGCTTCCTCGCATACGTATTATGAACGCTTGAACTTCCGCCCCTTCTACGGTTTTCGAAAAACGATTCACGAATAGGAGAGAATTTATTTGAAACTTGCCCTTGTCACCGGTGCGTCGCGCGGTCTCGGCCGCGCTGTCGCTGAAGAACTGTCGAGACGAAACTACGACGTCATCAACCTATCACGCTCGCAATCACGCGATTTAACGTTCGAACATATCGAAGTCGATTTATCCGACGTATCGAGTACACTTCGAGCCCTTGACCAAATCAAGCCGCACATCGCTGACGCCACGTCGCTACTCATCATCCAAAATGCGGCGTTGATCGAACCGATTCATCGGGCCGGCCACCTCGACACGGAGCAGCTCACCGCTCACGTTCAGGCGAATCTGCTCGCCCCGATGCTGATCACGAACGCCGTCCTCGCTTACGAGGTGCCCGTCTCGCTCATCCACGTGACGTCAGGTGCCGCCAAACGTCCAATCTCGGGGTGGAGCGCCTACTGCGGCACGAAAGCTGGACTCGACCACTTTAGTGAGACCGTCGCGCTCGAACTAGAAGGAACGAGACATCGCCTCGCCTTGTTCAACCCGGGCGTGATGGACACATCTATGCAACAGACGATCCGCGCGTCTTCACGAGAAGCGTTTCAAGATGTCGAACAGTTTCAAGCTTACGAGACGGAAGGAAAACTGCGTTCGCCTGAGACGGTCGGCCGCGTCCTCGTCGAGCAGTTGATCGACAAGCCGTTTGTCAATGGAAAAACGTACGCCATCCACGACCTCATCTAATTTTCAACCAGGTATAAAAATAGATCAACCCTGTTTCGTTTGACCGGCTACACTAGAGTCAAATCAAATGAGAAAGGGTGGCGTGATGTATGAAGACTATAGCGGGAGGATTGCTGTTTTTCGGGATATTCAGCCTTGTGCTATCGTTCACGATGATTGGAGATATCGCGATCGTCGGAGCGTTGGTGAGCGGTGTGTCCCTGCTGTGTAGCGTCGGGCTCTGGTTCGGTGCCACGGAAGTGATGCGTATGCGTATGGACATGAGCGAAGTCAAAAAAACGTCTTTCCCTTCTGAATAAGGGAAAGACGTTTTGGATTCAGTTTTGGTTATCGGTCTCATCTTCAAAGTCATCATCGGCAAACTCTTCAAAATCGTACTCTTCGAAGTCTGCCTCATCGATAAAGATGTCACGATCATTGACGACGTGAATCGGGCCATTGGCCACATCGATTCGAATCGTCCATGCCCATGGAATGCGCAGTCGGCTATATACGCCCGTCCAGAATTCCATCGATTCTTGCTCGTATCGTTCGAACTCTGTCAGTAACTCTTTAAACGTTACTCCTGACAACTGGAAGTTTGATTCTTGGATTCGCTCGAGCGCGTTATGTGTCGCTTCAAGCTCCGCCGCGCGGACCATCTCTTCGGCAGTCGCCATTTCGAGAATAGTTCCATCTGGTGGCAGAATGTCGTATACGTTGAACAATTCGCCTTCTTCTACTTCTACTTCTTCATCAAACTCATAGTCGTCGTGCCGCATGCTTCATTCCTCCTCACTCTAATTGAATCTACTACATTGTACCATTCCACACCTCGTTATAACGAAACATTCGCGTATATATTTTCCAGAGTGGGTAATGATACAAAGGGAACAGATTTGCCATACAGAAAGGGGCCAATTTACAATGAACGACTCATTTCAAGCACTCGTGCTCGACAAGCGTGACGACCGACTCCATTCCGAGGTGACTGAGGTCGAGCTCGACTCACTACCTAAAGAAGAGGACGGCAACGTCCTCGTCGAGGTCCATTATTCGGCACTCAACTACAAAGACGCCCTCGGATTGACCGGATCGGGCAAAATCGTCAGCCATTATCCGTTCATCCCAGGCTGCGAATTTGTCGGGAAAGTCACCGAATCTGATCATCTTGATTTCAAGCCTGGGGACGAAGTCATCGCGACCGGCTTTGGCATCGGTGAGCGTCATTTCGGTGGCTTCAGCCAGTTTGCACAAGTTCCAGGAAATTGGCTCGTGAAATTACCGAAAGGCATGAACATGCGAGATGCCATCACGATCGGGACACCCGGACTGACCGCCATGTTCGCGATTGAGGCACTCGAACATGAAGGCGTTCATCCCGGTCAAGAAGTGCTCGTCACGGGAGCATCCGGAGGAGTTGGAAGTTTCTCGATCGCCTTGCTCCATAAACTCGGCTATCACGCCATTGCCTCGACTGGAAAAACAGATTCATCTTATTTGACTGATCTCGGTGCTGAACAGACAATACCACGCAGTGAATTGGAAGGAACCCCCCGACCACTCGCTCGCCAACGGTTCGATGCTGCGATCGACTCGATCGGTGGTAACACACTCGCAAATATTTTAAGCCAAACCCGATACGAAGGAACCGTCGCCGCTTGTGGACTAGTTGGAGGGCACGAACTTCCTGCGACCGTCTACCCGTTCATCCTGCGAGGCGTCCGTCTCGTCGGCATCGATTCGGTCATGCAGCCGATCGCAAGACGAGTGACGGCGTGGGAGCGTCTACACGAGCTGATCGAACCGCACGTACTCAACCAGATGGTGCACGAGATCCCGCTCCATGACGTCCCGCGTCAAGCCGAGGCGATGATGCGCGGTGAGCTGAGTGGCCGGATCGTCGTCCGCATGAACGACTAAACGTCAAAGAAGGGCTGAATCCAACGATTCAGCCCTTCTTCTATATGCTTGGTAATGAAATTCAAACGGCCGGTTCTTGGCCTTTTAATTTTTTCAGTTCTTCTAACAAGATATCCGATTCATTGAACGGGATCGCTTCGCTGCCGACACGTTCGACATGGTCGTGCCCTTTTCCGACGACGACGATGCGCTTGCCGTCGAGCGCTTGCACGGCCGCATGGTGCAACGCGTCTCTTCGTGCTTCAAACGTCACATAATGCGTGTCCGCGTCGATCCCTTCTAGCAGCCCGTCAATGATTTGCTTCGGATTTTCGGTTCGGACATCATGTACCGTCACAATCAAATCGTCCGAATAGCGGCTCGCGATGCGTCCCATCTCGGCCCGCTTCGTCGGGTCACGGTCTCCGGCCGCGCTCAAGACGACGACGAGCTGCCGCTCCCCTTTTTGTAAAGTGGACAGACATTTTTCAAGCCCGTCCGGTGTATGGGCGTAGTCGATATAAATCTCCGCATCTTCCGTGTCAAGCCGCTCGAGACGACCTTTCGGAAGTGTGAGCCCTGGAACATTATCGATAATCGCGCGAAGCATGAGCTCCGACGTCGAGACGAGACCGATGGCCGCGGCCAAGTTGGCAGCGTTGAACGATCCCATAAAGTGAACAGGCGCTTCGATCGTCATCGCGTTCATTTTGATGCGGACGGTGTGACCTAGCCAGATGACTTGAATATCGGCCGGGACGTCTGCGTGCGTACTGTACATGACTTTCCGCCGTGTCGGTGCGAATGCGGCCATCGTCTCGCTCGCCGGGTCTTCCGCGTTCAAGATGATGGCGTCGCCGTCCGTCGTTTCGACTTGTTCGAATAGACGCGCTTTCGCCCGTGCGTATTCATCCATTGAACGGTGGTAGTCGAGGTGATCGTGCGTCAAGTTCGTGAACGCCGCCGCATGGAAGCGGACCCCTTCGACACGCCCTTCCATCATGGCGTGCGATGATACTTCGACGACACAGTCGGTCACCCCGGCATCTGCCATTTCGGCCAAGATGCGGTGCAAGACGACGGCTTCTGGCGTCGTGTTGGGCGTCTTTAACTTCTTATCTTTATAACGGGCTCCAATCGTACTGACAATCCCGACCGGACGTCCTGATAAACGAAATAAATCATATGTTAACGTAGCAGTCGTCGTCTTCCCGTTCGTACCGGTGACGCCGTAAATTCGCATCCGATGGGACGGGTGGTCGTAAAACGCGCTCGCCACCACTCCGGCCGTTCGTTTCGTATCGGCAACGACAATGTTCGGCACCTCGAGGTCAAGCGGAGATTCAGAAATCACCGCGCTCGCTCCTTTAGAGACAGCGTCTTCGGCGAATTCATGTCCGTCCACCGTATAACCACGGATGCATATAAACAAATTCCCTGGACTGACCTTTCTGGAATCTGTTTCAATTCCGGTCACCCATGGATCACATTCGATATCATCCATCTCATTTCCTAGAATGGCGGATAAATGTTTCGTCCTCATGCTGTGTACTTCCTTTCTCATGGGTGTCGCTAGGTTAACAAACCTTATCGTCATGGTACTAGATTTTAGGCTGAAATAGAGATGACAAATATATTACTTCCCTTTTTCATAGGAAAACATACGTCTAACCAGAAAATTCCTAGCCCATAACGGGACTAGGAATTCATTTCGCTATCCGTGAACCGAAGTCCTTGTTCAGCGAGAGCACTCTTTAACAATCGAAACACACTCGGTCCGACACCATGCATCACGGCGATCTTCATTCTCGGATAAGCCGTGAGTTGTTCGAGCGTATCAGTAGAGGCGGCAGTGCGCGTTCTGCCGGCGCCGAACATTTGGGGAGTGGCGTCATCCGACTCCCTCTTCTCCTCCAAATTTCCGGTCGACCATCGGGAGGCAGGCGAGGATGCGCTCGATGCAAAACGTCCGCCGGGCTTGCTTCATGATGTCCCATGCGATTACTTGTTCCCCTTGTAGCTTCATCAACTTGACCCGTCGCTTCGAGATGACCCCGTGACGATCCACATACATCAATTCGACGACCCGGCCCATCCGCATCCAACGCGTCACTTCATCCTTCATCCTGCCCCCTCCTTTGTTACATTCATTATACAGAACATTTGTTCTTATTTCTAATCTAAAGGTGTACGTTTGAGTAATTTCCCGTATGCTAGAAGAAACGAATCTTTTGTGAAAGGGGTACGCCCGTCATGACATACGTCATGCTGGCCGTTTTGGCCATCTTCTTATTTATTTCCATGATCTTTGCCGCCAAGGCGTTGCCGAACTTGAAAGACGTCTTATTCAACCGCGGAAGCTTGTTCGGTCAAGAGAGCGAGACCGTCACGTGCCCGAACTGTAAACAGACGTTCAAACGGGCACCCGGCAGTAGCCAAACTTGCCCCCACTGCTATCATTCATTTTGACCTAAAACACCCGAAGACCCGCACAAACGGTTCTTCGGGTGTTTTTGAATGTGCTCCGCGGTCAAAGTAACCGTTTACGGCACGGTGATTAGTGAAATATAACCATTACTTATTTAGCCGATTGACCACCGCGACCAAAACATGAGAGAACTGGACCCTCTAAAGGAGTTTACAATGTCATTTATTACCGACCACGAATTGTACGAACGCATCCAACAAAAAGACGCCCTCGCTTTAGAACTCCTATACGACCGTTACGAACGCATATTATACGCCGTTACACTGCGTTTGACGACACGCCCTGACTTAGCGGAAGCCGCCCTCGTGACCGTGTTCACCGAACTTTGGCACAGTCACGTCTCATTTGATTTTTCCACGAGAACGGTTCGGTCCTATTTGCTCGCGAGCGCGCAACAATCGGCACTCCGTTTCGCTTAAAGTGCATGAAGTGAACTAGTGCGACCGTGTCTCCTGCACAAACCGCATCAACACCTCTAGTATTCCTTCCGCATAACTTCCCGCGGTCACACGATCGTGCTCAGACTTGGCTTGCTCCGTCCCGTTGCCGAGGACGTATCCGTTACCGACGTGCTTCAACATCGCCAAGTCGTTCCCACTGTCACCGAACGCATACGCTTCGCCCACTTGAAATGCACAGCGGGTACAGACGTAATCGACCGCGGCGGTCTTCCCGGCTCCGCGTGGGATGAAGTCGATATCATACGCCCCGACGGGATCTCCGGCGAGCGGATTGCAACGACTGACGTTGACCGCGATCCCAAAATCACGAGCGGCCGTTTGGATACGCTCTAGCTCGACTTTATCTTCACCGAAGTAATAATAGTTGTGCATCCACGCGTTCGTCCCCATGTTCGTCTGCGGCTCAATCGTGAGCGCATGGTGAGCCAACGTGTTGACGACCTGTTCGACACGGCGAGAGAAATCAGACGGGAACAGTGACTGGAAGTTCGAGTCTAGCTCGAGTTCTCCTGCAGTTGTAATATGGTATAGCTCTGTCCCGAGGCTCGAGGCGATCCGATGCGGAAAGTAGCGCATGTCGGCCCGCCTCACCTTCTCAGAAATCGTCTCAAGCGAGCTCCCCGTCACCCACATCGTCGACAACCGATGGGAGTGCTGCTCGAGAAAATCTTCGAGCCGCCGCAAGTGCTCGAGCTGTTCAGCCGTACACGCATGCGGGAAATACGTCTCGTCGAAATCAAAACAGACGAGCGTCCGCCCCTCGTTCGTAAATCGTTCCATGGTCATCCTCCTTGTGTCGTCATACCCCATCTCGTATAGTAAAAGGACGAAAGGAATGAGCGACATGAAAAATCGATTAAGTCGGTACTACTGTCAGTATAGCGGAATCCTGATCGGTTTTGCCCTCGTCTTCGCCTTTTTATCCGGTGTGCGGACGTATCCGTTCTGGCATCAGTCGCTGTCAAACGGGCCCGCGCTTGTCATGACACTCGTCACGGCGGCGCTGTTCAGCTACGCGACACATCAATTGCTCACCTACTTGAATTTACGACTCTTCCGTCAAATCGGGGATGCAACTTCCACGTGTTCACGTTGAACACGATGGATACATACGATCATTCACAAAATAGTCATAATCAAATAGGCATCCATTTGATGATTCTATCCGTTAGATAAATACAAGGGACTCCCTTCATGAGTAAAGGAGAACGCCATGACTGATATTGAATTGTATGAGCGCGTCAGGAAAAAAGACAAGCAAGCGCTCGAAACACTATATGACCGCTACGAACGAATCTTGTACGCGTTCGTCATGCAACTGACGAAAGACCGCGACCTCGCCGAAGAAGCGATGCAAGAAGTTTTCATCAAACTGTGGCGCGGTGGCGGTGTGTACGACGAGTCGAAAGGCAAGTTCAAATCGTGGCTGTTCACGATGAGCCGACACGTCACGATCGACTTGATTCGAAAACGCAAACCCGATTTACAGCTCGATGAATCATATGCTGAAGCGATTCCTTCCCCGTCCCCTTCTGTCGAGACCGAGGTCGAGTGGCAAGAAGAACGGACCCAAATCGAGACGGCGATGGCCGAGTTGCCGGTCGAGCAACAAAAAGTCGTCCGGCTCATGTATTTCCAAGGTCTCAGCCAGCAGAAAATTGCCGACGCGTGCGACATCCCGCTCGGTACCGTAAAAGGAAGGATTCGATTAGCGCTGAAACAGTTACGAAAACATCTATCCCATGACGATATAGATAAGGAGGTGGAACGATGAACGCCTGTGACCAATTGATCGACTATTTCAACCAACATTTAACGGAAGACGAACGGATTCGCTTCGAGGCACATTTAGCAACATGCCAAACGTGCCAAGAAGAACTCGAACAACTCGAGGCACTCGTCGGAGGCGTCGCGTTCCTCTCTGAACCGACCGAACCACCGAGCGGCATGAAGGCTCGCATCCTCGACAACGTCTTTTCCGAAGACACAACTGAACCGAAGCTCGTCAAAGCCGAACCGGCTCCCGTCACACCGTTCACGGAAACCCGTAAGAAGCAGAAGTCTTCGTGGGGAGCGCTCGCACTCGCGGCCGCACTCGTCCTCTCACTCGTCGGTAACGGCTATCTGTTGATGAATCAAGACGAGCCGACCGCGATTACCTTGACCGATACGGTGCCACTCGAAGGCGAATCAGAAGGGGTCGCCTACTTGGCCGAACAAGACGGCGATCGCCAACTCATCGTCCAGACGAACGGCCTCGCACCGCTCGAGGCGAACGAAGTGTATCAAGTCTGGTTGCTCAAGGACGGATCTCCGATTCCGACCGGTGCGTTCGTCACAGACGATAAAGGCAACGGTACCGTCATCTATACGCTCGACTCGACCGAGTCAGCGACAGATTGGGACACGGTCGCCGTCACGAAAGAGCCTGAACGGGGCAATCAAACACCCGAGGGCGACATCGTGTTAAGTGCCAGTCTCTGACATAGAATCGGATGACTTTACGCGTGAAGCGTAGGTGTCATCCGGTTCTTTTTTCGTTATGATGAGAGAAAGGAGTGGTACATATGAGAAAACCGAAAATCGGTGTCGTCGGCCTCGGCGGCATCGCCCAAAAAGCGTATTTGCCCATCTTGACGAACAGCACCTCGTTCGAACTCGTCGGCGCCTACTCTCCGACACAGGCTAAACGGGATGAAATTTGTCGGGCTCATCGGATGGAATCGTTCACGGGACTCGATTCGCTCGCCTCGTCTGTCGATGCGGCGTTCGTCCATAGTTCGACCGAGACGCATTACGAGGTCGTTTCCTACTTACTCGCGCAAGGCGTCGACGTGTACGTCGACAAGCCGCTCGCCGCAACCGTCGAACAGGCCGAACGGCTCGTCGAAACGGCAGAACGTACGAACCGCAAGCTGATGGTCGGCTTTAACCGTCGCTTCGCCCCGATGTATAATCAAGTGAAGGCAGCGGCCCCGTTCCACTCGCTCGACTTCGTCAAGCACCGAGGGGAAGGGTTGCGCGGACACGATTACCGGTTCACGTTACTCGACGATTACTTGCACGTCGTCGATACGCTCCGCTATTTTGCCGGAAGTGACTTACGGCTCGTGACGGGACAAATCGAGACGACCGCATCGAACGGACTCCATTTCGCACGTCACGTCTGGCAAGATGAAAACGGCCTGCATACGACGTCGATGCACCGCAAGGCGGGCGTCAATCACGAAGGACTCGTCGCCATCAAGGACGGACTCCGTTTGACGGTCGATGAAATGGTGACGCTCAATCGCTTCGAGCACGGCACGCATTCGACCGAGACGTTTGGTTCGTGGGATACGTTGCTCACGCAGCGCGGCTTCCAAGGAGCAATCGACCACTTCATCACGGCGCTAACCGACAACACCCCGATTTTGACGGACGGACGCGAGGCGTTGCTCACCCAACAACTAGTCACAGACTTGTTCAGCAGACGCTGAGAGGATGAGACTTCGGATGAATTTCTTTTTCTACATCATGATCATCGCCGTCAACGCCATCGTTGCGGACACGATCATCAAAACGCGCAAAGCACGCGTCGAGGAGCTTCGTCTCAAAGTCGAGCAAGAAAAGCTGGCAATCCAGCGGCTCGAACTCGAGATGAAGCGCGACCAGGACAAATTGGATGAACACGGATTTTAAAAAGACGGTCGGCCTTCATCGGGCCGACCGTTCGTGTTATAAAATGTTTCGTTCGTATGAAGCCGTCACGTCGAGGCGACGCTTTTGCCGCCGTTCGACGAGTGTCGACCAGGTGACGGCCGTGACGATACAGGCAGCGCCGATGAAAAAGTTGCGGTCGAGCTGTTCGCCGAGAACGAGCCAACCGAGATAACCTCCGACGAGCGGCTGAAAGAAGAAGAACAACGACCCGACGCTCGCATCCATCAGTTCGAGTCCTTTGTTCCAAAAGAAGAACGCCCCGGCCGTCGAGATGATGCCGACGTATAAAACGCTGAGCCAAAGGACGCTCGTCATGTCCGGAACGCCAGACTGCACGACTTCTAGCCCCATGAGCGGTGTCATCAAGACGAAGGCGATCCCAATCGCGAACGTCGTGATCGTCAGAGACGAGACCGTTTGCGAGGCGACTTTGACATACACGGACATGAGCGCCCAGGTGATGGCGGCACCGACCAAGACGATGCTGCCAAGCAAATACGTCCCATCGACGTGCCAGCCGACGACGATGATGACGCCGAGCGTCGCTAAGACGAGTGACCCAATTTTGACAGGTGTGAGCTGCTCTTTCAAAATCAACCGGGCGAACAACACCATGAACGCCGGCGTCGCTGCTGTCACGAGTGAACCGGTGTGGGCATCGGACAGCTTCGTGCCGATGAATTGGAATGAGATCGAGGCGACGTAACCGATCACACCGACGCGCGCGATCCATTTCCAATCCTCGCGCCTCACTTGTTCACGACCGAACAACGACCATGCCGCGAACAAGACGATGAACGCGACGGCGTAGCGCATCCAGACGAGCGTGAACGGCTCGATAAACCCGAGCGCATACTTACTGACGACGTACATACCGCCCCAAATACTAGCGGCGAGCGCCAAACTGATGGCACCGAGCCATTCCTTGCGCATCTTCATCCCTCCTTTGATTCCTAACTAATACGACGTCCATCGAATGAACTCCTGTTTTTCAAGCGTTGTCGAAACCCAAGAAATCGCTTACACTAGTTGTATCGATGATCGAAAGGAGGGAGAAAGGTGAACTTTGTCGGACGTACGCACTGGTCAACTGAACATTTGTACATTTTGCGTGCGATTTTTCACGATGTTGCTTAACCATAGGACCCGTCTGTCCTGTTTTAGACATTGTTGAAAATACGACGAAGCGCCTCTCTTCCTTACCGAGCGCTTGTTTGCGCTCGGTTTTTTTGATAGGCCTCGACTTTAGGAGGAACTTACATGTTGATCGACATGCAACATATTCAAAAACAATTCGGTGGCCACGCCGTCCTGACTGATGCCAATCTTCACGTGAACGCAGGCGAACGGATCGGACTCGTCGGACGGAACGGCAGCGGCAAAACGACGTTGCTCCACTTGATCGTCGGCACCGAGGCGCCGGACGATGGCACGATTTATCGAAAACAACGGCTCAACATCGGTTATTTGGCACAATTGCCCGACTATCCGGACAAGAGCGGGCGCGACGTGCTCTACACCGCGTTCGCCGAACTGATTCGACTCGGCGAGGCGATGCATGCGCTCGAGACAGAGATGGCGTCAAGCGACAGACTTGAACCGTTATTAGACAAATACGGAGCGCTCCAAACCCGATACGAGCAGAGCGGCGGCTATGTGATCGACTCCAAAGTGAACGCTATGATCGACGGGCTACGCCTCACGCGGTTTGTCGACCGCCCGTTCGACACGTTAAGCGGCGGCGAGCGGACGAAGATCGGGCTCGCTTTGGCACTGCTGCAAGAACCGGAACTGCTCATCCTCGATGAGCCGACGAACCACTTAGACTTAGAAGCGATGGCTTGGCTCGAGTCGTTCTTACGGGACAGCCCGTCGACGCTCCTGCTCGTCTCGCACGACCGGGTCTTCCTCGATGCCGTCGCCACACGAATCGTCGAATGCGAGGACGGTGAGTTGACGAGTTTTGACGGCAATTACAGCTCGTTCGTCGCTCAAAAAGAGAAGCTATTGCTCGACCAATTCCATGCCTACACCGAGCAACAAAAGAAAATCAAGAAGATGAAAGAGACGATCCGGCAGTTACGCCAATGGGCGAACGAGGGCAATCCCCCGAACGAAAAGTTCTACCGCCGCGCCAAATCGATGGAAAAGGCGCTCGCTCGGATCGAGACGATCAAAAAACCACGACTCGAGGCGATTCAGCCCGACATCACGTTCACCGCGAGCGGGCGAACCGGGCGCGATGTGTTTGAAGTGACAGACGCTTCTGTCACGTATGACCAGACCGTGTTCCAAAACGTCTCGTTCTACGCCGGTCACGGGGAGCGGATCGCCATCGTCGGACCGAACGGCAGTGGCAAGTCGACGCTCTTGAAGCTATTGCTCGGCAAGATCGAACCGACTTCCGGAGACGTTCGCCGGGCGGAACGGGCCCGAATCGGCTACTTGTCCCAGCACGTCCAGTTTGAAGACGGGCATCGATTAATCGAGGCGTTCCGAGACCGGATCGCCGTCGACGAGGGCAAGGCACGGCAGTTGCTCGCCCAGTTCTTGTTTTATGGAGCGAGCGTGTTCAAACCGGTCGGCAATTTGAGCGGCGGTGAAAAGATGCGGCTCATGCTCGCGGTCCTCATGCACGAGGACATGAACGTGCTCGTTCTCGACGAACCGACGAACCATCTCGACATCGAAGCGCGCGAGGCGCTCGAAGAAGCGCTCGACCGCTTCACCGGAACGCTCGTCGTCGTTTCCCATGACAGGTACTTCTTGAACAAACTGTTCCCGATCACGTATTGGCTCGATGGAACGATCACCCGTTTCCCGGGAAATGTCGCCTACGCGCTCGAAAAACGGGTTGAACCTCACATCGCCGAACCCGTCTCGCAACCGAAAGCCAAAATAGCCAAACCGCAACGGCCCGTCGATACCGCGGCCGACGAGGCACGATTGAACCAGCTCGAAGATGATCATCAGCGTCTACTCGCTCAAATGAACGACACGAACGACGTCGAGGAACTGATGAAGCTGCAACGACAAGCCGATGCGCTCCAAGCTGACATCGATACGCTGCTCAATCAGTTGCTTGAATCGATTTAACGACGAACGACGCCGTGTCAACGGCGTCGTTTTTGTTCGAACCAGGATTGGACTAAAAAGCCGGTCACACCGACCGCCATCAAAAAATACGGGACGACGCGCGGCACCGCGCTCGCCTCTCCGATTGACATGAGCAGCAGTCCGCTCACGAACGTGCCGAGCCAGTACAATTTCGGCATAGATTCACCCCTTCATTCATCACCTAAGAAAAAGCGCCACACGTGTGGCGCTTAACGGTGAGCATTTTCTAAAAAAGCGGACTTTCACCCGATCGAGAAACATCTCGATCGACCGTCCCAGCGGATTGGTCAAATACGTGCTAGAAAATCGACGCGATTCACGCAATGATTTCTGAGCGTACGTTCGTCTAGAGGTCGATATAGCCTGGCACAGAAGCAAAAAATCGGTTCCGGATTGGCATGTTACCGACACTTCGACTGTGAAAAATGAAATCTGTCACGAACCTCGTCCTGCTCACCTCTGTTTCCAGAAAAATCGATACCTGTTGACGTCTGCTTCCCCAAAGCATCATGTTTGTCTGCCCCTTGCCATTTTAACATACGCAAGGTGGACGACAGATCGGATATGAAGGACGGTCACACAGGTCGATTTTTCTGACATGCTGTCTCTCGTTTCACCGAGCCGGCCTCGGCCAAACAACGACTGAATCTTTGTTTCATCCGTTGCCCCCTTTCAGCTCAACACGTTGAATGAGGACTACATTAATACAATAGCCGTTCTGCCCAGCGACGAACCCTAGTTCACCATTTCTTCAAAATTTCAGCTCATACATAACGATCCAGCGCATACGCGACTCCATCCGCCTCGGCGTCTTTCGTAATATGGGTACTGATGTCTTTTAGCGGATCGACCGCGTTGCCCATCGCAATTCTCGTCTCCGCCACTTCAAACATCGAGATATCATTCAAGTTGTCCCCGATCGCAACGATCTCTTCTTGCGGGATCTGATGATGCTCGGCGAGCTGCTTCAGCGCCATGCCTTTACTCGCCTTCGGATGTCCAATTTCAATCTTCGTCCATCCCGCCGTCGTGATCAAAATATCAGTCCGCGGCTCGTAAAGCTTCCGTAGCTTATGCAGCTTACGACGATCGAACGAATAGATGAACACTTTGTACACTTCATCGGCTTCAAAATCAATCTCATCAATCGTATCGACGTACGTCAGGCCGAACTGTTCATTTTGAATCTCGATCTCCCGCTCGCCCCACTCTCGGGTGAACGACTGGTCGTGCGGCAACACCTCATCTAATTCGCCTTTTAACAAGTCGGTACCCGTGCGCAACACTTTGACACCGGCGTTCGTATAAAACTCGACGTACGTATCATGCTCATGTGCCACGTCCCATAACTCCTGAACGACTTGTTTCGGGAGGGCGTGATAGTAAATACGTTCATTTTCATAAAATGCGATCGCCCCGTTCCCGGAAAGGATCGGGCACGTCAACTCGCTCCGCTTCAAAATTTCCTCGATATCATGGATTGAGCGTCCTGACGAGATGGCGACCAAATCACCGCGCTCCTGGCGTCGCCGGATTGCTTGTTGGTTCGCTTCCGTGATGACACCGGTGCGCGACAATAACGTCCCGTCTAAGTCGATGGCAATCAATTTCATTTAATTCTCTCCTTTCAGCATGTTTATCTCCATTCTAATTCCCTGATTTGCTCAGTCTCAACTGTCAGATTGCACAGTAAATGAAAACTCCGGTTTCCCACTTTCAAAAATAGGGAATTTATTATTAGTTCTCAATAATATTTGTCCGTTCGGAAAGGAGTTCTTTATGAACATCTCACCTGGAAAGCCGCGTTTGAATCGTGTGTTTTACATTTCTGCGAGCATCATTGCCCTGCTCGTCTTATTCGGTGCGATTCGCCCGACATTATTTGCTGACATCGCCGGCAGTATCTTCAACTTCACGACCCAGTCGTTCGGTTGGTTCTACTTACTCGCCGTCTTCTTTTTCGTCCTCTTCTTAATCTTCCTCGCTTTCAGTAAGTACGGAAAGATTCGTCTCGGGACAGACAGCGATCGCCCGCAATACCCGTTCTTCACTTGGATCGGAATGTTATTTTCGGCCGGGTTCGGGGTCGGGCTCGTCTTTTGGGGCGTCGCTGAACCGATGAGTCACTTCATCACGCCCCCCTATGCGGATACGACTGAACTGACAGTCGAGGGAGCCCGACTCGCCATGGCCTATTCGTTCTTTCACTGGGGTGTCAGTCAATGGTCCGTCTTCGCCATCGTCGGATTGATCATCGCCTACTTCCAGTTTCGCCGGAACACAGATGGACGAATCTCGACAAGTTTATCCCCGCTCATCAAAGAACGGCCTTACAAACAACCGCTCAACCAAACAATCGACATTTTTGCCGTCATCGCGACGGTCATGGGTGTCGCGACGTCGCTCGGGCTCGGCGTCCTGCAAATCAATGGCGGACTGAATAGCGTCTTCGGGTTGCCGAACACGGCACTCGTCCAAGTCCTCATCATCATCGTATTGACCGTCTTGTTCTTGACGTCGACGACGACCGGGCTCGATCGCGGGATCAAATGGCTCAGTAACATCAACCTCGGAACGGCACTCGTGTTGATGGTGTTCGTCTTCTTCGCCGGTCCGACCATCTTCATCTTAGAGACGTTCACGCTCGGGCTTGGCGACTATTTGCAAAACTTTATCCGCTATAGCCTCCGTCTCCAACCGTATCAACAAGGGACATGGGTACGGGACTGGACGATCTTCTACTGGGCATGGGCCATCGCCTGGTCGCCATTCGTCGGCGCGTTCGTCGCTCGTGTCTCACGCGGCCGTACGATTCGCGAATTCATCGTCGGTGTTCTCATCGTACCACCGTTCATCGCGCTCATGTGGATCGCTGTGTTCGGAGGAACCGCCCTTCATCTCGACTTGTTTGAAGGGACATCGATCGCCCAGGCAGTCGATGCCGACGTCACGAGCGCCTTGTTCGTCACGTTTGCCGAACTGCCGTTCAGTTTCATCCTGTCTGTCTTGTCGATTTTATTGATTCTCACGTTCTTGATCACGTCGGCCGACTCGGCGACGTATATCATCAGCAGCATGACAACGAACGGAAGATTGAACCCGCCGCTTTCCGTCCGCATCGTCTGGGGCATCTTGCTCGGTGGCATCGCCGCTGTCCTGCTCATCGCGAGCGGGCTCGAGGGGCTACAGACCGCTTCCTTGATCTCGGCGCTACCGTTCACGATCATTCTAATCTTGATGGTGTACACGCTGTTCAGCTTGTTGCGTCAAGAGAACATCAAAAAAATCAAATGAGCTTGTCTGAGCCGCCGATTTCATGGCGGCTCTATTGCTGTCTCGATGCGTCGGTCCGTGTTGACACGTATGCGTCCGATTGCTACGCTTTTGTCAGCATGGCACGATAGTCAAAGGGGGAAATGGTATGGTTCAAGATTTCACACGCGGTTATGCGGAGACGCGAGACGCAAGCGACCCACTCGCACGCTACCGGGGAGAGTTTTACTTGCCGCAAGACGGGATCTACATGGACGGGAATTCGCTCGGCCTGTTATCGAAACGAGCCGAGAAGACGCTGCTCGAATCGCTCAGTGATTGGAAAGAACTCGGGATCGACGGCTGGATGTCGGGGCGCCATCCGTGGTTCAACCTGTCAGAAGAGCTGGCCGCACTCAACGCGCCGCTCATCGGTGCGAGTGCCGACGAAGTCATGGTCACCGGATCGACGACCGTCAACTTGCACCAGCTCGCCGCGACGTTCTTTAAGCCGGTCGGCAAGCGGACGAAGATTCTCGCCGATGCGCTGACGTTCCCGTCGGACATTTACGCACTTCAAAGCCAACTCCTGCTACGCGATCTCGATCCGGCCGAGCATCTCGTGCAAGTGCCGAGCCGTGACGGCCGTTATTTAAATGAGGATGACATCATCGCCGCCATGACCGACGACATCGCGCTCATCGTCTTGCCGACGGTGTTATACCGGAGCGGTCAAATTCTCGACATGGCCCGACTCGCCAAAGCCGCACACGAACGCGATATTTTGATCGGCTTTGATGCATGCCACTCGGTCGGTGCCATCCCGCACGCGTTTCACGCTTGGGGCGTCGACTTCGCCTACTGGTGCAACTATAAGCATTTGAACGGCGGACCGGGAAGTGTCGGTGGGCTGTTCGTCCACGAGCGTCATTTCGGGACGACACCAGGTCTTTCCGGCTGGTTCGGATCAAGAAAAGATAAGCAGTTCGACATGGACCATACGATGACACCGGCTGAGCATGCCGGTGCGTTCCAAATCGGGACACCACACGTCATGAGCCTCGCGCCGCAACTCGGCGCGCTCGAGATGTTCAACGAGGTCGGCATGAAAGCGATTCGTGAGAAGTCGCTCGCTTTAACGACGTATATGACCGAATTGATCGATGAACTGCTCGAACCGCACGGCTTCGTCATCGGCAGCCCGCGCGATGAAAAACGACGCGGTGCCCACTTGAGCCTCGAGCATCCGGAAGCGGCTCGTATCTGTAAAGCGCTCAAACAACATCGCGTCATTCCTGATTTCCGAGCGCCGAACATCATCCGCCTCGCACCGGTCGCGCTCTACAACACGTTCACCGACGTGTACGACGTCATCATGATCTTGAAAAAAATAATGGACAACAAAGAATACGAGGCGTTCGAGAACGTCCGTGAAGTCGTGGCTTAAGGAGATTAACGATGAGTGAACGTATCGAACATAAAGTCGAGCAATCGATTCAAACTGACTTTTCAAAAGCCATGTCGTATGGCGACTATTTACAGCTCGACCCGATCTTATCGAGTCAACATCGCCTGTCGGACCACCACGACGAGATGCTGTTCATCATCATCCACCAGACGAGTGAGCTGTGGATGAAGTTGATCTTGCATGAGTTGACGGCGGCCGTGACAGCCATCGAAACGGGTGAGCTCGAACGCTCGTTCAAAATGCTCGCCCGCGTCTCGAAAATCCAACAACAGCTCATCCAATCATGGAGCGTCCTCGCGACGCTCACGCCGGCCGAATACTTAGAGTTCCGTGACGAGCTCGGCTCGTCATCTGGTTTCCAATCGTACCAGAACCGCCAGATTGAATTCGCGCTCGGCTTTAAAAACGCACGGACGCTCAGTGTCTATGCCCATGACGAGGCACTGTATCCGCTCCTCGAGGCGTCACTGAACGCACCGAGCATCTATGACGTGACCGTCCATGAGATGCACCGCCGCGGACTGCATATCGACGCGGACGTGCTCAACCGGGACGTGACGCAAGACTGGGAGTGGAACGAGAGCGTCGAGAACGCTTGGGCCGCCGTGTACCGGGACGTCAACACGTATTGGGACTTGTACGAACTTGGCGAGAAGCTGCTCGACATCGGCAACCAACAACAGATGTGGCGTTTCAATCATATGAGCACGGTCGAACGGATCATCGGTCAAAAAATGGGCACGGGTGGATCGTCCGGCGTGAACTACTTGCGCCGCGTCCTCGACCACCGTTTCTTCCCTGAACTATGGACCGTCCGGACAAAATTGTGAGGAGACATAACGATGACACAATGGATTGACGTATCACAGCCGCTCGACGACTCGATCACGACATGGCCGGGCGACACAAAGTTCAACTACGAGATCGCTTGGCCGATGGCGGACAGTGGCTCCGTCAACGTCGGCAAAGTGACGATGAGTCTACATACAGGCACACATATTGACGCCCCGTTCCATTTCGACGATGCCGGCAAGCGGGTGATCGACCTCGACCCCGGGCTCTACATCGGACCGGTCCGGGTCATTCATTTGCCCGGGCGACAAAAGATTGAAGCAAATGATTTGGACGGATTCGACTTGACCGGTGTCGAGCGCCTCATCCTGAAGACGGACGGATGGCCGAACAAAGCTGAATTTCCAAGCCAAATCCCGGAACTGACGCCATCCCTCGCCGAGCGGTTGGGACAGCTCGGTATTTATTTGATTGGTCTCGACCTGCCATCGGTCGACGCCATCGACAGTAAAGACATGGACGCCCACCACGCGCTCGCGCGGAACGGCGTCCACATCCTCGAAGGGCTGGTCCTCGATGCGATCGCGCCCGGAGATTACGAATTGAACGCCGTCCCGCTTCCAATCGTGGAAGGTGACGGTAGCCCGGTGCGCGCATTGCTCCGCTCGATTGACTAACTGATCTTACATCCACTCCATTTTGACGGTGTGGATGTTTTTGTTTTATGTGAAAGAAACCATTGACGCTTGAGTTTGCAACTGTTCGGGAATGGATAATCATCGGAAGTATGTAGAAAGGAGTGTTTTTTTATGAAGACGATTTCTATGGTATTACCTGCCTATAACGAAGAAAAAAACATTCCTCTCATCTTCGACGCCATCCATGAACAGTTTGACGGCACCCCTTATTCTTATGAAATCTTATTCGTGAATGATGCAAGTTCGGATCGTACACTTGATGTAATTAAATATTTGGCTAAGCGTCATCCTGAAGTGCGTTACATCTCATTCTCGCGAAATTTCGGGAAGGAAGCAGCCATCCTGGCCGGGTTACAACACGCGACGGGGGATGCGACGATCTTGATGGATACCGATTTACAGCATCCGCCGTCCCTGATTCCGGACATGGTTGCCGGTTTCGAGCAAGGATTTGATCAAGTCATCGCCAAGCGCGACCGAGCCGGCGAAAGCAGGACTCGAAAACTGGCCTCTCGGACGTATTACAAGCTTATCAACAAAATTGTCGACGTCGAACTCGAGGACGGTGTCGGTGACTTCCGCCTGCTAAGCCGCGAGGCTGTCGACGCTCTCTTACGAATGAACGAGCATCAACGGTTCTCAAAAGGCTTATTCTCGTGGATTGGCATGGAACAAAAGACGATTACTTATCAAAATGTGCTCCGTCAAAACGGCGAGACAAAATGGTCGTTTAGCCAACTATTCAATTACGGTGTCGACGGGTTGATCTCTTTCAATTCGAAACCGCTGCGCTTTTGCTTTTACTCAGGCGTATTGATTTTACTACTGTCGATGCTCTATATTCTGTTGACACTGTTTGACATCATTCAAGACGGTATCGACACACCAGGCTATTTCACGCTCATCTCAGCCATCCTGTTGCTTGGTGGAATCCAGCTCGTCAGCCTCGGGATCATCGGTGAGTACGTCGGTCGCATCTATTTTGAGACGAAACGCCGTCCGGCCTACTTGATTCAAGAAACTAACATACAAAGGAAGAGTGCGAATGAACAAGAGAAAGGCCGAGTTTATAAGATTCGTCGCCATTGGGGGAATTAATACTCTTAACTACTATTTGATTTATATGCTGTTTCATCATCTATGGAACACCAGCTATGGGGTCTCTCATGTGGTGGCATTCACGCTCAGCATGATCGCCTCTTTCTTTTTGAACAGTTATTTCACGTTCAAAGTCAAACCGACGCTACGGAAATTTTTGCAGTTTCCGTTGACGCAAGTCGTCAACTTCACAGTCACGACGGTGTGTATTTATTTGCTCGTCGAACAACTGAACGTCTCGACGACGTTGGCCCCTTTGTTCGCCATCTTTATCGCTGTGCCGGCGACGTTCATCGTCACGAGTAAAATTTTGAAACGTGAGCAATCGACAATATGAGACAGTTCAAACTCATCACTGCCGCGTTGCTCGTGTCGACCATCGCCCACGCTTTTTTTATCTACTATCAATCACAGGGTGGCTTCATCGCCGGACCGAATGACGGCTTATCGCAAATGGTCCCGTTCAAGCATTTCCTTTACGAAACGTTCCATAAAGGGAATCTCGTCTATGCCGAGGACTTCGGCTTCGGCGGCGGTATCCTCACACAACTCGCTTACTACTTTTCAACGTCAGTCGTATTTTGGCTCTCGGTCGCCGTCGTTTCCTTATTTGATGTGCTCGGACTCGTCACACCTGACTTGGATATGTGGTTGCGTCTCGCCTTGATTGTGAGCGTCATCCGGCTCGCTGTCGTCATCGTGTTCGCGACGTATGCGTATCAGTTATTTAACGTCCGCACATTCCACGCTTTCGTCGGTGCCGTCATTTATGGTGTGTCGGTCATGTACATCCGTCACGTGACGTTTTGGGAGTTTTTTGCGGACGCTTTTTTGTGGGTCCCGCTCCTTGTCATCGGTCTCGAACGCATCATCCGAAACGGTCGTGCCGACTTCTTTATTGTTGTTAGTGCCATCATGCTGATCAATAACTTTTACTTTGCCTACATCAATTTAGTCTTCGTTCTCGTCTATGTCTTGTTCCGAAAATTCATTCACCTACCCGAAGATCGGGTCAGTCGTAAACAGCAATGGTTGCTCTATAGCGGATCTGGCGTCATTGCCCTACTTCTGAGTTCGTTTGCGTTCATTCCGGCGACTTATGGCTTTTTGCAAAATGAGCGACCATCGCTTGAGCATGAGATTCGTTGGATTCAGCTCGACAATTTGTTATACGATAGCAGTCTGCTGATCGTACCGGCCGTCTTCCTACTGTTCGCTCTTTATCGTCCGCTCTACCGTCACGTCACGTTCCGATTATTTGCGAGCATGAGTCTACTGTTGACCCTACTCCATTTCAGTCCGCATGTCGGTAGCTTCTTCAACGGCTTTTCGGCACCGCAATATCGCTGGGAGTATTTGGCGAGCTTCACGATCGGCGGCATGGTTGCTGTCGGCTTGACGCATTGGCGCTTCGAAAAAACATCATTTTTCAAAGCAGCAGTCGTAACCGTTTTGGCTTATCTCGGTTTTGGGCTATTCGGTAACGCGTCATGGCCAATCGTCTTCGGTATGTTTGCCCTCATGATTTTAACCGTCTTATCGTTTTGGCTTAAACCATTGTTGGCTCCGTACCTCATCATCGCGTCTTGTCTCATCGTGTTCAACGGTTACACGAAGTTGGTACTTCACGATATGGCGATCGTCAACACGAACGAGACGTTCGTCACGAGTGAGCAGTACAATAGCGCCGAACAACGGGAGCTTATCGATTTCGTCCGTGAAGATGCCGGTCCGCTCGAACGCGTGGACTGGATGATACCGTTGCGAAACAATACACCAATCGTCCAGTCGTTCCTTGGGACGAGCCTATACTCGAGTATTTTGAACGGACATTTGCTCACATTCTATTGGAGCGACCTTGAAATTGATATGAGACGGGAAAGTGTCAGCCGTTACGGGACACTCGGCAACCGTTCGAACTTACATCATGTGCTGTCGGCCCCTTATTGGATGCGTGATAAAGCAATCGCGAGCGAGGCGCCGTACGGCTTCCAACTGCTTGCCGAAACAGAACGTTACGCCGTTTATGAAAGCGAGACCCGCTTGCCGTTCGTCCGGACGACCTCAAACACGTACAGTCGTGAAGCGCTTAAAGATGTCTCAATATTGACGCGTGAGCAAGCGATGTTGTCCGGTGTCATCTTAGAACAGGGAACCGCAGCACCGTCACCAGCGCGAACGATTACGTTCGCGAGTGCGCCCGTTAATGCGGTATGGGAAGATGAGACACTCCAAGTCACCGCTGAAGAAGGAGGAGTCGACTTTATTCCGGACGTCCCAGACTCGGCGACGGGTGATTTGTACGTCTCGTTCAAGATCCGCAAGCTTGAAGGTGACGGTTTCTTCATCCGGCTTGGGAATTACCGGACGACTCGAAAACCAGAAGCGTCGATTTATCGGACCAATCTCACTTCGATAACGCTCCGGACACCTCTCAAGAAAAACGTACCGCTCCGTCTACCGGAAGGAACGTATGTACTTGAAGACGTGACGATCGAGTTGGAAGATTATGCGACACTCGAAGACGCCCTTGAAGAATCGGCTTCTATCCCGGATATTCCGGTCGTTTGGGACGGACCTGACATCGACTTCACGGTTGAAGACGCAATCGAAGGGACATATGCCGTCCTCCCTGTTCCGTATGAACGAGGGTGGAAGGCGACTGTGAACGGAGAGCGACGCGACGTCTTGCAAGCGAACTACGCGTTCAGCGCCATCGCCCTCGACGAAGGTCGAAACGAGGTCGCGTTGACGTATCGTCCGCCGTTCTTCATCGTCACGACTGCGATGACCCTGCTTGGTCTCGCCTTGTTCGTCGGTTATCTTCTGTATCTACGCCGCAAAGAGCATCCGTTCACGTGAACGGATGCTCTTTTTCTTGCATGATTTCGCTCGAACTTTTCCGATGATCGAACCGTTTTGAAATTTGAATCTTATATTTAAGATGTTCCTCATAGTCTTTCGCAAACACACCGGCGTATAAGAAATCGAGCAGACAATGGATCGAGTCGTTCGAGGTGAAGCTGCCGATTTTCGAGTAGAGACGCTCCCGCGTCGTCAAACGGAGCGTGCAGTCCGCCTCATGCGAGATGGCGTTCTCGCCGAGGCTCGTAAGCGCGAGCACCGGCACCCGGCGGCTCTTCAAATAAGGAATGAGGCCGACCGTATAGTCACTCTCACCTGTATAGGAGATGAGGAGCGCGCACGTCGTTTCATCCGAGTTCGCTGCCTCGAACTCGGCGTCCACCTCACAAAGTGTGACTTGCTTGCCAATGCGATTCATTTTGGACTTGAAGTCGTGGCAGAGCAGCAAGTTATGAATGAGTGAAAAGACTTTAATATGCCGTGCCTCATGTAACATCGTCACAGCTTGCTCGAACGCCTCATGATCGAGGAGCGACAACGTGTCTTCAATCGTCATCTGCTTCAGCGCCGCCACCTTATTCGCCACCGTCATCAATCCGTCTTCGGCTCCAAACGGATAGTTGGCGTCAATCGTCGAGAAATGACGATTCAAATAGTCGATTTCCTCTAAAAAAACAGTCTTCAAATCGACCCAACCCGAGAACTCGAGTTTTTCGGCGATTCGACTAAGGATTGATGGATGCGTGTACGTCGCCTCGGCAATCTGCTTCATCGTTTGGGTGGAGATGTGTTCCCGCTGTTCAAATAAATAATCGATGACGCTTCGTTCTGACGGGGAAAACAAATTTTGTTTCAGCTTTTCGGTCAATAACATATCTAATCTCCTCTCGTGAATATAATTCACAAAAATCATTGCTATCTTGTTTTATTTTGTAAACGCTTTCGGATTTATCTGTAAATCCATTGTGTCTATTTCTCTATATTCTATACTGAAATGGATACGAGGAAATACATCGAACGGTCAATTCCATTTACACATCACTCGATTTTTTTGTGAACTATATGAGGAGGATATTTGTATGACAACCGGAATCAAACTCGTCACGATCGGTGGCGGCAGCAGCTACACGCCAGAATTGATGGAAGGGTTCATCAAACGTTACGAGGAGTTACCGATTCGGGAGATGTGGCTCGTCGATATCGAGGCCGGTAAAGAGAAACTCGCCATCGTCGGACAGATGGCGCAGCGGATGTGGGACGCGTCGCCATATGACGTCCAAGTGCATCTCACGCTCGACCGGCGGGAAGCGTTACAAGGCGCCGACTTCGTCACGACCCAGTTCCGTGTCGGCTTGCTCGACGCTCGGATCAAAGACGAACGGATTCCGCTCTCCTACGGCATGGTTGGGCAAGAGACGAATGGGGCCGGCGGCATCTTGAAGGCGTTCCGGACCATTCCTGTCATTCTCGACATCGTCGAAGATATGAAACAGCTTTGTCCGAACGCCTGGCTCGTCAACTTCACGAACCCGAGCGGTATGGTGACCGACGCCATCATTCGTTACGGGAAGTGGGACAAAGTCATCGGACTTTGCAACGTCCCGGTCAACGCGATGATGGCCGAACCGGAACTGATCGGCAAGAAACCGGGAGACTTGATTTACTCTTTCGCCGGATTGAATCACTTCCACTGGCACCGCGTGCATGACGTGACTGGTCGTGATGTGACGCGCGATATCATCGACAAGATGTACGATGGTAATTCCGGCATCCCGGCCAATATCCACGACATGCCGTTCTTCAAAGAGCAGCTGCATCAGATGAATATGATCCCGTGCGGCTATCACCGTTACTATTATCGCGCCGAGGAGATGCTCGCCCACATGCTCGAGGAGTACCGAGATCCGGCTGTCGGGACACGGGCCGAACAAGTGAAACAGACGGAAGCCGAGCTGTTCGAACTGTATAAAGATCCGCACCTCGACCATAAGCCGGAGCAACTGTCGAAGCGGGGCGGCGCCCACTACTCGGACGCGGCGTGTGAGACGATCGCCTCGATCTATGCGAATAAAAACACACACATCGTCGTCTCGACGAAAAATAATGGTGCTGTCCCCGACCTTGCTCCCGACGACGTCGTCGAAGTGTCCGCCTATATTGGTGCTAACGGCGCGAAACCGATCGCCTTCGGTTCACTCGCACCAGCCGAAAAAGGTTGGCTCCAAGTCATGAAAAACATGGAGCTGTGCGTCGAAGAAGCAGCTGTGACTGGGAATTACGGACTTGCTCTTCAAGCGTTCATCATCAATCCGCTCATCCCGAGCGGCGAGACCGCGAAACGGGTGCTTGATGAACTGCTCATCGCCCATAAAGCTCACCTGCCTCAGTTCGCCGACAAAATCGCCGAGCTCGAGGCAGACGGTGTGACCGTCAAAGATGAAGTCGTTCAAGCGCTCCGCCCGATCACACAATCATAAAAAACAGCCGGTGCGTCCCATGGACGTACCGGCTGTTGCCTTATTTGATGAGTTCGAGGTCGACCGGAATGTTTTCTTCCACGGTCTCACCTTTCAAGTAGTTGACGGCTGCTTCGACACCGAGTTTTCCGATCTCTGTCGGTTTTTGTGCCACCGTTGCGGCCATCGTTCCGTCTTCGACAGCCTTGACCGCGTCATCCGTCGCATCGAAACCGATGACTTTGACGTCGCTCAATCCGGCACTGCTCAACGCTTGGACCGCACCGAGCGCCATTTCGTCATTGTGCGCGAACACCGCGACGATATCTTTATTGTCTTGGAGAATGTTTTCCATGACCGTTAAGCCTTGGGCCCGGTCAAAGTTTGCCGATTGTTTGGCCACGACGTCGAGTTTTCCATCGATTGCCTCGTTGAAGCCTTGACCGCGATCGCGTGTGGCCGATGCTCCTGGAATACCTTCTAATTCAACGACTTTCCCGCCTTCCCCGACGAGTTCAACCATGTACTCACCAGCGAGCTTCCCGCCAGCTGCGTTGTCTGACGCGACGTGGGCGACGACTTCTCCCGATTCTGCGTTCCGGTCGACCGTGATGACAGGGATACCAGCATCGTTCGCGCTTTGAACAGCGGCTCCGACCGCTTCGGAATCCGTCGGGTTAATCAAAATCAAATCCATGCCTTTTTGAATCATATCTTCGACGTCGCTCACTTGTTTCGCCGCATCGTTTTGTGCGTCAGCCACAGTGAGTGTCGCATCGAGTTGCTTCGCCTCTTCTTCAGCTCCATCTTTCAAAGCAACGAAGAACGGGTTGTTCAATGTAGAGATGGAGAGTCCGATCTTAAAGTCCCCATCTTTTGGTTCTTGTTCCGAACTTGTTCCCGGTTGTTCCGTCGAACAAGCCGCCATCATGACCATTGTCAGTACGAGTAGCCAAGCTGTCCATTTTTTCATCTTCTGTTTCCCCTTTCGATGATTACGCGTTTTGTTTGCGATCAAGTAGCACCGCGAATAAGATGACGGCCCCTTTGACGACGAGTTGGAAGAACGACGAGACGCCGAGAAGATTCAAGCCGTTATTCAACGTGCCGATAATTAGAGCGCCAATCAATGTTCCGACAATCCAACCACGTCCCCCGGCTAAACTTGTTCCCCCGAGAACAACAGCCGCAATCGCATCAAGCTCGTATGAAGTGCCTGCCGTCGGCTGAGCCGAATTGAGGCGTGACGTTAAAATGATTCCTGCTAACGCTGCCAACATGCCTGACAACGAGTAAATCATCACTTTGACTTTGTTGACGCCAATCCCCATCAGTTTAGAAGCTTCCTCATTACCGCCAATCGCATACGTATGGCGGCCGAACGTCGTTTTTTTCAAGATGAAGTAGAGTATGCCGAACGCAATCAACATCGTGACCGCCGGCACCGGAATAATCCATAAGTAGCCGCGCCCTAACATTTCAAACCAAGTTGAGTCCCCTAAACCGGTGATTGGCCGGCCATCCGTGTATACGAGCGTCAGCCCTCGGTAGATGGTCATCGTCGCCAGCGTCGCAATGAACGGCGCGACTTTCCCGTATGTGATGACGGCTCCGTTAAACGCACCGAGCACGGCACCCGCAATCAAACCGAGCGCGATCGCCATGACAGCGTGTTGACCATCGACCATCATCCCGGCGACGAACGCTGAAGAGAGGGCGAGAATCGACCCGACTGATAAATCAATTCCGCCTGTCAAAATGACGAACGTCATCCCGAACGCAATCAAGGCGTTGATGGAAACTTGCCGCAAGACGTTAAAGATGTTGTTCAACGAGAGAAATCCTGGTTCGAGAGCCGTCACCACAACGATGATAGCAAGTAATCCGAACAGTGGACCGAGTTTTTGCCCCCATCCGAGCTTTTGCGGTCGCCCTAGCGCAGCCGTTGCTTTCAATTCCATATCATTGTCCTCCTGTCGCATATGTCATGACTTTTTCTTGCGTCGCCTCGTCTTTTGCTAACGTCCCTGTGACGACGCCTTCTCGCATGACGACGATTCGATCACTCATCCCGAGCACCTCGGGTAAATCCGAAGATACCATGATGATTGCGACACCTGCCTCTGCCAACTCACTCATAATCGTGTAAATTTCTTTTTTCGCCCCGACATCGACTCCTCGTGTCGGTTCGTCGAGGATGAGGACATCTGGTTCGACGCCAAGCCACTTGCCTAGAACGACTTTTTGTTGGTTCCCGCCAGAAAGCGACTTCACTTTTTGTTCCATCGAATGATGTTTGACACGCAGCTTCTTCAAATATCCGTCCGCGAAGCGCTCCTCGTCTTGTCTCGAGATGATTGTACCCTTCGCCCGTTTATCGAGCGTTGGTAGCGACAAGTTTTCTCGTAACGAGAAGTCGAGGAGCAACCCTTCGCCTTTTCGGTCTTCTGTCAAAAACGCGATACCGTGACAAATCGCATCAGCCGGCCGTCTGATCTTTATTTCTTTTCCATTCAGTTTGACGACACCGCCTCTTGTGCGGTCGGCGCCGAACAAGGCGCGCATCACCTCGGTCCGACCGGCTCCCATCAATCCTGAGAAACCGACGATTTCACCCGCCCGTACATCGAACGAGACGTTGTGGAACCGGTTACCTATCAAACTATCAACTTCGAGGACGACGTCGCCAATCGTGGCGGTCCGGTCCGGGTAACGTTCCCCGATCTCGCGTCCGACCATCTCTTTGACGATTTCTTCAAATGACGTCTCGGCGATAGGATGCGTCCCAATCGACACCCCATCACGGAGAACGGTGATGCGGTCACACAGTTCAAAAATTTCTTCCATCCGATGGGAGATATAAATGATGGACACGCCTTGGTCACGTAATGCACGCGATACCGAGAACAACGCCCGAATCTCACGGTCGGTCAAGGCGGCCGTCGGTTCGTCCATGACGATGACTTTTGCGTCTGTCATGAGCGCTTTCGCGATCTCAATCATCTGTTGTTGACCGACGGATAAGTTTTTAGCAAGCTCATCGACTTCCATGAATACGTTCAGCTCGGCCAAATATTCCCGGGCGCGACGCTTCATCTCTTGTTGCTTGATGACACCGAACGGACCGGTCAACTCCCGACCGAGGAACAAGTTTTCCATCACCGTCAATTCCGGCAAAATATTCAACTCTTGATGGATGAAGGCGATGCCGGCTCGTTCGGCTTCTTTCGGATGTTTGAACTGCCGCACGGCACCATCGATTTGGACATCCCCTTTGTCTTGCGCGTGAAGTCCGGTCATCACTTTCATAAGCGTTGATTTGCCGGCCCCGTTCTCACCCATCAACGCGTGAATTTCACCAGGCAACAATTCAAAGTCCACACCTCTCAATACACTCACCGGACCGAAAGACTTATGGATGCGTTTCAACTGGATGTGCATCGAACCCCTCCTTAAAATAAAACGCCGGCGTGTAAAATGACGTTCGCATACGGTGTCGCTTCACCTGTACGAATGACGACTTTCGCCTGCTCGACTTCACGCTTGAACGCTTCATGCGAGCATGTCTTGACCGTTTCGAATCGTTCGGTCAACGCTTTGGCAATCGGCTCGTTCTCGGTGAACACTTCGTCCGCCACCGTAATCTGTTCGATGACCATGTCAGCCTCAACCGCATTCAACACATCAAGAAATGACGGTTCGCCTAGACGTAGTGCTAAATCGACCCGCTTTACCCCTTTAGGGATCGGCAGTCCGCAATCGGCGATGACAACTGTATCCGTATGTCCCAGGTCAGCAAAGACTTTTGCCAAATGACTATTGAGAATCCCATGTTTTTTCATCACACTCGCTCCAATCGTCTCATCACGTCGGCTCGGTTCGGCATCCCGCCTTGAGCCCCGAATCCTTCCACGCTCATGCCCGAAGCTACGACGGCAAAACGCGCGGCTTCTTCTAAATTGTTTCCTTCCACGAGGGAAACTGCGAGAGCGCCATTGAATGTATCTCCCGCCCCGGTCGTATCGACGACATTCGCCAGGATGGCTGGGATATGTTGAATCGTCTTCCCGTCGAAGAAACGAACACCTCTTACTCCTTCTGTCACAATCAATTTGTTTGGGTAACGGCGCAATACGTCTTCAATCGGCAAGTCGCCGAATAGATCGCGGCATTCGTGCTCGTTCGGCGTCACGTAGGTCACCTTTTCAAGTAACTCACTCGTGAGCGCTTGAGACGGCGCCGGATTTAACAGGACTGGAATGTTTCGCTGATGACAGTACGTACTCACTTGTTCGACGGTTTCAATCGGAATTTCTAGTTGCAACAAGACGAGCGTCTGGTCATCAAGCAGTTGCTCCAACTCCACGTCGGTGAAGCGTACATGCTTGTTCGCGGATTGAACGACGACGATTGAGTTATCGCCGTCTGCTAATACGATATGCGCCGTCCCTGTCACTTCTTCGCCAATCGTTCGCAGATGACGCGTCCCGACCTGGTTCTGTTTAAAATTTTGACGGATTATATTCCCAAATTCATCGGATCCGACGCAACCGACCATCTCGACCTGACCACCTAGTCGAGCGGCAGCCACTGCTTGGTTGGCGCCTTTTCCCCCGGGTACCGTCTGAAATGTATTCCCGATGACCGTCTCTCCAGCCTGTGGACGTTTATTTGTCGTGACAACCAAATCCATAGATACACTCCCGATGACAACAATTCGGTTCATGCGTCATGCCCCTTTCGTTTCGTCGTCTGTCGCTCTGTCAGTGTGACAGGCAATAAAATTTCTTTTGCAGCGGTCTCTTTCTTTTCAATCAAATCAAGAAGTCGCTCGGTCGCTAGTCGCCCCATCTCATAGATCGGTTGAGCAATCGTCGTGAGTGGCGGAGACGTCATCTCACCTAACTCGATGCCATCATACCCGATGACTTGTAAGTCTTCAGGCACCCGGACGTTGCGACGCACCGCTTCCTGCAAGACTGCGGCGGCGATGACGTCATTGGCGGCAAACACACCATCGAACGGCCAATACTCGTCAAATAATGTTTGTGCCGCCGTGAGCGCCTCTTTGAATGCAAAACTAGAATGTGTCATCCCGACGAGCCGGTCACCCGCCACGTCGAGAAAACCATCTGTCCGTCGTCTCACCGTTAGGAGGTGCTTAGGCCCAGCGATGTGAGCAAGCTTTGTTGCCCCACAGCTCAACAGCGTTTCCGCTGCGAGGCGTCCACCTTCATACCCGTTCGAGATGACGGCATCAATCCCCGGCTTGACGATACGATCTAACGCCACCATCGGTAGTTCTAACTTTTCATAGTTCGGGTTATCCGAATGGTTCGTCGTAATAATCAGTCCATCGACATGCATCGTCTGAAGAGCGACCAAATACGTCTGCTCTTTTGAAAGTTGCTCATCCGTGTTGCAAAGTACGACCTGATAGCCGTGCTGGTTGGCCACGTCTTCAATCGCTCGGGCCAATTGTGGAAAGAACGGATTTGTAATATCCGGCATAATCAAGCCGATCAAGCCCGATGTCTTTTTAAATAATGAACGCGCGACTCGGTTCGGGGCATAGTCAAGTTCGGCGATGGCCCGCTCGACGGCTTCCCGCGCTTCTGCACTTACGTATCCGTTATTGTTCATGACACGGGACACGGTCGCGACAGAAACGTTCGCTCGTTTGGCCACTTGTTTGATTGTCGCCATCTCGCCCCTCCTTCTTTGGTAACGCTTACAAAACAAGCATAATGTGTAACCGGTTACATATCAACTATTTTTTAAGAAATTTAAAAACTTCGATTTTTCTTAGCTAATAATTAACAATAGAGGCGCGTCTATCCACCAGGGACGACGCGCCTCTACTCGAAATCTTTTGACGTTTTTCTGCTCCCTTAGTTAAGAGATGAGCGGTTGTCATAATCATCACGCGTGATGACATAGACCAAACTTCGAACGGTCCGTCCGTCCAACCGAGTCAGCTCTTGCGTCGTCGTGAACGCATACGTGAAACCGCACTTCTCGACGACACGACGCGACCGGTCATTGAAGTCAAAATAACCGCACCAGATCAGTTCTAAACCAAGGTCGACAAATCCGTGACGAAGCAGCTCACGCACCGCTTCCGGGACGTAGCCTCTCCCCCAATGATCCGGACTGAGCACGTAGCCGATTTCGCGCTGGTTGTCGTGTTGGATATCCGGGTCCGGGCGTCGGTCGTGCAAACCGATGCTACCGATCAGTTCGCCGGTCGCTTTCAACGTGATCGCCCAGACGTCTTGATCTTGCTGGAATATACGGATGACGTCCCGCGTCTCGTCGACGGACTCGTGCGGGGCCCAGCCCGCCATCGGTCCGACCCGCTTATTCTTCGCATAGCGATGCATCGCTTCGGCGTCATCGAGCTGAAACGCTCTGAGCCTTAGCCGTTCTGTGTCTAATTGAATCATGTCAGCTGCTCCTTCGCTCGTTTCCCTCGCCTCAGTTCCGGGAACAACGGAACAGAGGAGGGATGACGATGCCGTTTGATTATGATCTTGATTTTGAGACGATCGATTTCCGAAAACACCCCGAGCTCTATCGCGTCGGACGCGGTGAACAAGGTGTGCTGCTCGTCGAGCCTTACAAGAGTGAGATTTTGCCGCACTGGCGCTTTAAAACACCCGACATCGCCCGCCAATCCGCCGATGAGATCATGGAGCTGTTTGAAGCGTATCGGGCAAACGACGATTTCGTCGGCATGGACATGGCGCGGAAGTTCATCCAGATGGGCCATACCCGGGCCCGTCGTTACGCCAACTATAAAGGTGGCCGCAAGTATAAAGACGACGGCGCTATTCACGATCGCCAAATCGACGAAGAAAAAGCCGAGTCGGCCCGCTTCTTCAAAGAGCGCTGGGACCAGATCCGAGCGGACAAGGATTATTTGAAGCGAAAGAAAGCCCATCAAAAACAATTTGGCTAATCAACGGACCATGACGATGAAGTTCGTCTGCCCTTTGAGGAACGCGGCGACTTGACGGAACCCGATCTGTTCATACAAATGGATGGCCCGCTCGTTGAACACAGCCACGGTCAAGCGCAGCGGTTTCTCCTCGCGCTCTGCTACGCCAAGCACCGTCTCGACGAACGAACGACCTTGTCCTTTACCGGTGCGGTCCGGGCGCATGCCCAATCCGATATCGAGATGGATGGCATCGTACGCGTATGTCGGGTTCGGAACTTGCGCGTACGGTCCGAGGCAATAAAAACCGAACAACCCTTCATCGTCGTGAATCGCATGATAAGTCATTAACTCGTCTAACCCTTCAGCCGAAGGGTCCTGATTATAAAAATCATAGGGTGCTTCATACGTCCACGCTTGGATGGCGCGGGCGTTTTCTCGTGTCATCGGTCGAATGTGCATAACCTCCCCCCTTTCTCGCATCTGTTCTTGTTCGTGCCACAGTTAGTGTTTCCCTGTCTCTGTCCAAAGAAAAAGGATGGGTTGCCCCCATCCTCTCGTTATTTACGGGTCCATGTTGCCGTGATGTCGACGTCGGCCGCATGCATCAAGTTATGGATCGGGCACCGGGCCTCGACGCCTTTTTGTAGCGCCTCGATCCGTTCATCCGACTCGGTCGTGTCGAGCACGATGTTGACGTGCACGTTCTCGAAATAAGTCCGGACCCCTTCGACGCCTTGGAAGCCGCGCGGGTCGAGCGTCCCTTCCGTCGCGAACGTCACACCTTCATAGTTGAAGTCCTGATCTTGCGCGACATAGGCAATCGTGATCGTCGTACACGATGATAGCGCCCCGAGTAAGTATTCGAGCGGATTCGGTCCGGCATCGGTCCCGCCGAGACGTTCCGGCTCATCGACGATAAACGGCTCTAGGTCGCGCACATGCACCGTCGTCTTCACGCTCGTCGCTTCGCCCTCGGCCCGCATCGTCACTAATGGTTTTTCTGACATCCCATCTCCTCCTTTTGAAATCACATCTCTACTACCGTTCCCGTTATGTCGGACCGTTTAACACGTCGTCATAAATCGCATAGTCATTTTTACCTTGCTGCTTGATTTGATACATCGCTTGGTCCGCCTTATGAATCAACGTGTCCAAATCCATGCCTTGGTCCGGTGCGACGCTGACGCCGATGCTTGCTCGAATCGGGATCACCCCGTGCCCTAGTTTGAACGGCCGTTCCACCAACGTCGTCCGCAGCCGCTCCACGAACGTGACGATGTCCGCTTCTTCCACGTCCGTCAAATAGATGTAGAACTCGTCACCGCCGACGCGCGACGCGAGCCCGGTGTCCGGTGTCGCTTCTTCGAGCAGGACGCCGAGGTGGATCAAGAAGTCATCGCCGACTTGATGGCCGTACGTGTCGTTGACTCCTTTAAACCCGTCAAGGTCGAGGATGACGAGGGCAAGGTTGTCCGCTTGAAGCAACGCTTGATCAGCTTGTTCATAAAAAGCCCGGCGATTGGCGAGCTTCGTGAGCGGGTCATGATAGGCGAAAAAACGAATCGACTGCTCGGCTTCCTTGAACGTGTGGACATCGCGAATCAAAATCATGCCGTGAATTTTTTGATTGATATAGACGAAGTCACCATCGATGACGACGTATCGTTCTTGTCCGGTCTTCGTCTGAACCTTCGTCTCGAACTCTAGAAACTTCTTTTGGGCCGTGAAGTGCTGTGTATAGTGATCGCACCATTCCTCACGCTTCTTCTCCGGCAATAGGTCGACGAACCGTTCATTGACGACACGGACCGTGTGGAACAACATGCGTGCGGCCGGGTTCGCACTCTCGATCCGACCAGTATCGTCGACGAGCAGAATGGCAGACGGGTTCAAGTTGTACAACGTCCCGTAGCGCTTGGCGTAAGAGGCGAGAAAATCGAGCCGGTTCATCGCCAAAACGAGCGCCACCGTCCAGACCAATCCGCCGTACATATACGCATAAGGCGGAACGACTCCACGAAATTGGAAGTAACCGAACACGATGTCCCAAATCAAGACGAGTACCGCCGTCAAGATGAGTAGACGCAGCACCCGTTGATGTTCATGCCGTTCTGCTCGTTTGAGCGCATATGCCAACAACAAAATAATCAGGAAGTGAAAGACGTTCCCAATCGTCATCGTCGTCAAATAAGAAACGTTGAATTCAGGATAAATCCAGAGCCCGACTTGGTCAAAGCGTTGACTGTTGATGATGTTCTCTTGTCGAATGAACGTCAAAGCAACCGGGATCAACGGTAAGTAGATGGCATACGGATATACCCATTTCGGCATCTTCGCACCGACGCCCGTCACTTTGACGATGAAATGGACCGAAAAGATAAAGATCAAAATACCGGCATTCCCGAACCAATAGGTGACGAACGCCGGGCTTGCTTCGATAGGTGACAAATGACGGCCGAACTCCGCCAAAAACAGCATTGCGTAACCGAATACGAACAGACTGAGCAATCGATGCTCGACTTGTCGCGGGTTACGTAACAGGACGTCGAGCGCGAGGTGGCTCAACAAGAAGGCCGGCAGTAAATAGGCGGCCATATAGACAAATAACGCGGTCATGAACAGCCCCCTTTCTTGAATAGATACGTCTTTACTTTCTCTATCGGCCGCATCAATTCCTTTTTCGAACGGGCTGACACATCACCGCAAAAAAAAGCGAGCGGATTCGAATCCGCTCGCTCGCATGGTTTATATCGTTTCTTCGATCGCAGTGTCACCTTTGACCAAGTCGATGGCTTTGTTTGCCGCTTCTTGTCGACCGATGACATGGGCCAAGAACGCTGCGACATCCGCCCGCGGAATCTCGCCCGTCGACACGTTGTCGACGTTCACTTTGCCTGTACCGGCATCGTCTGTTAGTGCGCCTGGACGGACGATCGTATAGTCGAGTCCACTCTGTTCGAGCAAACGGTCCGCATGATGTTTTGCCACGTAGTACGGTTTCATCGAATCGGGCCATGCCGAGCGATCTTCCGCTTTCAAGGCACTGAGCATCACGAAGTGCTTAATGTTGCCGTTCGCTTGGGCCGCCTCGACGCTTTTCGCTGCACCGTCTAGGTCGATGAGTAACGTTTTGTCGGCTCCCGTGCTGCCGCCCGAACCGGCCGCGAACACGACTGCGTCCATGCCGCTCATCGCTTGCTTCAACGTCTCAACGTCACCTTCTAAGTCTCCGAGAACCGCCTGATAGCCGTTCGCTTTGAACTCGTCTAGCTGCTCTTGTTTCCGCACCATCGCGGTGACTTCGTGCTTCCCATCCTGCTTCAATCGTTCTACGAGTTGCTTTCCAATCTGTCCATTCGCTCCAATTACAAATACGTTCATCTGTCTTCCTCCTCAAATAAAATTCAGAGACAAGCGAAACGCCGTGTGGCCATGGCCACGTCCGGTGCAGAAGCAATGGCCGAGATGACAGCTACGCCGTCAGCCCCGTCACGTCGAATCGCTTCGACGTGTTCAGGCATGATTCCACCAATTCCCACGATTGGCAAATGCTGAAACCGGGCTCGCACTTGCCGAATGAGCATCGTTCCGTTCACTTCGGCCGCGTCTTGTTTCGACACAGTCGGATGAATCGGTCCAATTCCGACATAATCGGCGTATCTCGAAGCCGTTGCGGCTTGCTCGATCGAGTGGACCGAGACACCGAGCCACTTGTTTGAACCGATTCGCCGACGAACGACTTCGGCTGCTGCGTCCTCTTGTCCGACATGAACTCCGTCCGCATCGAGTTTGATTGCCAGCTCGACATCATCGTTGACGATGAACGGGACACGGTACTGTCGACAAAGTGTATGCAACGCTCGTGCCATCGCTTCTTTTTTATCCCCATACAGTGGCTCTTTACCTTTTTCGCGAAATTGAAAACATGTCACACCACATTGAAGCGCCGTTTCGACCGTCTGAACGAGATCAAACGTATCCGCCGTGCCGCAGATGAAGTAGAGCTTTAACCGCTCAACGATAGGCGATGGATTCAATGGAAACCACCTCCTTCGGGTGCTTGTTATACGCCCAATGATTTGTCGGTCCATGTCCGCTGCCAATTTGTAATCCGTGGGAGATGGCACTATGGATGAACTGTTTCGCCTTCTGCGCGGCTTCCGTAACGGTATGCCCGTTCGCGAGCTCCGCTGTTAGCGCAGCCGAAAACGTGCAGCCGGTCCCGTGCGTATCTTTCGTCAGCAACCGTGGTGTCACCATTCGAAACGTATCGGTCTTCGTCATGACTAGGTCTTCGGCGAGAGGACCGTCCAAATGACCGCCTTTCAACATGACGACGTTTGCCCCGTAAGACAACAAGCGCTCAGCTGCTTTCATACGATCAGTGAACGTACAAATCGTCAAGCCGGTCAACACTTCAGCTTCAGGGATATTTGGCGTGACGACCGTCGCCATCGGTAACAGCCTCGTCCGTAGCGCGGTGACGGCGTCCCGTTCAAGCAAGGTCGCACCGCCTTTAGCGATCATGACCGGATCGACGACGACATTTTGAAATCGATGCTGCTCGAGCGCGTCAGCTACGACGTCAATCAACTCACGATTGAACAGCATCCCGGTCTTGCACACCGAGATGATAAAGTCTGATCCGACTGCATCGAGCTGGCGTGCGACGAGGTCGGCGGAGACGGCTTCGACACCGTGCACGCCACGCGTGTTTTGAGCCGTCACCGCGGTCACGACACTCGTGCCAAATACGCCTAATTCTTGAAACGTTTTCAAATCGGCTTGGATTCCGGCTCCCCCGCCAGAGTCCGAACCGGCGATGGTCAAGACTTGAGGCCTCATCGCGCGAACACCTCGATTCGGTCGCTCGGCAGGTCAGTTGACGTCATGGTAGCGAGTGCGTTGAGAAAGTGGATTGGGAAATCCCCCGGACCCGTCGCTGCTTCACTCGCCAACTCGCCGCATCGTGCATATCCGGTGAGCGCGGTCGAGGTTGCCGTCATCACGTCCGGTTCAACAGCAAGGAACGCACCGACGACCGCACTGAGTAGACAGCCGGTGCCTGTCGTCTCTGTCATGAGCGGATGCCCGCCCAAAATTTCTAGCGTGACCGTACCATCGCTCACGAAATCTGTCCTCCCCGTAATCGCGACAACACAGCTAAATCGGTTCGCTGCTCGTTCGGCGAGTTGTTGCGGATGATGTGTGCCGCTTCCGGCGTCGACCCCTTTCGTCGTCCAACCGGCATCGACAAGCGTGGCGACTTCCCCGGCGTTCCCACGGATGACCGTGACGCGGACGTCTCGCAAAATTCGTTCAACGACGTCGCGGCGGAACGGTGTCGCCCCGACACCGACCGGGTCTAGGACGACAGGACGACCCGACTGATTCGCAGCTTGTCCGGCACGGATCATCGTCGCCTCGGTCATCGCGTCAAGCGTCCCGATGTTCAAGACGAGGGCATCGCTCACGGTCGTCATGTCTGCTACTTCTTCAATCGCATCGGCCATGACCGGGGACGCACCGATGGCGAGCAACCCGTTGGCCGAGAAGTTGGCGACGACGATGTTCGTAATGTTATGGACGAGCGGTCGCTTCAACCGGACGGCTTCCCATAGATCCGGCCTCATCGTCCCACCTCAAGCGGCAGTTCCCACGATTCGAGTGTCCAGGCCATCTCCCAAAACGCGAGCTCATAGTAGCAACTTTTCAAGAACAGCTGCTGATAGCGCATCCGTTCTGACTCCGTCGCTTGTCCCGCCAATTCGTCAAGTCGCTCGATCTGCTCTTCGACGAGTTCACGGAACCATTCCGAACCGTACGTCGCAATCCAAACAGAATAGATTGGATGGTCTGGCTCTGCGTCCTTCAAGCGCTCCCCGATCTCGTAATACACCCAGTAGCATGGAAGAATCGCCGCGAGTACGTCTCCGAGGGTCGGCCCGGCTTGTTGCATATGGAGCGCGTATGCATAAGCCGTCGGAGCTGGTTCGAACGTCGCCCACTCCATGTCACTCACCTCGAGCATCGTAAAAAATTCCCGATGCAACTCGTGCTCCGCCTCGATCGTGTGGAGGGCGTGCGTCAAAAATCGGCTCGCCAGCTCCATCGTCGGGGCAAGTGTAGCGCCCTTCGCCTGTACTTTCGAAAATTGATTCAAGTAGTACGAGTCTTGCATCACGTAATGCCGAAACTTCGCCTCGTCGAGCGTCCCGTCTCCGAGCGCGCGGACGAACGGATGGTGGAAACTCGCCTCAAACAAGGCGTTGGCCTCTTGGCGGATGTGTGCGGTAAATGTCATCGTATTCTCCTCCTTTGTATGAAAAAAGACGCCGCCTCCCATAACGGAAGCGGCGTCGGCCATACACAAAGAGTGTGAGAAAGGACGTTTCGCCCACTTCCCTCCGCTAGCGTGAACTAGATCAGGTTCAAAGGGTCTGGACCTTGTCCATCTCAGCCGCGTCAAGCGACTCCCCTAGTGGCAAACATTATGAAATTCGGTCATCTTCGACCACATCATATCAATCTTTTTGAAAAATGCAAACCCTTTAACGCGAGAAGCGACGGTTGAGCGCGGTCCCAAAATGCGAGAACCGTTCTGTCCCGAGCTTACGACGGTTCGAGGCCGCGAACACGTAATAATCGACCTTCCCCATAAAATAAATCAAGCGCAGTCCTGCGATAAAGAACGTGATCGTCGTACTGATAGCAAAGCCGACCCCATACCAATCGATCCCGCGCGATAGTAACGACAACGTGAACAAGGCGTTCAGTATGAAGAACGAGAGGCTGACGAACAACGCCCCACGACGATCCTCAAAATACAGCAAGAGCAACGTCAGTACGAGAATCATCGCGTTCGCGAACGCGGCGAGCGTCGTCATCCGGAAAATTTGACCGACTTCTTCCGGGACACCAATCCAACCGACGAACACACCCGCCATCAGGATAGCGAACAAGGTGACAACACCTTGACTTCGCCCAAGTCGGATCAATTCATTTTTCAACACCGTCGTCATCGTCTGCTTCGCCTTCTCAATTTGGTGTAACGCCCCGCCATAATTGATCAAGCCGTAAAACGTTCGGTAGCGCTCGTAAAACCTTGTCTCGACAGCGACGACGAACAAGAGCTGGGTCGGGATGATCGTCAAGTACGACCAGAACACGGCCGTGTCATAATACGGATTGAACACGAACGAATCGGCAATCACCATGCGACCTTCACCAAACCAAATGATGAAGTTGGTCACCCAGATCCCAAGCACGTATAACACACCAATCGCGAACAAGTCCGGATACTTATCAAAGTACCGGAAGTATGAAAATTCTCGCGTCGCATACCTGAGCGGGAACGTTCGGAGCATCGCGAAGAATAGCCCGAACAGCGTCACGACCATCCCAACGGTAAAGCCAAACAGAAGTTCGAGGCTCGATGGGTTGACCATGAGACGACTGATCAAATAGACGCTCGCGACTGAAATAACCCCGCCTAGCAAGAAGCTGTAAGCGACCGCTTGATAAAATTTGGCGGCGCTCAAGAACAAGAACATGACCCAGATAACGTTGATGGTCATGAATAAGACGAACAGGACGAGCTTATAGGCTAAACCGAGCGGTGAAATCAGCCAAAACACGCTATACATGACGACGGCAGCAAGAATCGTCACTTTTAACATGCCGGTGAAGACAGGAAAGATCTCATGGGCTTTCTTTTCATAAAATAAATCGGCCACGTATCGCGTGACGACGAGCTGCTGAAAACTAAATAGAATTTGCGAGAAAATGAACGCGTAAGACACGGATAGCATAAACAGCGTCCGTTCCTCGAGTGACAACATCGGCATCTGAAACGCCAACCATTGAATCGTACCGACAACGAGGATGACGATCAGCCAAGGGCCTGATGTGACGAGCCCGGAAAACGTGTACGCCTTCAGTCTTGAAGAGTAATAGTCTTCTTGAAACAACTTTTGTAACTTAAACCCGATGCCCGCCATACTGTTCCCTCCTCGCTTCATAGATGGCTTTATAGCGGTCGACGAACTGTTGCAATCGATAATACTGACGGACACGCTCGCGGCCGTTTTTACCGAAGCGCATCCGTTCGCGCGGATAATCCATCATCCATTCGACTTTGTCAGCGATGGCTTCCGGATGGACCGGAGGAACGATGAAGCCGGCCGGACCGAACGGATCGTCAGCGCGTCCGTAAAGTAGTTCCGAACAAGCCCCGACATCGGTCGCCACCCAAGGGATGCCAGCCGCCATCCCTTCTAAAATGGCGAGCGGCTGCCCTTCCGATATGCTCGTCAACAACAACAAATCAAATTTCGGCAACCAGTCTTGCACGTTCACTTTCCCGACGAGTTCGACATAGTCGGTCAGCCCGCTCTGCTCAATCAGTAGATGACACTCTTCAGCGTACTCTTCGTCCTCATCAAGCGGACCCATGATTGTCAGTTTAAACAGCCGATGGCGCTCTTGAAGGATTTTTGCGGAATAGATCATCGTCTTCAAATCCTTGATCGGAACGAGGCGGACGATGGCCCCAATTTGGAACACATCATTCTCGGCTCGCTCAAGCGTAGCGCGGATATGACGGTCGTCAATCCCGTTGGCGATAATTTTTGTCTTCTCGCTAGGCGCCCCAATCCACTCTTGATATTCGCGATTCCGCTCAAACAGCGTGATAATCTCATCGGCCGCGTTATACGCCTCGCGTGACAAGTGGTGGAAAAAGCGAACCCACCTCGGTTTGTAAGGGGACGGAATCCAATAAGACTGAAGGATTTCTTCCTCGCGTTCACGTGAGTAGATGCCGTGTTCGGTCAAAATGAACGGGATGCCTTGCGTCTCTTTCATGTAAGATGCGACGACGCCGGCGTAGCCTGTCGAGATGGAGTGGACGAGATCGACTTTTGGTAACGGTTGATGCAACACACGCAAGATCGGCATATACATACTCTGCCACATCCAAAAATAGTCGATGAACGATCCGCCGTTCATTTCTTCTGCGTAAGCTGCTTTTACGTTGCTCCAAAAGAACTCGCTTGAGAAGAAGGCTTGGCTTGACGGGACTTGTTTCCCGAGAATGCCGAGCGCTTGCCGGTTCGGGTTTTTCAACATGAGCCATTCGGAAATTTTCCGTTCGTCTTCGGCGTCGAGTTTCATTCGACCCTTCGCCTTTTTATCCGTATCGCTTAAATAAAGGTGCGTGATTCCTGACACGTTTTGCGGCAACTTATATTTCATATCTTCTGGTCGCTTGACCGACGGCTGAATCGAGATGATTTCAAACTCGACTTCCGGCATCGCTTCAATCAGCGTCTGCGTCCAACTCGAGACACCTCCGCTCACATACGGGTAACTCCCTTCTAACACGAGCCCAATCTTCATTGTGGGTCCCCCTTGATGGCGATTTCAGCGTTCGCTGATGTCAATTTGACGAGATAGAGTGGACGGTCCGCCTCCATCTGCTCGACCGTACCGAATGCGAATTCGCCTGTGTCCAATGATTGGCCGACTTTTAGACGGACGGTAAAGTGTGACGGATTGACGAGTCCGTCCCCAGTCAAATAAATGGTCTCGTCATCAAACGTGACGTTCAAGTCTGCCTCTTGATACGTGATTAGTTTTTCCGTCGCATAGTGCTGTGTATAGGCTTCCAGGTGAGGATAATGGTCATTTACGTCGTGGACGATTTTGCGTAGGCTCGTAAACATCGTATCCCAGTCTCGACCGAAGGCACGGTCTGGGTCGATGACGTCATCCGGGTGGATAAAGTGTGAAAACACTCCAAAGTTAGCGATGGCATCAACCATTTGGAAAATCGAACCTCTTTCTTCCCCGTAGTCACTCGTGATGCGCGGGAAATGATAGATTCCGGCATGTGTCGTATCAAATTCGAACTCTTGGACAAAATCACCACTTTCCGGGTCACCGGTATAGAGTGACGCAATCGTCCGCAGTTCAGGCAACGCCTCAGCAATCGCGTCGACACCGGTACGATTGAGTGCATTCGAAGGTGGGACGTATGATTTGAGTTGTTCTGCCGGGAAATAGTTAGCAAATACCGATTCTGCCTGTAGCAGCGAACGCTTCATCTCGTCCTTGTCTTTCCACGGAATATATCCGTACGTCGGATCGATCGGTTCATCGGCCGTGACAAGCGATTGGTGGTTATATCCGTGCAACCCGATTTCACCACCCTGCGCCAATAGTTTTCGGCCGAAATAGAGCATCGGGAACTCGCCGCGTTTAATCAATTTTTCATCTAGCAGTTCCATCTCTTCTTCGTACGTCCCGATCATCGCGCCCGTGTAAATGATGTCGTCATCTTGAGCCATGTCGACCATGTCTTTCCACCAATCTTCGGCAAAGAAGTCTTTAACCGATTTATCGAGTGGTGTCGCCGAGACATCTTTCATCTTGCCGTCCATGACTGGAGCCGGAAAGTCATCGATATACATGAGCTTAATCGCCGCTTGGGCACCCACGAACGCAGGCGGTAACGTTCCGAGCGTTTGGACGAACAGTCCGCGAATCATCTTTTGATCGGTGGTCGTTGTATTCCAGTACAGAACGTTCCCGTCACCGACCTCATATTCCCAAAGGACGGGAAACCCTTCCGCTGACAGCATAACGTTCACTTCGTCTGCAATTGCGAAGTCAACGACACTATGGACGAACAGATCGTCCGGTGGATTCAAGTCGACATAACCCGGGAAAATCGTTTCTTCGAAGTTCAGACCATAAACATCTGGAACGAATTCACCGATTTCTTCGATACCTGTCACTTCATTCCAAGCGGGGTCTTTGAAGCGGTTGGCGAACACGACATTGCCTCCTTGTTCGACGAACCGTTTCGTCTCTTGCAATGGCCATGTCGTGGTTTTTTCGCCTGTAAATATGATGATACTGTAGGGCGACGGCACGATCGAACTGACCGCACCCGCATCAATTTCTCGAACGTCTAGTTTGGCGTAACGCAAGCCATGCAATAAATTATCTGCCGTATTGACCGCCAAATCACCTTCGTCTCGGACAAGGTAAACTTGAAGTTGATGCTCTCCTGTTTTAGCGGAAGCATCCCCTTGCAATTGGTCGATATTCATTCGTTGTTCAGCAACGTTCGGTAACAACGTATGCAAGGAATGGATCCTCAAGTATTGGATTGCACCGACGACGACGAGAAATAACACGATGAAGAGCGAGAATGAGATTATAGTTCGTTTTTCCATGATGTCGAGTCACTCCATTCTTCAAACAACAGTCGGTGCTCATACGGCACATCGTCTAACGAAAATTGTGTTTGCATCATAAACATGACAGCCTTCACCTCGGTCCACCGCTCCCGTTCATAGTAAAAGTCGATGAGCATGAGGTGGGCCTCGATGCGTTCCGGGAAATGGTGAACATACTCCTTCAAAATTTCGAGCTGATCTCTCGGACGTTTTAACGTGATGTAGACTTCGTTTAAATCCTCATAAATCCATGAAGACGGCGGATACAGTGTCTTCGCTGTCAAAATCTCTTTTAACCAGGCCTCGCGTTTGTCTTTCAACATGACTTCCGTGATCAGTTCACTGTGAACCATCCGTTTGTATATTGTCGCTAGCCGGCGAATCGTTTCCGGGTTTCCTAAATCGTATTCACGCTTCGCCAATTTCAATTCCTGCTCATACTGATTGATGAGAATGTTCATCGTCGCGGCCGCATAATGGACCGTTTCACTGTCCGTGCTCTCAAGCCCCATCTGCAAGTATTTCCCTTGGTTATTGATGGACTGGTTGACGTGCGTCAAAATCGAGTGCTTGCGGATCGCGGGATCTTTTGAATTGATGGCATCGGCTAACGGCAACAGGCTAGAGCTCGTTTTCGCATCGTGCCGAATCTGCTCATAATTGACGACCCGAAAATCAATATACTCATCGTAATCTTCAATCAGTCCGCTCCGATCAAAGCGTTCTGCGAAGCGATAAATCGCATATACTGCGACTTCAGCGACAAAAGGTAAAAATAGGCCGAAGCATAAAGCGACCACTGCCACCCCGTAGTCTAGCGCTTTCATTTTCCGCTTCAACACCACTAACAAAACGAACGCTAAGATTGCGTGAATCACATAGAGCCCAATCCAAACTAAACTGTCGATGGCTTCCATGAACTCACACTCCCTTCTGGATCAAAATCCCTTCGATCCGATCATAAATTCGTTGACGGTTCTCCTCACTCGTTCCTGGGAGTAGCAGCAAGAGCTTGTTCTCGTCTTCGTCATAACCGACAATATCAATCTCTCGCAAATACGACTGCACGATCGCTTCAATACTTTCGAGCGAGACTGGTTCATAACCGAGCGCATACTCGAGTACGATGAACGGTTGGTCGTGATGAAGTTTCTTTTGCTCTTGAAGCGCCATTATCTCGATGAACGCCTCTTTCTTATAGAACGATGTGCCCGGGTAGAGCTTCTCGTGTTGCTCTTTACGAATCAAGTTTTGCGCGTTTGTGATTCGCGTCCCAATCCATGAGAACAGGATATTTAATACGTGGAGGTCATCTGTCGTCAGTTTCCGGAGCGGCAGACGCTTAATGACGACAACTTCACGCGTCTCTCCGTCAATCACGATCGGAGCGAGCAACATCGGATCCGTGTCGTCATCATCGAGTTGTCGTAACATCGTTTCTTGGACTTGGAAGAAACGTTTGAACATACTCGACGCCTCATCTAAGAAAATGGTTTGTGGAAACTCTTTCTTCTCGGCTTGGCGAATGATTAGACGCATCGACTTTTGCGATCGATCGACATGATAGATGGCGACGTCGCTCGCCAAGAAATATTTTTTAAGCAGACGAATCGTCTCGCTACGAATCAATTCAGGATGTGGCAAGTCAAGCGAGACAGCTAGTTCGTACAATTGATTTAAACTGTATTCCGATTGAAGTAATTTTTGACGAAGAGTCGTTTGCGAAGTGTTGAGTAAATCGACGGTCTCTTTCAAATACGTGTTTTCATCTTTCAGTTCTTCGTTGCGAAACTGACTGATTTCATAACGCTCTCGAAATGAAGTGCTAAACAAGCCGACGATGACGGTGAGTGCGAAGTAATAGAAAAGGGTGAGAAGTGAGTTTGTATCGTAGAACAGTAAGAAGATATCGCCTCCGACAAGTCCGGTGTAGAGGACTTTGTACAGCAGCAAGACGGCGAAACTAATCAATCCAAAGGTTGTTCCGTAACGTAGCGCGAATAAGATGGCGGCTACATAAAATAGGTTCAAATCATTTTGAATCGTCCCTAAATTGAAAGCTAAATCGATTCCAATCAACAGAGTAAACACGACAAGAATTTCGGCCCACTTAATCCACGGGCGGTCTTGAGCATATAGAATGATAATCCCCTCCCAACGATTAGTCACAGCTTCATAACACGAATGTCATGCTTACTTATTTGGCGCTCGCAGCAAATTCCCCTGCTAATTTTCTTAATCTCCTTCCTGAAAATCCCACGTATCGTAATAAGTGGGTTCATGATAATGGATGAACCCGTTCGCTTCCGCCAAGTCTCGACTAATGGCTTCCTCTTGGTCCGAAACGGTAAGTACCGCAGTCCCATACTGTTCTTGAATCACATTCATCCGGTCCAACATGTCCATCGACCAAGAGTCCGATGTGATCTCCGAATAATTGAACCCCTCCCACATGAACCCATCCACGTATGGAGCGCTCGTTCGTTCAAGCGTTTCGATTCCCCAATTTTGTACAATCGGGACCCCGGGGTAAGTCTGTTTAATCGCTTTTAAAAATGCTTCTAACCCGTTCAATTGTTCAGTCAAGTCTTCGGGATAGTCGAGGTGTACATCGTCGATATCTCCAACCGTGTCTAAAAAGATACCGTCCAAGTGTTTATTGATGACTTGCTTTTGAATTTCGCGCATCAAAATCTTCCGAAAATGGTCCGAACTGATATCCGTCAAATAAGAATCCCATTTCGGAAAATAAATCCGCTCTCCGTCCCGATAGAAAAAATCATCTTGTTTCATTTGACCGATCAGTTCCCGATTCCACGTGTCCGCCTCCATCACGTTTATATAACCGAGCACTTTCGTGCCGTTCGAACGAATCGCTTCAATCTGTTCCGGTGTATACCAAATCGGTTCGATGATCACGAGATCATACCGGGTCATATCCTCAATAATCGCCTCGGTCGGAATGTTGTAAAAAATTTTATACGAGCTGATTTTATCAAAATCAAATGGTTTCTTCGTGGCACATCCACCTAACAGCAGAAGCAGCACTAAACTCGTCAACCTAAAGCGTCGCACACGGACACCTCCTTGTCGCAGAATCCTTCATGGTGCAATCAGGTCCGTTTGACGTCAATTGTTCAGGGAAACAACTTAGTATGACTTAGCAAAAAAGGAGAGATGAGGATGAATACGATTTTACTGACGGTTGCCCTCTTATTCGTCGGACTGAACGTATATACCTTCTTCCGCCGACAGACGTACCGGCAGACTGGATTTGACGGCCGGTTATTCAGCCACCTTTTTATCAGCTTGTTAGGCGTGTTGGTCGGGTTTGCCTTGGTGTATTACGCGTTGTCGTGGGACGGGGTCATTCTCGTCACGTCACTTGAGACGATGACCGCTGTCGAGCCATCATGGCAAAATCTGCTCTATTTCAGCGGCGTCACGCTTCTATCAATTGGATTCGGTGACTTACTGCCGGTTGGGCCGGCCCGTCTGTTCGCCCTACTCGAAGCGGCAATCGGAATCTTGCTCCCGACCGCGTTTTTCGTAAAATCGATGTATAAAAAAGAAGACTGACAAGCAGTCTTCTAGCGTCCAGTGATCAATAAGTACAAATTGAATGCGACGAGTCCAAGCGGAAATAAGGCCACGACAACGATTGGCCATTTCTTCGTCCGGATGCCGACAAATAAGAGTAAACTCCCCACTAGGAGCGCGATGAACGTCGTATACGGATTCAAGCGTCATTCCCCCTTCTATAGAGGGGGTTTCCCGACTCGGCTAAAAACTAATCGTTTGAAGTCCAAAGCGTCGAAAAAGCGTCACGAATCCGCTTGGACTCGTCGTCCCGAAATGAGTTGCCACTTTTCTCCGAAACACGCCGACTGAAGACGCAGAACTGCTCGACCAACGTTTCAAACGCGGCTGCAATCGCCGCAGGATCCGCGACCGGGTATGTCCGTAAGTATGCTTGCCAAGCTTGATTTGATAAGTGGTTCACCAAAGCGTCCCCAGCTTTCCCGATATTCGCGGAAAAGCCGGTCCTATATCCGACATCCCACGCCATCATCTGTCGGAGCATGTCTCGCATGATCGTCACGTGATCGAGCGCATACAGCAGTTGATTGCGCTTCAGTCCTTTCACGACATACAATGACACCCACCAAAACTCGTTCCAACACGACACATAGTCAAACGCGCTCGGACGTTCGACTCGGTACGTCTCATCGCTCGGCACAGGCAGGCCTGCCGTGTCATCTTTATCGAGCATGACGAGACTGAGCGAATCTTCCGCAATCGCCTCCTCCACGACGTGAACAGGGCGAACGGTCAGATCGATCCGATGACCGGCTGCAAACTGGACGAGAAACGCAAACCGCTCGTATCTTGTTTGAGACGGTGACTCGTCCGGGGTCTGCATGATCAACACGTCGCCGAACCGGTCGATCCAAGACCGATCCGTTATAAACGATGATACGTCCAGAACGAAAAATGTGACATCCACATCTTGAAAGCGGTCCGGTGCGACGTTCGGATTGACGAGCGACCCGTTCAAGATGACGCTGCGGACGTCGGCCCGTTCAGTCGCGAAAGCGAGCAGTTTTCCAAGCACGGTCTCCTGTTTCACTCGACGATGGCCCCAAGCGAACGCGCGACTTGGACGGCCTGCATGACGTCGAGTTTCGTCTTTTTGAGCGTAACGTCCGTGAAATCGACCCCGTCCATGTCAGCACCTATGAAGTCGGCAGCCGTACAGTCCGCATGCTGCAGGACGGCACGTGTCAACGCAGCGTTCGTCCAGCGCGACTCCTTCAAGTCCGCCCCGTACAAATCAGCCTCTACTAGACGAACATCCGACCAATCCATTTTTCGGAGCGGTGCGTGACGTAAATTGACGAACGACCAGTCGCCCCCACGAACGGTCACGCCCTCAAACGTACACGACTCGAACGAAGAACCTGTCATCTTGCATTGATCGAACTCACTTAAAAACAAATTCGCCCCATTGAATTGACAGTTTAAAAACGAACTGCCGACGTGGCGCGACGCGTTCCATTTCGAGTCGGTAAAGTCACAGTTGATGAAGCGGCACTGCTCGGTCTCGAACTCGGTCGCGTCGATGTACGTGAACCGACAGTTCTCGAACGTCGTATGTGAAAGTTGAAGGTCGCGGAGCGTCTCCTCTCGAAAATCTTCTCCCTCATAGACTGCATTTGATTGAAACATGCCCTGCCTCCTTGGCGTATACTGGTTGTAGCTAAAGGAATGGAGTGATGAAAGATGGATATCGTATTTCCGACCAATCAAGGCACGTTCAACTACCGCGTCGCCGGCATTTGGGTGAAAGACGGGCACTTGTTGGTCCACCGAAACATAAATGACGACTTTTGGGCGTTGCCGGGCGGTCGTGTCGCTATCGGGGAACAAGCCGAACTCGCTTTGATGCGCGAACTGGAAGAAGAGCTCAACGCGACACTGACGGGAACGACGTTCGCTTTCGTCTCCGAAAATTTCTTCACGTACTTAGAACGCACGGTTCATGAGATCGGCATGTATTTTTATGTATCGGGTGACCTACCGCTCCGGACCGGCGACTTTCACGGACCAGAAGGAGATCACCTCATCTATCGTTGGCAGCCGCTCGAGCAGTTACGCGAACTGACGTTGTATCCAGAGACGCTCTATACGTTGCCCGAGACATTGCCGCCTCATTTCATTGACCGCTGACCTAGTAGCCACGCGTCACAAGATCGTTTTTAGTTCGTTCAAGTCTCGAATCTCATACGTCGTCTCGACCGTTGCCGCGACCTCATCCGGGTTGTACCAACACGTATCGAGCCCGTACATGCGTCCTCCGGCGATGTCCGCCGTCAGCGAGTCACCGACGATGAGTCCGCGCTCTGGCGACACGTTTGGGACACGGTCGAACACGTAATCGAAGAACGGTTTCATCGGCTTTTGCGATCCCGTCGCGTCGGAGACGAACACGTCCTTGAAATACGGGAGCAACCCCGACGCCTCAAGCCGCTTGAACTGTGTCTCTGTCACACCGTTCGTTACGATATAGAGCGGATACTGCTCACTGAGCGTTTGCACGAGTTCGAGTGCCCCGTCGATGATGTGCACCCCGTCGTGCAAATGGTCCCGATAGCGCTGTTCGACTTCATGCGCATCGATCGCAATCCCGAGCGTGTCGAACAGTTGCGTGTGGCGGCCCATCAAGACGTCTTCCCGTCCGACCTCACCGCGCTCGAACGCGCGCCATAGCCCGTTGTTGATCGTCACGTATTGTTGTTTTAACGCATCGGTCATCCGGACGTTATGTGAGGCGAGCAATTGCTCCAAGGCGACGTGCTCGCTCCGTTTAAAGTCTAGCAACGTATCGTCGACATCAAATAAAATAGCTTCATACCGTTTCATAATTTGAATTACCCCTCTCTGCCTCTAATGTACAGGAACAGGCCGAGAAGTTCAAAACAAGGAGTGAGTCACATGGCTAAACGACCGATCACCAATCTCGAGTATTCAGATAAAGAACGTGAATCATTTTTCTACTTGACCGATGAAATGTTCGGCATCGATTTTCGCGGATGGTATTTGGACGGAGAATGGACCGACCGCTATCGCTGTTATTCGTTGACGTTCTACCGGAACATCATCTCGAACGTCAGCATGAGCCGGATGACCCTCGTGACGGACGGAACCGCTCGTGAGATGTATCAAATCGGGACGGTCATGACGGACGAGGACCGACAAGGACAAGGACTCGCCACCCGCGTCTTCAAGCACCTCTTCAAACAACATGACGCCGATGGATTGCCTTATATTTTAGCTTGTAACGAGGGCCTCGAAACGTTTTATGAGAAGCAAGGGTTCACTGTCCAACACGAACCGGAGCTATTTGTCTCCGTGTCGGGCTCGGCGCCCCCGCTCGAACACGTCGACGTCGACGCCGAACGGTGGCGTCGGTTCAAACTGGAGTCGCTCCCGTACTCACCCCGGCTCTATACGACGGACGACATGCATATTTGGATGTTCAGTTTCTATCAAGGCCTGAACGAGGACGTCTATCGCTTCGACGACGTGCATGTCATCTATTTTATTGAGCGCACGCGTCTGCATTTGTTCGCGGTGCTGTCGCCTCGGCCTGTCGATATGCGTGATGTCGTGGCGCGGCTCTCCTTCGAAGAGATCACGGAAATCGTCTTTGAATTCACACCTGACTTGGCCGATGTCGAACAGCGTGCGTCACATGACGGTCAATGGATGATCCGCATGAGTGACGGCCACCTTTTCCCGGAAGGCTGTCGCTTCCCGAGTTTATCGAAAGCATAAAGATACCAAAATCAACTAGTTGGTAAAGCAAGCTAGTACACATTCTAATGTTTAATTTTCGACAAGAGGTGAATACTTCTTATGGTGAAGCAAAAAACAAAGGAGTGTTCTTATGCATACCGATTTTACGAAGATGTACATTGGTGGCCAGTGGGTCGACGGTTCGAGCGACAAGTCGATCGACAACGTCAACCCGTTCACGGACGAGAAGCTGTTCTCGATCCGGTCAGCAGACGAGTCCGATCTCGACAAGGCATATCAGGTAGCTAAGGAAGCGCAAGGCGAATGGGCGGTCATGCTGCCGCAAGAGCGCCGCGCCCTGATCGAGCGGTTCGCTGAACTGACGTTACACTACAAAGACGACATCATCGACTGGCTCGTGAAAGAGTCAGGAAGCACCCGCATCAAGGCAGAAGGCGAATTCGCCGCCTCGATGGCAATCATTAAAGAGGCGTCGACGTTCCCGTTCCGGATGGACGGCCTGATCAAACCGTCGATCGTACCGAACAAAGAGAACCGGGTCTACCGGAAGCCGCTCGGCGTCATCGGCGTCATCAGCCCATGGAACTTCCCGTTTCATCTCGCAGTCCGTTCAATCGTCTCGGCGCTCGCGACCGGCAACACGGTCGTCGTCAAACCAGCGACGGCGACACCGGTCACTGGCGGGCTCCTGTTCGCTTCATTGTTTGAAGAAGCCGGGCTCCCGAAAGGCGTCTTGAATATCGTCGTCGGTCGCGGCTCTGAGATTGGCGATGCCATCGTCGAGCACCCGATCCCAAAACTCATCTCGTTCACGGGATCGACCGAGGTCGGGAAAGGCATTGCCGAGAAGGCCGGACGTCTGTTGAAGAAGACCGCGCTCGAACTCGGCGGCAACAACGTCTTCGTCGTCCTAGACGATGCTGATATCGACCGCGCTGTCGAGTCGGCCGTCTACAGCAAGTTCTTCCATCAAGGTCAGATCTGTATGTCGACGAACCGGATTCTCGTCGACGAATCGATTCATGACACGTTCCTCGAACGGTTCAACGAACGTGTCCGCGGCCTTAAATTCGGAAATCCGAATGAAGCCGATACACAAGTCGGACCGCTCATCGACCATGATCAAATCGATCGTATCCTCGACCAAATCGATCAGACGGTCAACGCCGGGGCGACGCTCCACGTCGGTGGCAAAGCGAACGGCAACGTGCTCGAACCGACCGTCCTTAGCGGTGTCACGAACGACATGCCGCTCGCCAAAAATGAGATCTTCGGACCGGTCGCCGTCATCTTGTCATTCAAAGACGACGAAGAAGCGCTCCATATCTCGAACGAACTTCCATATGGTCTTAGCGGAGCCGTCCACGGTTCGATTTACCGGGCGACCGAGTTCGCTCGCCGCGTCGAGACCGGGATGATCCACATCAACGACCAATCGGTGAACGACGAGCCGCACTTGCCGTTCGGCGGTGAGAAAGACTCAGGGCTCGGCCGCTTCAACGGCGAATGGGTGCTCGAGGAGTTCACGACGCTCCAATGGGTATCTGTCATGCATGAACGCCGTGAATACAAGCCGTTCTTCTCGTAATACAAAAAACTGTTTCGGTCCGTGGACCGAAACAGTTTTTTCATAGTTTCTTGACGAATTCTGACTTGAGCTTCATCGCGCCGAACCCATCGATTTTGCAATCGATATCGTGGTCGCCGTCGATGAGGCGGATACTTTTCACTTTCGTCCCTTGTTTGACGACGAGTGACGTACCTTTCACTTTCAAGTCTTTGATGACCGTGACCGTATCTCCATCTTGGAGCACGTTCCCGTTCGCGTCTTTAACCTCAGCGTCCGCCTCGGCCTCGGCCGCCTCGCTCGGTGACCACTCGTAAGCACATTCCGGGCAGACGAGCAAAGCGCCATCTTCATAGACGTAGGCCGACTGACATTTTGGGCAATTCGGTAGTTCTGTCATCTTGATTCCTCCATTCGATTCACTGTTGCCAGTATACCGTATTTCAGAAGTGTCGATAGACAACATTTAGCCTTCTTGCGGTGTTTCGGGACCTGTCAAATCCAATTGATAAAATGACAAGTCGAGCCATTTTCCAAATTTGTAGCCGGCTCGTTTGATCGTCCCTGAATGAACGAAGCCCAATTTTTCATGCGCTTTGATACTCGCGATGTTGGCAGCGTCGATTCCGCCGATCATCGTCTTATAGTCACGCGCTTCCGCGATGCGAATGATCTCACGAAGCAACTTGTTGCCGACACCTTTGCCGCGATAGCTCGGATGGACGTAGACAGAATGTTCGATCGTGTAATGATAGGCCGGCCATGGACGGAACGGACCAAACGTGGCGAAACCCATGACGACGTCGCCGTCTTGCCAGACGATGACGGGGTGTCCGGACGCTTTTTTATCTTCATACCAGGCGACTCGATTTTGAAGCGTCACCGGTTCATAGTGATAGACGGCAGTACTGTTGACGATGGCGTCATTGTAAATATGTAAGACGGCTTGAAGGTCGTCACGACGGCAATTACGGATCATACATACACCACTTTCATGAGTTTTCTTCATTATACGTATCTCGCTCTCAAAACACACGTCGCGACGCATTTTCCACAAAAAAAGGTCAGTCGCGTCGACTGACCGTATTCCGCTCAAGCTGCTAAGCGGTCGCACATCGAAGCGCATTCGAAGCAAACGCGCGCACACTCTTGGCAGTGCTCGTGCTTATGTTTTTCGCACTCTTGGGCGCACGCCTTACACATGACCGCACAAGCCCGTGCGAGTTCGGGCACGAATGCCGAATCCCGTGTCATCGCCTCGGCGAGGAACGAGCACATAGCGGCACATTCGCGGTCGAGCCGGATGCAATCGACCATCATCTTCACATCGCGCTCTTCAAGACACGATTCAAGACAGTAGTTACACGTCTCCACACAGTCATGCAACGTTTCAAGTTCATTCGCATAAATTCGGTGAGCCATTCGGACGTCCTCCTTTTTTAGTGACACGACAACGATACGTTACTGTTGTTCCCTAATCGCCAAAATAAAAACGACCTTCGACTAGCGTCTCGGATCGTTGACAAACGTGCGGTATAAATAGGCGATCCCGTTCAACAGCCGCTCGGAATATCGTTTCGGCACGAAGCGGAGCCGGTAGAGCCGATACATCCGTTTCAAGTCTTCCCATTGATGGTCGATATGCTGCCCTTGCCGGAACCGGGCCAAATCGATCAAATAGATGCGGCCTTGCGGACTGAGGATGATGTTGCGCAAATGTACGTCTGACGGGGTCAGTCCAAGCTGCCGCGCCTTAATCAGCGCCTCGTCGACTTGCTCGATGTACGCCGCGTCAATCCAAATCCCTTCGGTCAAACACTCGAACAGCGTTTTGCCTTCGATATAATCGATGACGATATAGTTCGGCCCGACTTCGTACAAATGCGGGAACTGGGGCAGCCCTTCGAGCGTACGATAAATCACGGCTTCTTCCGCCGCGATTTGAGTATAGCCCGGGAAGAACACTTTGATGACGAGTCGCGTATCTTTCACGCGAAATACGGCGGCGCTCCGTCCGATCCCATGCAGCTCGAGGTCTTGGTGATAAGCGGTGACACGCGTCTCGTGAACGTCTTGTTCGAACGACACGTCCGCATAAATTTCATAACAATTCATGAAGAACTCCTCTTTCTGTTTGTCTCTCGTCTATCATAACGGATTCCGTCACGATTGACCCTGTTTCAGCATCCCTGCTCGCGCGCAGAAAGTGACGCTGTTGGACAATACCCGTATAATGAAAGCGACAGACAATTAGGAGGAATCGATTATGCAACGAATCGCACTAACGGAAGACTTATCGTTCTCACGCATCATCCACGGAATGTGGCGTCTCGCCGAATGGGAGATGAGCCCACAGGAGCGTCTCACGTTCATCGAGCAATGTATCGAGCTCGGCATCACGACGTTCGACCACGCCGACATTTATGGCGGGTATACGTGTGAAGGATTATTTGGAGAGGCGTTGCGCCTCAAACCTTCGCTTCGCGACCAAATCGAAATCGTGACGAAGACGGGCATCAAATTGACCGGCTCATTCAACCCCGGCCAAACGCTCAACCATTATGATACGACGAAAGCACATATCATCAGCCAAACCGAACGTTCTTTGAGCGAGCTCGGAATTGACCAGATTGATACACTTTTGATCCATCGTCCCGATCCGCTCATGGATCCAGATGAAGTCGCCGAGGCGTTCATCACGTTGCAACAGAGCGGAAAAGTCCGGACGTTAGGCGTCTCGAACCACGTGCCGTCGACACAGCAATTGCTGCAGTCACGGCTACCGTTCCAACTCGTGACGAACCAGCTCGAGCTCTCGCCGATGCAGTTGAAACATTTCGAAGATGGTTCTGTCGACCTATGTCACGAAAAGCGGATGCCGCTCATGGCCTGGAGCCCGCTCGCCGGAGGCCAGTTATTCTCTGCAGACGACTACGCGCCGCTTCGTGAAAAACTTGAAGAGATCCGCGTCCGTCATGACGCTAGCGGTATCGATTCAATCGTCTATGCTTGGCTACTTAAGCATCCGGTCAATATCATGCCGATCATCGGCTCTGGGAAAATTGAACGAGTCCGCACCGGTGTCGACGCACTCGAAATCGAGCTCAGCCGTGAAGAATGGTTCGAAATTTTGAAAGCTTCACGCGGTCGCGACGTCGACTAAAAGAATATAAAAACCAATAAATACCTATAAAACCCATAATTTATTTCAACGCTTTCTATTCGTTTTTTAGCAATGACGCTATATCAAGGTTCATTCGTCAAAAATCGACAACGTTGAAATCGAGAAATTCCATTTCATATCCATAAGTGTAAATCAGACCCGCTCAGTTCAAGTCGAGCGGGTTTTTCGCTTTTTTATTTAAAAAACACATTAGTTTTCCTAAGACTAAAGTCACAAAAAAATGGTGCTACAATGATGAAAGTTATTCATCGAAGGAGTGCACCGCTGTGAAAAAGTACCTGCTTTTCTGTACGCTCGCCATTTTATCATTCCTGTTTGGATGTGAGGAAGAACATGCTTTTCGTTTACATACAGCTCCAGAGTACTATCAAGGTCGCGCCACGCTTCCTTCGGGGCAACAGATCGAGATGACCGAGTCCGACCGGACGAACGTGCTCGATGCTTGTTATCCAGAAGATGCGATCACGACCGTTCCCGCCGGCGACCGCCGTTTAGTCGGAACGGTCACGTTGACGCAGCCGTTGACGACGACAACGTCAACCGAAGCGTTCCCGACCGCCACATTCTTTGAAGTGGAGAATCAGTTTTACGTGCAATGTCAGGTAGGCACAATCACTTATATCAAACAAGTCGCATCCGTTCCCGACAGTCTCACGGCTTTTCAAGACTTGTCCGTCACTTATCCGTCCATCTCGAAACTGCGAAACGCTCAACCGCACGAACGACTTCAATTTCTAAACGAGATGGACAAACCGGTCGGCAACGAACCGTATCCGCTCCGGACTGCTCTCGAGCAAACGCTCGTCCACGTGACGATGCCGTTCAACGGTTCATATGAGTTCACGTTCGAGTCAACGGATACGGCCGAGACCCTCGTGGTCCCTATTGATTTATCTTCTAGACAGCCGTTTCTCTCGATCGGGTTTGGTACCGAGTCGGCTGATGGCGAACAGCGCTACGGGATTTATACCTCGTCAAACCAAGAGCTCTATCGCGACGTGATCCGACCGTTCGACGCGTCGTTCGACCGTTTTCTAGGAGCCCAGCAAACTAGTACGCTCCCATCGACACTCGTAGCGAACAAACGCTATCCGTTGTTCAGCTTCTCGTTCACCCGCGATGGAAAAGCCCATAAACAAGTCGTGTCGATCACCTATAAAGAAGAAACCTTGTTGCGCGGGGATAGCTTGAAGAACGAAATGCGCCAACAATTCGACCACCGCCGGCACGTCGTCTTTCACGAGCTCGCCTTGATCGGTACGGAATCGAAAGACGAGCCGTTTTTAAGCCACGCTACAGCTGACGATACGCAATTCATCTTCAATGCGATCGAGCGCGCGAAAGCCGTCTCGAAAGCCGGCGCACCTGCCCCGAACCCTTATTTGACCGTCTTCGAAGGCATATGTGCGCAAACGTTCGACGTCAGCTATGAAGGAAATGACGTGTTTTTGACGAATACGAAGACAGGGTCTCATTTCCAGCTGCTCCGCGACGATGCGGCCAAGTGGCAGGCCCAATTCATGGAGTAAAGTCCCAAACGTTCGACGTGATGCTCCATGAATGGTCCAAAAAGACGGACGTCTATGTCACGACCAAAGGTAACCACTACAAACTCAGTTCCGAGGACAGCGCCACCTGGCTGTCGCTCGCCCCTTATTGACAGACGGTCTCCTGCCCGTCTGTCTTTGCACGTTCAGAGAGCAAAATCACCCGTTTCAAGATCGGCCATATGCGACAATGAAGCCAAACGCTTCCGAAGGAGATGGTCTGATGACGAAACGATTTGACCGCGATGTCGCCGCACACTGGCAAGTCACGTATAAACAGAACGGCTATCCGCACGTCCAACAAGGGTGGGTGTTACCCCCGGAACGAAAAGACGAGTTCGACCCCTTCATTTTAATGGCCGAGGATTGGTTCAAGCGTGGCACATTCTCTGACCATCCGCACCGCGGGTTTCAGACGATCACCTACGTCATCGACGGTCGGCTCGAACATATCGATAACCATGGCGGTCACTCGATTTTAGACGCCGGTGACGTTCAATATATGAACGCCGGTTGGGCGGCCCGGCATGCCGAGGAAGCCGTCGATGACGACTTGATCCATACGCTGCAACTATGGCTCAACTTGCCAAAATCGCTCAAATCGACGACGACTTCCTATCAGAACGTATATGTCGAAGACGCCCCGGTCGTACCAATCGACGGCGGGCAGATGCGCGTCTACTCCGGCGACGTCGCCGGGGTAACGGGGCCGATGAACAGCCTCGTGCCGATCACGATGAGCGAAATCAGTTTGAAAGCCGGTGCCGTCTACGAGCACGTCTTGCCGACAAATCATAACGGATTCGTCTACGTGCTCGCCGGTTCAGTCGAGCTCGGCACGTCGGCGACCCCGCTCGCGAAAACGCACGTGGCGACGCTCACGTACGACGAAACAGCGGACAGCATGAGCGCACTCCGCGTCAAAGCGACGTCACGGGCCCGCCTGCTCGTCTACTCAGGACAGCCGATCCGTGAGGACTACATCGCCCATGGTCCGTTCGTCATGAATACCGAGGACGAGATTCGCCAAGCGTTCCGCGATTATCATGCCGGTAGTTTCGGACCCCCGGCACAATAACAAAAAGCCACGCGGCCGCGTGGCTTTACTTCGTTTTATCCGGCATGAGTACCGTCTGCTGGGTCGGAACCCGACCGATCGGTACGGTCCGTTCGACGAGGACGTATCGTTTCCCGTCCACCTCAAACTTCCGGTCGCCGAGATAATGGGCCGACTTGCCGTCCTCATAGAGTTTCGTCAAAATCGCCGGCACGTATTGATTCAAGTCCGTGTGATGATCATCGAGCGTCATGACGATATTGCCTTTGCTGTATCCCATCCACTGGTTCGACATGAAAAACATTAAAGAAATCACTCCGATGATCCCAATCACTAAAATAACCGTTTCCATCCAATCCCTACTTTCAACGTTTATGAAATTGCTCGTCATAACGACGGGCCAATACGAGCACGAGTCCAATCAAAAGTACCGATGAGATCGCCGGAATGAAGTCCGGCAACGCATCCCCGGCGCTCAAAAAATTGAACGTTCCGTGAAACAGGATAGCCGGCCAGATGCTGAAGTCAGCCTGAACGGTCAACCAGCCTAAAAAGAAGGAGCCGAAGATAAGTCCAATCGTCCAACCGGCAATCATGAACACCGACATGTCTTGAAAATCTGGGTCGTATAAAAAGACAGGCACATGCCAAAGCGCCCAAACGAGCGCGACCACGAGCGTCGCCGGTCGGACCGCCATCCGTTCTGATAGTGTCGGCAGCAAATACCCGCGCCACCCGCTCTCCTCACCAAACCCGTATGTCGCCACCCAAACGAGCCATAACACAAACGGCGACCAGTCCGGAAGCTTGTCGTTGGCAAACCAATTCGAACTATTTGAGACTTCCGGCGTCATACTGACAACGAGGACACCGATTGCGAAAAACAAAACGGGTAGAGACACGGCGAGTAACGTCCAGCGAATCGTCAAGCGGCCATAGGCGCGCTCAAACAATCGACGACACCCTGACCACCCATCCGTCCAAGCCGTCGTCAGCCATGCCGCGACGAGCGGTCCGAACGCCCCAGCGAAATGCAGCAGCGAAGACGAAGCACCGGTCGAGCGGACGAGCCAGATGTTCAGACCCCACCATGACCATGACCACGCGAACGTCAACACGATAAATAGCACGAGGCGCCGCGTCATGACCCGTCTCCCCTTTCTAAAGGTGCTTCACGACGATTTGACGTTTCGCTCGAAAGCCGACACGTTCGTAAAACGTGGCGGCTTCTTCGTTAACCGAACTAGTGGGGCGCAAGCGCATCATAAACCGCCCCCAGTGTGCGTGCCGTTTCGATCTTCCGTGATCCCGTGTGGCTTTTCATCACCACGCAACACGTGGTTCGAACTGACCGTCGCTGTTCCGTTCAACCGGCGCTGAATCGGACGGGCGAGGAAATAGCCGCCGAACAACGAAGCCGGAAAAACGAGAGCGGCTGTCCCTAAGACGAGATACGTGTAACGTTGAATCTCTTCCGTTGCCGGGACGAACTGATGGACCCCATAGCGCAAGCCAAAGAATAATCCGACGAATACGAGCGCGACAAACGCGTACTCGATACATTTCCCAAGAAATTGCTTCATCCTGTTTCCCCCTCAACTTGTTATTTATCGTTACGAGATGAAGCGGAAAAAAGTTTCATGTCTGTTGCTGGGACAAATACCAAAGCGTCGCCACTCGCTCCGTTTCGGACACCCATTCTTGTTTTCCTTGGATGTAGCTTTCGATATCTTCAGGATGTTGGCTCGCGAGCTGTTGTTTGAGAGCGGCATATTCGGCACGTACGTCCGGAAACGCCATCAAGTAGTCCCGAAAGGCCAAATGCCGGACGACCCCTTCGTCCCCTTCCTCGAAGACGTGGACATGGACCGTCCGCACGTCCTCACCTTTGGCGAAGAAGCGCCGTCTCGGAATACCGTGCTCGCCGAAACTGCGATAACCGAGGGCCTCCATGTGGCCGATCAATCCATCGACGCGTTCGATTTGGCGAACGACCGGCATGATATCGATGATCGGTTTGGCGTCAAGCCCCGGGACAGACGTGCTTCCGATATGATGAATCACAATCAGTTCACCGTCGAGCAATCGTTCGAGCCTGCTCGACTCGTCCTCAAACTTTTCCGTCCATGCTGTATCGTATTCCACAACCTCAACTTTTCTCATGTTGCTTCCTCCTTATTCCACGACAATTGACACTCATTGTCATCATACCCGTTTTCTCAAGTCTTTAGAAATCCGCTTTGCCGACAGAAAGGTTTGTCGCGTCGCAAAATGGGAAATGCTTATACTAATGAAATCAGAACTGGAGAGTGGACCGTATGTTGACACAAAAACAAATCGATACGTTCAAAGAACGTCTACTAAAAGAGAAAGCCAAGACCGAAGGGTATCTGGAAAATCGTGAAGAAGTTTACGACGAAGGAGAGTTGTCGCACTATGACAACCATCCCGCCGATTCGGGAGAAGAGCTGTTTTTACGCGAACGTGACCACGCACTCACCGAACTCGACGAAGAATTTTTAACGGACGTCGATAAGGCGCTTCTCGCCATCAAAAACGGGACGTACGGAAAATGTGAAGTGTGCGGGAAAGAAATTGAACTCGATCGGCTCGAGATCATCCCAGAAGCGACGCTTTGCATCAAACATGCACGTGAGCAGGAAGAACAAGAGCATCAAACAGACCTCGATCGTCCGGTCGAAGAAGATGTCCTCAATGCGTCTGAGACGGCTGCCCATAAACAGCTCGACGGAACAGATGACGCCGGGAAAAGTACTGACGCCTTCAGCCAAGTCGAAGACTTCGGAAGCTCGGATACAATCGCCGACACCAAAGGCAATCACGATCCAACCCGCGAATGAACGAGAGCCGCTGTAATGCGGCTTTTTTTGCGCAAAAAAACACGACGCTACGTCGCGTCGTGTCAATAAACCGCTTTGATTGGTGATGTGCCGCCGAGTACTTCCGCTACGTCCATCGGATTGACCGTATTGCCGGCCGAACTTGACGAGTAACCGTATTTTCCTTGATGCACCTCGAAATGTAAGTGAGGACCTGAAGAATTGCCCGTGTTGCCGATTTGGCCGATGCCTTCACCTTGAAGCAACGCTTGGCCTTTCTTCACTTCGATTTTATGCATATGGGCGTAGACGGTCGTCCACTTCTGTCCGTTCAAGTCATGCTCGATGAAGACGTGCTTGCCGTAAGGGCCGCTCGTCTTGACGTCGATGACCTTGCCGTCAGCCGCTGCATAGATCGGTGTCCCGACTTTGGCGGCGATATCGATCCCGTTGTGGAACGTATAGCCGAATTGTCCACTAGCAGGGCCGAACCCTTGTGACAGACGTCCCGTCGCCGGAATCATAAACTGATCTGGTGCGATTGCCGCTTTTTGCTTCTTCAAATCTGTTAATTGCGCAGCTTGTGCCTTCAACTGCTTATACGCTGCCGCATGTGAAGCCTTCGCCTGTTCCCGCTCGGCCTTCACTTCGGCCTGTTGATCACTCAATTCGTCTAACGCTCGAGCAGCTTCGGCTTCTCTCGCTTTTAAATCTGTCTCGGCTTTTTCGGATTCCGCCGCTTCCGCCTTCGCGCTAGGAAGGACAGACGACAGTACTTGTTTAAACAAAGACGTCTCTTCAGGGGTCGAAGCCGTTTCATACGCTTCGAGCTGAGTGCTTACTTGATCTAGTTTAGCTTGAAGCGCATCCGCCCGCGTCTCGACGGTCTGCACATGACGCTTCGCCTTTTCAACCGCTTGCTTTGATGCGCGAACATCACGCTCTATCTTCTGAAGGGACTTCGTCGTCTTGACGAGCTCTTGCGGGGTAAGTTGATCTGCTGAGGCCGACGCCGGGCCATTCAAAACGAGTACGCCGACACCGACAGTTAGTAAAAGTTGTTTCCACATATATTGATAAAACCTCCAAATAGGATGATTCGCTAGCTATATAAAAAGCTACAAGTGCGAATATATCACCCCTACCTGAAAAGTTCAATATATGAAGCATTTCATTTATATGTCTAACATTTCAAAACGGTGAGCAAGCACTCTCACAAACTTCACGAATAGTTCATCACCGTTTGTCTCGCTTCATTTTTAGGACGACAAAGACAATACCCACAGCAGTTATAAACGTCACCGCCGGGCCCCCGAACAGAAAGACACGGTCGATTGACGGCGACAAGTTCGTCGTCAATCCGAGAATCGTGAACAAGTTTCCGACGATGAGACCGACCATCAACATGGGAAGAAGACGTCTCATCAGACACCCGTCTCGCGCTTCACCATCTCAAACTGGGCGATGGCATCTTGTTTGAACCCGAGCGTTCGCGCCGCCTCGATCAATGCAGGACGATCCGACGTGAGCGTCAACTTGATCGGTCCATTCGCTGCGGCCGCCCGTAGGAGCCATTCCGCATCCTCATCCCGGCCGAAAACGTCGAGGAGGACGCCTGACCGGAACAAGAGCGCCCCTGTTTTGTCGCCTTCTGTGATCCGGACGAGCTCCGCTCGTTGCTGGGTCGTCCGGGCGTCCGTTTGCCAGATCGGTCGGTGCGATGCCGACGGGTAATAGCGATTGAACAGCGTCACGATCGGTTCGATCGCGCGTGTCGCTTCCGTTTCGGTCGGAACGGAGTCGAAATAAAAGATTTCGCGTACCGTCTCGTACCCGAGCCGCTCGTACAAAGCGAGTGCCGAGTCGTTGCCTTGGATGACTTCAAGTAGACGTGTCCCCGTTGCCTGCTCGTCAAAACGGCGCATCAACTCGCGGGCAATCCCTATTTTCCGAAACGCAGGGGAGACGGCCAGACCACCGCAACGCGTGACCCAACCTGTCTCTAAATGGGCCACCCCACTCAAGACGACACCGACCGGACGTCCGTCCGCATACGCGACGATGGAGCGTGACGGTTGATTTTGATCCCGGACGAGGAAGGTCGATTCGAATCCTGCCGCATCCATGTCAAAGCGAATTATGTAATCAGAAAACCCGTCCATGAAAGCTTGATACATGTCGGATAGTGGTGCATTTTGTTGATACGAGATCTGTTGGTCCATAGTTGGTCCTTTCCCATTCATTTTTTGTATACTGAAAGTGCGCTACTTCTAATGAGGGAGGAATAACGATGTCATCCGTCACACTCGAACCGCTTCAAGACAAACACTGGCCCGTCCTCGAGACGTTCACGCTGCCGCTCGATCAAGAGAAATATACGACGTTGCCAAAAGATATCGACTCGATAATCCCGGACGGTGTGCACCCCGTCGTCATTGTGAACGCTATACCCGTCGGCGAACAACGAATCATGTCGCTGACGGTTTGAGTTCACCGGGCAGCATCGCATAGACGGCCGTGTCGGTCAGGCGGTTGCCATCGGCGGACAAGTCGTCGTTCCGCAGTATGCCTTCAAGTTGAAACCCTAGACGTTCTGGTATCATCCGGCTGCCCCGGTTCGTCGACTCACAACGGACCTCGATCCGTTTGAATCCGAAATGTGTAAACCCGAACCGCGTGACCGCCTCGACCGCTTCGCCCATGTAGCCGTGTCCGGTGTGCATCGAATGCAGCCAGTACCCGATCTCTGCCTTCGGGACGTCCCAGTCGATGCCTTGCAGACTGACCGTGCCGACGAACGTTCCCGTATCTCGTAAAAAGATGAGGTAGCGAAAACTCTCCTCTTGCACATAAAGTTCGTGGGCACGTCGTAAATTGATCTCGGTCTCTTCTAACGTCGGGACCGTTTGAGCGAACGGCAACCACTGCCGGAACTCCTCATGTGAATCGCGAATCGCCGCGTTCACGACACGCTCGTCACCGCTCATGCGCGGTGCCCGCAATCGTAAGCGCGCCGTCTCAATCTCGAGCGGTGTTACTGGATGTACAACTTCCATCTCGTCAATTCCCCCTCTTCACTTGCGAAAACACCAAACTAGAACTCCCCCTAAACCGAGCACGAGCAATCCGTTCAACAGTCGCCAGATGATATCAATCATCATGGCCTTCTGCTTTCTCCCGAAATGTCCGAACCCCTTCAATCACTTGGTTCCAGTATGTCTCCGGATGTGGAACGAGCGTCTCTTTCGTCACGCGTAACGTCTTTCCGGTTACGACCGAAGTCGCCTCAATCTGTTCGCGCGAACCGGCGAGCAAGGCGACGAACGCCTCGAAATCAACTTTGCCGACGTCTGCTACTTCGTCAACGTCTAACGTGAACGCCTCCCCAGCGTACGGATAGACATATGTATGGGCGAACTCCCGGTCTAGAAACGCTCCCGTCTCAATCACATCTTCAAACACTCCGAGAGCAGTCAGTTGATCGAGTGATAACTCGATTCCCAGTTCTTCTTGAATCTCACGGACCCCGTCCCGGACCGTCTCTCCGGCAACCAGATGTCCTGCTGCCGTGATATCGAACAGTCCTGGAAAATCTTGTTTCGTCTCGCTGCGGAGCTGTAAGTAAAGATGCGTCGGGTCAATCATCCAGCAGTGAAACGTCTCATGCCAATCGCCGTCACGATGGACGTCGGACCGGGGCTTCAACCCGATTCTTTTACGTGTCCGGTCGACCACGGTAATAAATTCGCTCATGTCGTCACTCCATTCTCTAAAAAGGTGATCGTCCCGGCGGTCGCATCGAGCTCGACGTCGATGCCGATCGTATCGCCCGGCCGTAACGCGGTCGGTTTAATCAGTGTCGACACATGTATCCCTCCATTTTGTTCCATACGTTTACTGTACGGGTTTCGAAGGGGCAACGACAACCCAAACTAAAACAGATCAGGGTCTTCCGACAATGTCCGGACTTTCCTGACTTTTCGGTGACGACCAGTCCAGCCAAGTGTCGTGAAGAAAAAACCGCCCCCGACCATACAGAACAGCGCTACCAATCCTGCCACGACGCCATCAAATCCGTAGCGCTCGCCGCTCGCGACGAGTAGTAGCGGCGAAAAGAGGAAGGAAACCACTAGCATGATCAGCCCACCCCACACCCGCCGTCTGGGAAACCCGATCGTCCACCACCCGAAAGCAATCAATCCTAAAATGATTAACCCAACCATCCCGACTAGAACCATCGTCAGCGCCTCCACTCTTCAATTTTTTTACTATATTCCGCATCTGTCATTCAAATCCCTGTAAAAATCAGCCTATATAAATTCCTGATTTCGGGTAAATAACTAATGGAAACCATCGCACCGGGGTACCGCAGAGGAGGATCACCATGAGAGCTAGACTCATCTTTGCCTTCGCGTTCATCGGTCTTTTTTTGTTAGCAATCTATTGGGTGAGCACGTGGAACGATCACACGCTCGACGGACGCATCGAACGGATTGAAATCCCTCAACTAATGATTGGTCCAGCCGAGGCGGATATGGATGAAATCAAATTGCATACGATTCTAGTTAATGACCAGACGGAAGTGACGGGTCTTGCTAGCGACGTGCAAGAACTTCGCGCCGGTCAACATGTGACCATCGAGCTCGATCCGGATGCGACGCTCAAGATTGCGCTATCGATTCATGTAACGTCTGATTGAACGAAGAGTCATCATTTTTCAAGAAAACGGGCTTAATTTTTATAGAACAGTGGAATATGACAACAGGTAGCTGAAAGGAGACAAATACATGATTTCAAATACATTGTTGTCGAGTAAAGTCGCGTTTGTCACAGGAGCGGCGTCAGGAATCGGACGCGCCGCTGTCATCCGGTTCGTCCAAGCGGGGGCAAAAGTCGCCATCGTCGACTTGAACCAAGAGGACTCCGAGAAGCTCGCGAGCTTGATCGGGGAGGACCGCGCCATCGGTATTAGCGCCGACGTCTCCAACGAAGACGAGATGAAACGGGCTTATGAACAGACGGTCGAACGGTTCGGACATGTCGATATCGTGTTTGCGAACGCGGGACGGAACGGGACGATCACACCGATTGAGCACTTGTCGCTCGAAGATTGGAACGGGGTCGTCGAGACGAACTTGACGGGCACGTTCTTGACCGTGAAACATGCGATCCCTTACTTGAAAGAGAAAGGCGGTAGCGTCATTATCACGTCGTCGATCAACGGGAACCGTTTCTTTAAAAACTTTGGCTTCAGCGGCTATGCGACGACGAAAGCCGGCCAGACCGGTTTTGCGAAAATGGCCGCGGCTGAGCTCGCCCAGTTCGGTATTCGGGTCAACACGATTTGTCCGGGTGCGATCGATACGAACATCGATGACTCGACGAACCGGGACGACGCGTTACTTGAAGAAATCGTCATCCCGATCGAATACCCAGAAGGCAACCAACCGCTCGCCGGAAAATCAGGTACGGCGAAGCAAGTAGCCGACGTCGTCTTGTTCTTTGCGAGCAATATGTCGAGCCACGTCACCGGATCAGAAGTGTACGTCGACGGTGCCGAATCACTACTCTAACGACAACAGGTCGCCCCGCGGGGCGACCTGTTTATTTGAGAATCGGACTTTTCATGACTGCTTTTTGATAAAACGGTGTAAAACCGAGGCGCTCCATGTTGCGTCCCGAGGCGGTATCGACTTTCGTCGTCACCGTCACGTACTCGCAACCCATCGCTTTTGCCGCGGCGACTCGCTCTAAAATGAGTTGGGTCTGATACCCTTTTCCTCGATAATCGGGAATCGTGCTCGTCAAAAACAGTTCCCCCATCCCGTCCTGAACGGCGAGAATACCGCCGGCGACCGCTGTCTCGTCTTCACGGACGAGAAACGCCTGGTTTTCCGGTAACGCATAAAACCCTTTCGCCGTATCAATCGTCTCTTGCAGCACCGTCCCTGTCTCGGCGAATCCTGTCGCGATCGCCCGGGCCCATTCGTTCACGTTATCAGCGTGCACACGTTCGACACGTGTCGCTTCACTCTCTGGCAACTCAAACGCGTTCACATCGAGCAACCAGACGTCAAGAAAGTGATCGAGCGTATAGTTTCGTTCCTGCAGCAGGCGAATGAGCGACATGTCCGCGAGTGGACACACCTCAATATGTAGGCGGGACACGTTCTTACCACGGACCCACTTCTCCATTTGGTGCAGATCGTAAAAGCTCGTCGGACGGTTCAAGCCGAACCCGACCGCAAAACTCGTATTCCCCATCCGGAACACATGACCTTTATTTTCAACGATTAACTCCGAACCTTCATAGGGAGGGGTCTGTTTTCGATGCCTGATGTAGGCAGACGTCCCTTCCGCTTTGATGCGTTCGATGCGCCTGGCTAGTTCTAAGCGTTTCATCTCGTTCCCTCCCTCTAATCTTCCCTGAGTTTACCACACTTCGATTGCGAACAGATTGTGATTCCGTTACAAGGCACCGCTTTACAGGCGGACTTCATCAATCACGAACGAGGACGACCCTTCGATTTCTTCGATAAAATGCGAGCCGAACAACATCGCTGGTGTGAAGCTTCCAGGAATGACCCGGCTTGAACCGACGAGACGTTTCACGACCTCGAGCGCCCCATAGACGGTGAAGGCGTACGTGCTCGCCGTCTGAATGCGGACGATATATTTGTGTCCGTCTGCATTCGTTGCTTCGCCCCAAACATACGTCGACGACCCGTCCCGCTCCGCCTCATCCGGTCCGCTAATATGTTCATCGACATAGCGTAAGAGACGTCCTTGGACAGCGTCACTACCAAGAATCGGACTAAAGAACGACATGAGACGAGACGCATATCCGGCCACTGGGGGCACTGGGATCCATGTCGTGATGTTCGGGATGCCCGTCGTATAATACGCGGTCGAGACGTCACCCCACGGAATCGCGAGCGCTGTTTTCTTGCCGCGCCCAAAGTCGATTTGTCGACGCTTGGCCCCAAGCGGGAACGGCGACAGTTTTCCGTCTTTCCGCTCGGCACTGCTCGAGCCGAGCCCACGGATTGCTGTTTTCATCGTTCCGCGCGAAATACCGGCAGCAGCCGAGAAGCCGAGGGCGAGATTCGTCGCGTCCGGCATGAGTTCCTTCAACTTGCGGGCGACACAGTCGGTCGGGATGACGTCAAAGCCGACACCCGAGCACAGCAATACCCCGGCTTCTTGCGCGAGCTTGGCCCGTTTCTTCGAATGGATGTATTCGAATACTTCGATTTCCCCGGTAATATCGAGGTAATGCGTCTGTGACGCGAGGCACGCCTCGACCATCGGCTGACTCGTATCGGCGAACGGTCCAGCACAGTGCAAGACGAGGTCGATGTCAGCGAGTTCCTGCTTCGCTTTGTCGAGCGACAGACTAAAGACACGCGTCTCGCATCCGAGCTCATCGCCGAGCCGCTCGATCGCGTCCGCACGCCGCCCTGCGAGCACCGGTGTCATCCCTTCTTTTACTGCTTGCCGGGCAATCAGTTCACCCGTATAGCCGTTCGCGCCATAGATCATCCATTTCATCACGATTCCTCCTCCATGTCGATAAACTTCCTTTCCCTGTTCCCTATTCGTCCGATTTTCACCCGTACAGATGACGCACGACATCTTGCACCATGCCGACAAAGTAAACAATCCCAACGACCGCTAATAAGACACCGGCAGGCACGACCAGACTAGACAACGCCTGTCTGCGTTCAAATCGACGGCCTTTATGTTTCAACCAGCGATCAATCGTCCAGAACAGAACGGCCGCCCCTAGGCTGAGCCAAAGTAAAACGAGCCCGAATCCGATATGTAATCCAAACGAGACGATTGTCTCAAACCGCTTCGGTACACGGCGCGCCAACCAGTCACTGAATATTGACGTCAAAACGCCGTAAGTGACGATAGCCGGGAAGCTATACGCTAAATAAACGGCCGTCAACAGTAGCAACCCGTTCACGTTATCCCATAGTCCTCCGCTATCCGATTCTAGCGATAGGACAACAAAAGCGGCCAATAAGAACGCATAAATCAGTGCCGTCATTGAAGCCGTAACAATTTTCCGCTCCCACATTTTTATCCCCCCACTCTTTTAAAATTTACACTACTCGTCCGAGAAACGCACAAAAAATCCAGCCTGTTTAAGGGCTGGCCGAATACTCAGTTGTTCGTTGCTTCCGCCGCTTTCGTACGGACCGTCTGCATCGCTTCTGTCCACGGGACGAGCTGGTCGAGCATATCGTTCACCGATTGGACTTGTACGTCTTTCGGTGCGAAGTGCGTGCCGTTCTCGAAGTCTGTGAAGAGCGATAGCGCTGGGTGGACCCGGACGTGGGCGATCAAGAGTTCGCTCAAGACACCGCGCACATGCTCAGTTGCCCGAGCACCGCCGACCGAACCGTACGAGACGATCCCTGCCGCCTTGTTATGCCATTCGTTGCGTAAGTAGTCGAGGGCGTTTTTGAGCGCGCCTGTCATCGAGTGGTTGTACTCTTGTACGATGAAGACGAAACCGTCCATCTCTGCAATCTTCTCCGACCATGCCGCGGCACCTGTCGCGTCGCTGCCTGCCTCGCCGAGAAGCGGTAAGCTGTAGTCCGCGATATCGATGATTTCATAGTTGGCGTCACCGCGCTTGTCGGCAAGTTTTTTTACCCATTCTCCGACTTGCGGGCTAACGCGTCCTTCACGAGTCGATCCGAGTACGATTCCAATTTTCAACATAGTAGTTCCTCCTTGTGAGTTGGTTGGTTCTTCTTGTTTACCGAACAAACGATTGAAAAAACTCATGATGGCATACCCTCATATTCTTTCTCGAACGTTTTGGTACTTCTGACCGTATCAATCGGCCGGACCATCGCTTCGATCTGCTCACGCTTCGACTCTAAGAACGGTGGGAGCGACAATTTCTCACCGACCGTCTCATACGGTTCGTCACCCATGAATCCTGGTCCGTCGGTCGCCCATTCGAACAAGATTTGCGGTGCGACGCGTGCGTATGATGATTCAAAGAAGAAGCGGTCGACGTAACCTGACGTCGGTAACCCGAACTGTTGCAGCCGCGCTGTCCATTCATCGAGGACGCTGCGGTCGTCGACGCGGAACGCGACGTGGTGAACCGTTCCAAACCCTTGGCGTGCTTGCTGAGATGTCTCGTCATGGATGACGACGACTTGCGCTCCGTTTCCACCCTCACCTCCTTCAAAGAGATGGTTGTCACCTTCTTGCCCGATCTCTTCGAACAACATGACTTGCTCCATCACTTGTTTGAAGTACGTGAAGTCGGAAATACGGATAAAGATTGGCCCGAGGCCAGTGATCGCATACTCGAGCGGAATCGGACCGTTTGGCCACGGCTCACCGGAAGCGACACCTTGATTGAACTCGTCCGAGATGAGCTGATACGCCTGGTCGTCAAAGTCGACGAACGACAGCGTCTTCTTGCCGAACTGCTCGGTGATCCCTTCATGCTTGACCTTTAACCGATCAAAACGACGGACCCAGTAGTCGAGTGCCTGATCCGTCGGGACACGGAACGATGTCTTTGAAATCTCGTTCGTCCCGTGCACGCCTTTTGGGATGCCCGGGAAGTCGAAGAACGTCATGTCCGTCCCGGCGCTTCCTTTATCGTCCGCAAAGAACAAGTGATACGTCTGAATGTCGTCTTGGTTGACCGTCTTCTTGACGAGACGCATCCCTAAGACGTTCGTAAAGAAGTCGTAGTTCTTTTCGGCGCTGCTCGTGATCGCCGTCACATGGTGAATCCCTTTTACATGGTTCATCTAAATCGCCCCTTCAAAATCTTGATTCCGAGATAATTAATTAAAAATTTTTGACGCCTCGGCACGTTTGCCGACCGTCTTCAATTGAGTGATTGTGTTATCTAAATCGAGTCCGTCGAACAACTCGTGCATCCGTTTCGCGTGTATCGGAAAAATTTGATCCATCAAGTCGGTTCCCGCTTCAGTCAATGCGGCATACGTCACGCGGCGGTCGCTCGGACAAGATTTCCGGACCAAGTAGCCTTTTGCCTCGAGCCGATCGACGAGATACGTCATGCTGCCGCTCGAGAGCAAGACTTTTTTACCGATGATTTGAATCGGTTGGTCGCCTTTATGATAGAGCAGTTCGAGTACCGAGAATTCGGTCGCGTTCAGTCCATATACGGCGACTTCTTGTTTGACCATGTCCTGGATCGACTGCGAGGCCCGAAATAAGACGGTAATCGCTTTTAAGGCGTCTGATTGTTTCATCTTTTCCCCTCCTTTGTTGAGAGAAAACAATACTTTAAATTTAATTATCTTTAATTCAAGATAAATATAACACTTCAATTTGGATCGGTCAATCAATTCGTCTCCAAAAAAGACAAGGCCGCTTCCACAGGCCTTGTCTTCCGGATCAATCGTACGTCTCGTCGAGGTTGCGCGCATAGAATGCGATGGCGCGACGATAACGCTGAATGCTGTCATCTGGCTGCGGACTAGCGAGCAGCTCGAGCAACGCACCGGTCGCTTCCTGATGCTGTCCGAGGTTGTAGCGCGTCATCGCTTGGAACACTTTCAAGGCAGCGATGTCAGGGAACTGTTCGATCGCCTTAGCAAACAGCTCCTCGGCATCCTCGTAACGACCGAGCGCACGGTACGTGCTGCCGAGCCCGATATACGTCTCACTGAGCTCGTGACCGCTCAGACCGAGTCGGATGGCCCGCTCATAGTGCGGGACGGCTTGACGCTCTTCGCCGAGCGAGTCATAACACCAGGCACATTGCGCGTGGAGTCGTGGATTCTTCTCATCTTGACGCAACAGCATGAGCAACAGCTGCTTCGCCCGCTCGAGCTCTCCGTTCTCGCGCAGGCGGATCGCCTCGTCGAGTCCGACCTCTTCAGGCTGTTTGACGTGAAGGTCGCTCAAATCATCGAGCCACGCCTGCAGTTTCTCATAATATTTCCCGATATGGACGCCGTCGACGAGCGCGTGGTGCGCTTGAACCGAGAGCGGCATCATCATCCGGTCGCCAACCTTCGTGAATTTGCCCCAGGCGATCCGCGGAACGCTATCGTGCTGTTGGTCATTCGTCGGGTGACTGATGCTCGTGAACGTGAGCCAAGGCACGCTCGTAATATAGAGCAGGCTGTCCGGCTCGTCATCTCCGACGACGACTTCTCGTTTCGCCCCGCTCATCCGCACGGCCACTTCCTCCATGAAGTCGGGAAACGCGTCTTTATACGTCGCCGTACAGAAATTGAAGACGTCATCATCCATCATGACGGTGAACGATGGATGGACGACATCATGCTCGACGACCACGTCACCGCGCATCCGGTACCTAAGTTCCGGGATGGCGTTCGCCGTCTTCACCACGCCGTATAAGAACAGCTTGAAAAATGACTGTCCGCGCGTCTTCGCGAACGTATGTAGCTTCGTCACGTCGACGTTCGCCGTCACGTTGAAATGCGGGGCGTCAAACGCCTTGAAAAACTCATAATGCTTTTTACGCGGCCACTTCTCGAGATCAATTTGTTTCATCTATCTTCCCCCCTGTTCTTTCACTGTACCAAAAGCAGTACGGGAAGACTCAAAGCTTTTGCTTCAACTGCTCGTAATGCTCGTTCGCTAAATCAAAATAGACGAAGTCGCGGCGTTCGATCCGATCGAGCGTCGCCTTGAAATCACGCCAGCCACGGTCGACCATCTCCGGCGTGATCTCACCTGACTTGGCTGCCGCTTCGAACTCATCCTCGTCTTTACGGACGACGTCACCGTTCGGGAAGATAAGGATGTCGAGCAGGAGGTCATCCATGTACGGAATCCCATCCTCATACCCGATCCCTTCAACGATATCGATGTACCATTGGACGATGTTGCCCCGGTCGTCGAACATGACGGTCACCCCGAACGGTTCATGTTCTGAGAAGTACTGGAGCCACGCGTAACCTGCGTCGGCGACGATGAACTCCTCGCCGTTATGCATCTTATATTGCGGGGCTCGGACGGCGTCAATTTGGAAGAGGGCGACGGTGCCCGAGAAGCGGTCGTCCCGCACCTCCATTTGCGCGTATCGATTTTTTAATATGCGTTCCCAATCACGACGATTGGCAAATTTTCGTTTTGGCATCTCTCTCTCTCCTTTAAATCAGTTTCCTAAATGTGTTCGCCAAAAGTCGACATTCCCCTGTTCAATCGTACAGGTTGTATTGATTGAACCAGACGAGGTAGCGATTCCATTTGCCCTAGATGAGAAAGTATCCAGGTTCTCATCCCATTTCATACATGCTACGCTAATGTAAAATAGGGAAATAATGTAACTTACTAGGGGGTTGTTTTATGAAACGGTTAGGACTACTTGGCTTAAGCGCGTTCTTGCTGACAGGCTGTACCGATCAAGCCGAGAAACCAATCGTCTCTCCTGATATGAACGAACAAGATGAAGAAGCGACGATCGAATGGACACGAGAAGATTTCAAAGACGTCTTTGACCAACACGAGACTGCCCAAGACTTGTTAGCAGCGCTCGAAACCCAAGGGCTAACACCGTTCCGTGAGACGTTCGAACGCGTCGTCATCGCCGGGGACGGGATCCATCATACATACGCCGATATTTATCCGTTCAAGCTCGACGACGGTACGTACGCGACCGTCTATGAGAATGAAGACGGTGAGATTGCCAACGGTCCCGAGTCGGTCGCACCGCTCTTTTGGCAAGAAGAGTCGTTCACGCAATTCGTTGAGGAGATTGAGAAGCGCAAATACGGGACGAGTGCCCCGCCGACCGACGTCACATTGACGCAAGACGAGTTTCAATCGATTTACGACCGCCATGCCTACACGTCAGCGCTCATCGTCGAGCTCGACGAATGGGGAGTTCAAGTCGCACGCGACCCAATCGAGAACGTCATCATTGCCGGGAACGGCGTCAAGGAAGTGACGGCCGACTTGATCGTCTTTGAGATCGAAAACGGCTACGCTATCGTCTACGACCAAGACGGTGAGATTTTGAAAGCACCGGAGTCGATCGCCCAGCTGTTTTGGAACGAGACGGATTATGAAAACCTGCTCGAGAAGAACGAGTGATCACGTACCGCGACGTTTCAAGTCCCGATACTCGAGGAACAAGTTAAGCCATTGGGCCGGTTTATCGGCTGACTCGGACGGATCATACCGATAGTTGGTAACATATACATGCCACGACAGTGCCCGATACACGCAACCGAGCTCTTCAGCGATCAACAAATGGCGCCATAGCACGTCCCGAGGCGCCACACCTTCCCACTCAGCCAAGTAGACGGTACGCATCTTCTGAATCTGTTCATACCATGCGACTTCATCGTCTTCTGGCAACAAGTCGTAGAGCGCGTTCCAAAACACACGGACGCTGAAGAACGGATGGGTGACGGTCGCATCGCCCCAATCGAGAATACATAAGTCATCCTTCTGTTCGCGCCAAAAGATGTTGCCGCCATGTAAGTCGCCGTGCTCGAGACTCATCGGCAGCCCAGTCGCGAGCTCGTCGCACATGGTGAGGAGTTCGTCTTGGAGCGCCAGCACCGCCTCTGCCTTATCTCGATCTAACCCCGTACATAACTCGGGTAAATACGTCCGTATCTCTTCTTTTAGACGAGCCGGACGCCGGTCCGGGATGCCGTAGGCCAAAAGCGTATCCATGTAATTCGCTTCTTTTCTCTGTAGTTTCGCATATTGACGCACAGCCGCTTCGTACCGACTGTGCTTAGGGTATTCGCGAAGTGCATCCCCGCCGATGTCTCGCATAAGTAGCCAGTTGCGTGCCGCGTCAATGGCGATGACCTCCGGGACGAGTCCCGGATGCCGTTCGGCTAGATGCATCGACAGTTCGGCCTCGCCACCACTGATTGCTGTCACCGCCTTGGCGTAGTAACGGTCTGCTCCGTACTCTCCATACATCAAGTATGTCAAATCCGTATCTTTCACAACCCGCCACGTCACGCCTGGCACATGGCCATCGAGCCAGTGCTCGAACTGTTCACGGTAAGACTCGTCACGCCATGGGATCGCACTCCTCACTGACCTCACTTCCTTTCACCACACTTCGTTTAGGAGGAAATAATATGGACGTTGTCTATTATTCATACCCTGTCGATGCGTTACTCTATATGTATTTAGGTGCGACGGCTGTCTTCAGCTTCATAATCGGTCTAGTCGTTCGCCGCGTGGCGAGACGTCCAGATATCAGCTTTTGGACGACAATCGTGCTCAGCTTTGTCGGACTATGTCTTTCACTCGGCTGGTTCCGTAACGCCTCGGTCACTGTATTTATGGGTACACTCCCGTGGCTCATCAATCTCGTGTTTTCCCTGTTTTTATACGCCCTGTATAGCGGTATCATTTATTTCATCTTCCGACCGCGAAAAATTGAGGCAACAAAATAACGTTATGCTATACTCAAACCAATAAACGACCACTAGGGGAGCCTTCGGGCTGAGACGGCAACTGCCGGACCCTTCGAACCTGATCTGGCTCATACCAGCGTAGGGAAGTGGCTTGGATACGTCTGTCTGTCCACGCCACTTTTCCACTTGGAGAAGTGGCGTTTTCATTTTGAAAGGAGACACTACATGCGTATTCAACAACTCACTTGGATGGCGATGCTCATCGCCATCGCCATCATCGGCTCCCTGTTCATCTCCATCCCGACCGGTGTCGCCCGGGCCTATCCGGTGCAACATATGGTGAACGTCATCGCCGCCGTCACCGTCGGTCCGTTCGGGGCCGTGCTCGTCGCGTTCGTGACCGGATCCCTCCTCGGTGTCGTATACGTCTTCTTTCAAGAAAAGTTCCGCTTCAGGCTCCTATTCGCTAAAATGAAAGCAAAGGAGTGACACGATGAAACAAATCCACCATCTCTGTATCCAAACGCCCGACTATGCGGCGTCAAAGCAATTTTATGAAACGCTCGGTTTTGAGCTCGTCCAAGAGTCACCCGACTTCCATACCCGGGCGTTCAACAGTTGGCTCAAGCTCGGCGACTTCTATATCGAACTTCAGACGGCGAAGGCGGACGAGGCGTTATCGCCGTATTCGAAACATGCGGCCGGACCCGTTCACTTCGCCTTGTACGTCGATGACCTTGAAGCGGAAGTCGGTCGGCTCGAGGCGCTCGGTGTCACGTTCTTGCCGAAACACGGCGGGAATATCTACTTCGTCGTCGATGGCCACCTGAGCAAACTACAAGCCCCAGAAGGCACGATTATCGAGCTTCGGGACACATTTTTGATCAAGTGAGGCGCTCGCCTCGCTTTTTTTCGTCCGCATCGCACACCCCCATGTTTCCCGCCACCTACGAACAGGTACATGAAAAAGAATACGACGTGTACGTACCGTTTGGAGGCTATTTATGAACCATCTTGATTATTGGAGTTATCTGTCACTATCACTTGCCAAACTATTTTTATTCAGCGTCTTGACCGCGAGCGCGTTCAACGTTCATTTTTTACTCGTCAACATCGGGATGATTCTCATGATGACGAGCTGGGCGTTGCTCGTGAAGACGAAAACACGGCGCTGGATTTTATTCGCCTCGCTGTTTCTACACAGTACACTCCTCATCTCCGACGTCTGGTATTATCGCTATTTCGGCAATCTGTTATCGGTCGCGCTTTTGTCAGACGTTGGTCAGATGGGCGACGTCGGCGGCGGCTTCCTGACGTTGATTCAACCGACCGACTTTCTATTGTTCGCGGACTTGGTGCTTTATACCGCTGTCCTCGTCTATATGAGAAAAAAACCTGCGCAAGGCACAGGAAAAAATCGCCGGATCGCCGCTGCCGGTTTTGTCATCGGCTTGACCGCCTTCGTCGTTCCGTTAACCGTCAGTCAGCCGAATGATGACGAGCAAGCACCGATTTCGAACATGCGTGAATATTACGAGTACGGCTTTTGGGGGTATCACGGCCTCGACTTGTTCCGTGGCATCGGCGACCAACTCGGCTTCGGAGGCGACTTAACGGTACAAGAAGAGACGCGGCTCGGTACCTCGACTCCAACTGACGTCGAGACAACGGCCGATACGAACGTCATCATGCTGCAGCTCGAGTCGTTCCAGACGTCGGTGATCGGACAGACGATCAACGGACAGGAACTGACACCGAACTTGAACGCGCTTCGTGACGAGATGTTGTACTTCCCGAACTTCTATCATCAGACGCACGAAGGCCGGACGTCGGATGCGGAATTCACGGTCAACACCTCGCTCTACCCGGTCAAATCCGGTTCGGTGTACACCCAGTACGGTGACCATACGTTTGACGCCTTACCTGAACGTTTGCGCCAAGCCGGCTATGATACGGCCGCGATGCATGCGTTCGACAAAACGTTTTGGAACCGCGACAACGTCTATGACAATATCGGCTTCAATCATTTTTTCAGCAAAGATGACTATCCGGAAGAACCTGTCATCGGCATGGCGCTTAACGACAAAGATTTCTTGACCACTTCCGTCGAAGCGATGGACACGTTAGCGGAACCGTTTTATGCGTTCATGGTCGCTTTGACGAGCCATACGCCATATGAGCTCCCAGAAGCTGAAAAACGATTGGACTTGACCGGTTATGACGACCCGCTGCTTCAAAACTATTACCATACCGTCCACTACGTCGACGCGGCCGTCGGGTTGATGGTCGATCAATTGAAGGCGAACGGGACGTGGAATAATTCGTTAGTCGTCTTTTATGGCGATCATGACAGCGGCCTGACCGCCGCAGGTGACGAGATGGCCGAGCAAGCGAACGCCGATTCGGCCGTCGAACTGTTTCAGCTCGACCGTTCTGTTCCACTCTACATCAAGCCAGCCAACTTGAACGAAGGTCGAACGATCGAAGCGAACGGCGGTCAAACGGACATCGCCCCGACCATCTTGGAGTTGCTCGGGATGGAACCCGCTTACATGCTCGGTAGCCCGCTGCTCGACGACGAGCCGAACTTGACCGTGTTCCGTAACGGGTCGTTCCGGTACGACACGCTCTACTATGTTCCAAACTTGACCGATCCCGTCGGAAACGGGACGTGTTACGCGGTCGAGACAGGAGACGAGCTACCGCTCAGTCAATGTGAGCCTTTCATCGACGAAGCAGCTGAACAACTGCGTCTGTCCGATACGATCATCGAGAAAGACGCACTCTCCAAAACAAAACGCGAATAACACCATGCCGCCCTGATTCGCTAAGGGTGGCATGGTTCGTTTCAATATACTTTCCGCAACTCGGTCAGCTCGATCTTCTTCATCGGCAAGAACGCTGCCGTTACCCGCGCCAACTGTTCCGGCGTGCCGGTCGTCAGCATCTCTTCCATTTCCCACGGAACGATTTGCCAGGAGACGCCGTAGCGGTCCTGTAGCCAACCGCATTGTTCGGCTTCAGGTACGGACGATAGTTCATCCCAATACGCATCGATTTGTTCTTGTGTCTCACAAAACGCGATCAACGACTGCATCTCGTTGAAAGCGAACTGGTGATGCTCGGCACTGTCCATGACGATGAACTCACGTCCAGATAAGACGAAACGGGCGTAGTTCAACTTCCCTTCTAATTCTGGGCCATCGTCTTTATCGTAACGGATCATCTGATCGTCGAGCACGTACGAGTCCGGGAACACTGTGACCCAATCGTCCATCGCCGCCTCGGCCCGGCCGAACGCCTCCCCGACGAACAACAGACACGGCGTCACCGTCTGGATGTCCATGCCGTCGTTGTGCATGATTTGCCAAGAGACACCGTGCTTGTCTTTCAACCAGCCGTAACGTTCACTAAAGTCGTACGTGTCGAGCGGCGTGAGCACGTCAGCACCGTCCGATAACTTGTCCCACAGCGTATCGACTTCTTCTGACGTCGGGAGCGAAATCATATAGGAGAAGGACGGATTCCGCTCCTTCAAGTTACCCGCACCGAGCAATTGAAAGAACTGACCAAAGAGTGAGACGGTGACGACCGTCGTCTCGCCAGGCGGGGTGTCGATAAGTTTCGTCGTATAATCGACGAATGAATCAGGAAATATCGAGACGTACCAATCGGCAATCGCTTCGACGTCTTGTTCGAACCAAATACACGGAATAATCGGTTGTGTGATCATCGGACTGTCTCCTTTCAGACCTCTCGCAAACGGTACACGTCACGGACAGCGAGTAACGTCTCGGCAGCTTGCCGATACGCTTGATAGTGGCTTGAGTTGATATGATGGTCGAGCGCCGTCTCGTCCCGATACTTCTCGTAGAACACGAACGTACCCGGCGCATCGATCGACTCGTGTAACACGTAGGCGAGACACCCTTCTTCCTGCCGCGACGGCGGGATGACCTGATCGAGTGCTTGACGCAACTCACTCTCTTTGCCCGGGTGAGCCTTTAAGATAGCTGTGATTGTAATTTCCATTGATCGTTCCTCCTCATGTTAGGACTGACGCAAAACTTTTCCCGTTTTAGAAGAGATGTATACGCAAATGGACACACCTATTTTCAAGGCGTGTCCATCGTTTAGACGAGTTCGTTCGCAATCTCGTTCAATTCTGCAATTTGATCTTTCAACGAAGCCAACGCCTGTTGCTGCGACGTCGTCAACACATGCACGTCTTGACTGTTCTCTTCGAGAGCTGTCATCAGTGCCGACATTTGGCCCGTCACTTGATGGACTTTGTTCAGTTCTGAAGCGACGACTTGGAGCTGGGTCGATGTCTCATCCACCGTGCTCGCGACCGTACCTGTCGTCTGAATCATGGAGAGAATCGACGTCCCGCTCTTACGGACTTGTTCTTCCTGCGTCGACAAACGTTCTGTGCTGCCATCGATCGCCCGTTCCGTCACTTGTACCTCTTGCATGACGAGTTGGATAATATCATTGATTTGAGATGAGGCTTGGGCGGTTTGAGCCGACAAATTTCGAATCTCGGACGCGACGACGGCAAACCCTTTCCCGTGCTCACCCGCTCGCGCCGCTTCAATTGAGGCGTTGAGCGACAGCAGGTTCGTCTGAGATGAAATCTGCTGAATCGTCCCCGTGATCGTCCGTACTTCTTGGAAGCGCTCCGCCAACCCTTTAAACGCATGATTGACTTCACCGATACTTAAGTTCAGTTCAGCAAGCGAACGTTCTGTCGAGTCCATGTTTTCATGCGAGACGTGAGCGTCCTGCAAGACGCCACTCACTTGAGACGTTGTCTCCTGGAGCTGCTGCTGCATTCGTTCAAACGCCTGTACAGTTGAATGGATTTGTGAAGCGACAGTTTGGATAAGACCTGCCTGTTCAGATGTTCGTTTCGTCATCGAACCGATTTGTTCCGTCACTTGTTCCGAAGCATTTGTGACTGAATCGACTGAATCATTCATCGTGAAGACAGCTCCGTGAAGCGTAGTCGCACTCGCTGTCGTTTTCGCCATTGTCAGCTCGATTTTTCCTGCATGTTGTTCTGCTTTCTCTTGCTGTGCGAACGTCTCATGCAACAACTTTGCGCCAAAGAAGGACACAAAGTACGCGCCAGACAAAGCCATTGTGAGCATCGTGAACCAAATGACGAGGTCGAGCGGCGTTGCAAATGAAAAGCGCCCAATCAAGACAGCTGAGACCGAGACGATTAGCGCGAGCATGCTACCATATAGAACAAGATGACGATTCAAGTACATCAACGTCAACACGATGTAAAGAAAGACGACATTTTGAATCGCCGCACCTGGTAGCGTCAAGATAATCGCTGAAGCCGCAATGTACATCAATGTGACGAGCCCATACTTCAACCAAGCATGCTCTACATAGAAGCGATGGCCGAGCCATGACCCAATCTGAATGACACTCCCTACCACAATAAAACTGACTGCGTCTTGTCCAGCGAGCTCCCCGATCCAGTATAAAACACCCATAATCGGATAAGAGAGGAAAAATAAAACGATCAACATACGCGATACTAACAACGAGCTCATTTTTTCAAAATGATTCACCATGATTGTTGCCTTCTTTCAGTAGAATAAAGATCTACACTATATTTCGGTGCATTTTTTCAAATATGAAGTTTGTTTTTCGCTATTCTGCCCACATTGACTAAACAAATAAAAACTGTCCCTCAAATTGTCATTTGTACTTAACAATTGAGGGACAGTTTAATTGAATGACGTCTTTTTTAGTCATTTATTCTTTCGTTTGAACGGCCACCAAACACCATCTCCGAACGATACGGTGATTGCCGGGATGAGGAGTGGCAGCACGATCAACCCGTACAATAACAGACCGGTGATGACGATCGTCGCGATCTGGACGAGGCTGAGTACACCAGACGGAATCATCGCCCCGAACGTCCCGGCGAGGATGACGGCTGCCGTCATGATGACCGTCCCCATCTTCGTCATGGCGTGGACGAGCGCGTTACGCACCGTCATCCCATTGATCGATTCTTCGCGGAACCGATCGAGTAGGAAGATCGAGTAGTCGATGCCGAGCGCGATCAACATGACGAACCCGAAGAACGGTACGGCCCAGCTGATGCCGTCATAACCGAGTCCTTCAACGAAGATGAGCTCCGTGATCGCCGCTGACGTGTAGTACGTGAGCAATAGTGACCCGATCATATAGAGCGGCATGATCATCGAACGGAATAGTACCGTCAAAACGATGAACAGCGTCACGAGCATGATGGCGACGGTCCGATTGAAGTCGTTCGTCGATGTCTCGTTTAAATCGCTGTTAATGCTTGAAATCCCGGCGTAACCGATGGTCGCGTCGTCAAATGGGGTGTCCGTCACGACACGTTCCATCGTCTGTTTCAACGTTTCGACCGTATCGATTGCTTCCGGCGAGTACGGGTCCATATCAAGGATGACCTCGAGTTGTGTCGCCGTCCCCTCGTCGAACACGTAACGCTCGACGGCCGGGGCGAACTCGTCTGACGTGAGCGTTCCTTCCGGTAAATAGACGCCCGTCTCACGCAGGCTGTCCGCTTCACTGAGTGCCGAGAGGAACGCCACCGCGTCGCCCAGACCGGTTTCGATTTGCGCGAGCCCAGCGTTCGCTTCACCGACACCAGTCGCGAGTTGGCCGAGACCCGATCCGAGCTCACCGACTTGCGCACCTTGCGCCGTCAACGCAGACGCTGCTTCATTGATACCCGCCTCGATCTGACTGAGACCACCAGACACTTGTTGCAGTTGCGCCACAGTCGCCGGGATGTTTTGCGTCGCCGTGAGACCTTGTCCGATCAAACCGAGTTGGGCGTTCAGTTGGCCGAGTCCGGCTGCCGCTTCCGCGAGCGGCGCCCCGGCGTTTGTCGTACCAGCCGGCAGTTGACTGACGACCGCGTCTAGACCGGTCTCGACTTGAGCGAGCCCGTCTTGCACGTCACCGAGACCGCTCTCTGCCTCGGCAAGCCCTGAACTCACTTGTTCGAGTTGCGTATCGACATAAAAATCATCGATGACGTCACCGGTCGGACGTGTGATCGAACGGACACCGCTCACACCATCGACTTTTTCTAATTCGCTCGCGAACTTCTCGATGTACGGAATATCCGACTCGGTCAGTTCCGACTCTTGCTTCAAGATAATTTGAACCGGGAGCGATTCGCCTTGTCCGAACCCTTCCGAGATCAAATTGAGACCGCGCACCGAGTCATAATCGTCACCGATCTCATCGACCGTATTGAACGACCGGGCATCGTCGTACGTGAATAACACCGGCACGGTGATCAGTGCGACGACAAGGATCGAGACGAACGGACGATTGACCGAGATGCGGCTGAATCCAGCCCACAGCTTGCTGTCGTGATGCTCGCCTGCTTTTTTCGACGGCCAGAACAAGCGATTCTTGAGCGTCGCCATAAAGAACGGCACAACCGTGAACAAGATGAGCAACAAGACGGCAATCCCGACCGCGACCGCGACGGCCGACTTGAAGATCGGAAAATCGGCAAATCCGATCGCGGCGAAGCCGACGAATACGGCGAGACCACTAATGAGCACCGTCCGCCCAGCCGTCTTATACGTGTTGACGATGGCGTCCTCGATCGCGTGCCCGGCGCTGAGTTCTTCTTTATACCGGCTAAGAAGCAGGATGCAGTAGTCGGTCCCAATCCCGAACAAAATCGCCACGAGGAAAATTTGTGTGTAGTTCGAGACCGGGAAACCGAACCAGTCGACGAAGAACGCGACGAACGATTGGCTGAGGAGATAGGTGAACCCGACCGCGATCAACGGAATGAACGGGGTTACGATTGAACGGAACACGAGCAAGAGCAGTCCGAAAATCAACACGACCGTGATGATCTCGGTCTTCTTCAACCCTTCCTGCGCACTCAAGTTCACATCGTTGTTGATGATTTCTTCACCTGTGATGTAGACGGTCTCGTCTGTCGGGAGGATGTTCTCGCGGACATCGTCCGCGAAAGCGTTGATGTCCTCCATCGACCCTTCGACCGTGATCGGGACGAGGACGATACGTTCATCTTCCGAGACGAGTTGTGCCTCCGTCTCGGCGTTCTCGAACGGGTCGAGCACATCTTTGACGACCGTATCATTTTGTTCCAGCTCGTCGATTACCCGGGCAATATCGGCCCGTTCGGCATCTCCGAGCGCTTCAAATTCATAGACGAGCGAAATCGTCTTATCGCTCTTGCCCGCAGCGTTCAAGATGTCTTGCGCGCGTTGCGAGTCCATGTCTTCAGACAGTTGGAAACTTCCCGCCTGTTCTGCCTGTTCGGTCAAGTTTGGTGCCGCGACGAACAAGGCCGCCGTCAACACGACGAGACCGATCAAGATGCCGAAGCGCCATTGAATAATTTTGCGCACGTGTTATTCCTCCCCAATTCGAAGCAGCTCTTTGATTTTCCGGAACGTCCGGACGAACTGTTCGATCTCTGCCTCATCTATTTTCCCGTCGAGTAGTGACTCGACATAATGGTAGACGGCCGTATCTGCCTGTTCGACGACGTGGTGTCCCGCCGCTGTCAGTTCGATCAACCGTTCGCGTTGGTCTTGCCCGCGTCGACTGACGACGAGCTGTTTCTCAACGAGTTTTTTTAAGCGGTTTGAAACGGCGCTCTTATGCACACCTTGTTTCATCGCCAACTGACCCGCTTGAATCGGGCCGAACTGTTCGAGCAGTTTTAATAGTTGGAGCTGTTCACGCGAATACTCGCGCCAGACGTCGCCTTCCATCGCCTCAATGACATGTTCCGCTCCGTGGAACATGACTTCTTCAAATAGTTGGACGGCCTCCCGCATCAATTCTTTCATTTTGGTTTACCCCCTAAACTAGTTAGAGATAGTTTATGCCCTAAACTAGATGCCGTCAAATAAAAAGACCGACGAAGTAGGCGCTTCATCGGTCCATTTCGTAAACGTATGTGTAAAAAGATAAGAATCGTCCTTCCCATTCAATCTGATGTATTTCATCTTCACGAGAAAAGCCAGAACGCATCAAGACGTGTTGGGACGCCTTGTTATCTGTCGTCGTCTTGGCAATCAATCGTGTGAATCGAGGAAGGTTAAGCGTAAGTAATTGCTGAAGAGCTGCGGTGGCATATCCACGACCTACATAGTTCTCACCGATTCGATAGCCGATTTCCCCGGTCTCGAAATTGACATGATGGACGTTGAGACGCCCCACGATGGCCTCACCATGACAAATCAAATAATAATATCCATCCCCGTTCACTTGTTCGGCCAACAAACGTTCTAACGCCTGACGAAATGCTTCAGGTTCATAGTACGCGTCTCCACGGCTCGGAACGTAACGCTCGAAATAGGGACGGTTCTCACATTCAAACGTGTACAATGCGGTTTCGTGCTGTATGCGCAACGGTTTCAGACTCACCCGATTCACGTAATCAACGCCTCCTTTCTCAAAATCGTATGCCTGACTATTAGGCGTCGTGATCAAAAAACCTTCCGCAGAAGGTTTAGGACCGCATCGCTGCCGCAACGCGGAGACCCGAGACGTACGCACTTTCGAACCGGGTCCGCCCTGAAGCATCGTCCGGCTCGAGGAAGACGTCACCCGCCAAGTAAATCGGGGCGTCGTTCAATTTATAGTACGGCTCGTGCCAAACGTCTGTCGCCTGGGCGTAGCGCCACCGCTTCAACTGTCTCGACTGAATCGCTACGTCTCCGGTCACGGTTGTTAGCAACCGCTCGATTTCTTGAAGCGTGTCTTCAGCAGGACGCTCATACCAAGCTTCACTCCACGCCTCATCCATGTAGACGCTGACGAGTTCTGTCGCCGAGATGCCTTTTTGCCGGTTGTTGATGATTTTCAACAGACCAGGTGCCAAGTCCGTGTCGATAATCCCGTCCGCACCGATTTGGGTGTCGCCCGCGAACTCGAACAACCCGACGAACGTCGGGGCGTAAGTCAGCTCACGCAACGACTCAGCCACCTGACTCGATAAGTCAGCGAGCAGCTCGAACGTCTGTGGGAGCGGTGACGTGATGAGGAGACGGTCATAGTGGCGCGTCGCCACGTCTGTCGTGACGACGACCGTCCCGTTCTCCATACTGACCGTCTCGACTTGTTCGTTCAATTGGACGGTCAAGCCGTCTGCCAACTGTTTGGCGAGCGCGTTCATGCCGTCACGGGCGACGTACCGCGGATACGGGTCGGCGTACCAGACGCTTACCCAGTCCCGCTCGACCCAATCGGCGACCGCCTGTTTAAGCGCTTCCCCGCGTACGGTGAAATAGACGGCCCCGTGATCGGCTTTCCCGGCCCCGATCCGTCGGGTCGCCAAGCGTCCACCGACGCTCTGGCTCTTCTCAATCAGTTCAACCGTATGTCCTTGCCGGACGAGTTCCCGTGCTGCGACAATCCCACTAAGTCCTGCCCCAATGATTCCAATATTCATGTGCATTCCCCCTCTTTCAGGAAGATTGTATCACGAGTCAGCGTGTCAAATCAGACTCGATGCGCTTCACGCCGAGCGGTTCCATTGCTCGTCATACGCCCGACGTGCGTCTTCATACATGATCGCGAATCGACTGATGATGAACGGGCGGATGAGTGACGTCGCGACAAGGAAAATCCATGAGCCGAGAACGACCAAATCGAGCCGTATGTAAAAAATCCAACCGACTAAATACATCGGGATAAACGGCAAAATCAGTTTGAACGCATCCCATTTTTGCCCGCGCATCAAATCCCTTGATTTCGTAATTGCCTCTGTAATGGACAGGTCCGGCTCGTCGCGCAAGATGAAATACGTGAACGCATACGAGAAGTACTTCACGATGCCAGGTACGACCAATAATAGTGTCCATAAGACTTGGAACAACATGATGAGAAGCGTCGCAAGCAGATGCTTCCCGTAGCGGTGACGAAACGGAGCGAAGACGTCACTCAATCGAACTGTCTGGCCTCGTACCGTCTCTAATATGAGCCAGTTGTATCCGACGATAACTGGGTAGAGGACTATGTAAAATAAGATACCACCAAGGCTAAGGACGGTCAGCGCAACAGATTCTATCGCCAAGCCGTAATAGGTCGGGTCTACCATCAATCCTATCTCTAATAGAACCGAGCACGCGAACGACCAGATGAGCAACATCCCCGTCTTCCCTTTTAACGCAGTATGCGCTCGCTCATTCCATGTGTGAACCATATTATTTCCTCTTTTCATTCGTGTTTCCTGTCTTATACGCAACGCGACATGAAATGTTTCAAACTCCATAGAAAAACAGGGTATCGCCCTGTTTTTAGTCTTCTCGTCACTCTTTCGGTTCTAATTCATTTTCAGTCACCCATTTATGATTCGTCACTTCTTCTCCGTCTTGCAACATGAAGTTGACCATATACACGGTCGTTTGTTCACTGGAGTCGATCGTCGCGGTCGCGCCGTCCATGCCTTCCATATGGTCGGACTGAAGCGTCACCTCGGTCCCATCAGCAAGCGGAGCTGATTCGGATGTATCGAGTTCTTCATGAATCACCCATTTATGATTCTCGACCGGTTCCCCGCCATCTGTCGGTGTATACGTGACCGCGTAAGCTGTAGTCTCATAAGCACCGACGATCTTCGCTTCCGCGCCTTCCATCTCAAGCATATGGTCCGCAGTCAACACGGCCATCGAGTCAATCGGATACGTCGGGTCTGCCGCTTCTTCTAACTCGGCAGGCACCTCACCCGATCCCGAATGGTCCATCGCGCCATGCTCTTCTTCTTGCTCTGCGATTTGTTCTTCTGTCACGTCAATAGCTTGGTCTTCTTCTGTCGTATCACCGCAGGCGGCGAGTGACGTCGCGAGCAACATGGCACCAAGTGTCGTCGCCCATTTCTTTTGTTTCATCGAATCGCTCCCCTCATTTGTGCCGTCTCATATTTACTGTACCCTGATTGCGCTCGGACAAGACATTTGTAGCGGATTCGTTATCTAACTGAAAAAACCGTCCTCGAACGAATCGAGGCACGGTCTTCGAATTAATGGTGCTTAATCCTTCTTAAAAAATAGAGCATCGGTAGTAGCAACAGTGCTGACGCCCCGAGCCCCCCTTGAATCGACGTATATAGGGCGACGAGGCCGATGAGTGGACCGCCGGCGACTTGGCCGAACGCATCGACTTGACCGAACATCGACAAAATCGTCGCCCGACCCTTGGATGGGAGCCGCTCGTTCGTCATGACGCTCATGAGCGGATAATGCACGTTCCGAAGCGCGGCAATCGTCCAATACAACAAGACGGCCACAAAGAATTGTCCGACCCATGCGAACGCAAGCATCGTGAGGATGAGCAAAACGTTGAACCAAAACAATGTCGTCGCGTAGCGTCCTTTGATGTACGTCTCGACACCTTTGAGGACGAGCATGTTCAGTAAAAACGCAACGGCATAAAACAGGCCGAACCAATAGATGGCCGCTTGTTCTGACAACCGAAACGTATCGATCAAATGAGCGCCCCACAACCGGTCGAACCCTTCGCTCGCGAGTCCCCAGACGAGCGTGATGGCGGCCAACCCAACGAGGATCGTATTGCCGCGGATATGGGCGTAGCCTTCTGCTACCGTCTGCTTCGCCTGAAGCAGATTTGAGGTGCCAGCTCGGGTGATCGGCTCAAACTTCGTTTCCGGGATTACTTTCCAGATGAGGAGCGCGAGTCCTATTAACAAACCTCCAGCGACGACAATCGTCGTTTGCACGGACGTCATTTCTGCGAATAGCACCGCTATCCCAATCCCGATAAAGCGACCGAGTGAACTGTACTGAGCGCCTCGTAAAAACACCTGTTCTAACTCCTGGTTCCCCATTTCATCGGCAATCCACGCCTGCTCAGCCCCGCTGATGAACGTCCAGCCGATTCCCCACAGTGAAGAGGCGACCGCGATGGCCCAAAATTCTGGGATGCCGCCTTCTAACAAGTGGGCTAGTCCGATCAAACCGGTGCCGATGACAATCGACCGTTTGCGGCCGTACAAATCCGCGACGAGTCCCGTCGGCAGTTCGAACAGGAAAATCGATACTTCTAAAATCGTGCCGATCAAGACGAGCTGCAGCGCGTTCAGCTCGGCGGTCGTCACGTAATAGATGGCGTTCAGCGTGAATACCATCTGGATGACAAGTGAGCGCGAACTCGTGACCATGTAATACAGTTGTTGAATCTTCAATTGGGTAGTCCTCCGATATGATTGTTCCAATACGGTAAATCATCGGAGGAGGTGGGCCAACTTATGAACGCACTTCCTCCGGCAGGATGAATGTTTTAAATGTTTGGATTCGCATGGCGTTCTCTCCTTAGTCGTTTATAAACTCAGTATATCAAGCCGGTTGACGCAACGTAAATCACAAAAAAAAGCCAAGATCTCGAAAGATCTTGGCCTACTCTTTATTCTACAGTTACTGACTTCGCCAAGTTACGTGGCTTGTCGACATCACAGTCACGCGCGAGTGCAGCGTAATATGAGATGAGTTGAAGCGGGAGTACCGTCACGAGTGGTGTGAGCAACGGCTCGACACGCGGCAAGACGAATGAATCACTCTCGTGTTCCATGCCTTCCATCGAGATCGTGCAGGCAACTGCGCCACGAGCGACAACTTCCTTGATGTTTCCACGAATGTTGAGGTGCGTGTTCGGTTGCGAGACGAGCGTGATGACCGGTGTGCCGTCTTCGATCAACGCGATCGGTCCGTGCTTGAGCTCACCGCCTGGGTAGCCTTCCGCTTGGATATACGAGATCTCTTTCAGCTTGAGCGCGCCTTCGAGACCAACGTATGAATCCATCCCACGACCGAGGAAGAACGCGTTACGTGATTCTTTCAAGAACTTGTCAGCCAACTGCTCAAAGATTTCTTTTTGAGCCATGACCGAGTCCATGATCGTCGCGATGCGAGCGAGTTCCGTCATAAGGTCGAACGGAAGCTTCTTCCCGTTCGCACGAGCGATGTCGTAAGCGAGGATCGCCAGCACGGCGATTTGCGCCGTGTACGCTTTCGTCGATGCGACCGCAATCTCAGGGCCAGCATGGAGGAGCATCGTCTCGTTCGCTTCACGCGACAGCGTTGAACCGGCAACGTTCGTGAGTGTGAGCGCTTTGTAGCCGCGCTTCTTCACTTCGACGAGGACGGCACGGCTGTCGGCCGTCTCACCTGATTGTGAGATGAAGAGGAACAATGGTTTCTCCGTGAGGAGCGGCATGTTGTAACCGAACTCTGACGCGACGTGCACTTCAGTCGGCACACCAGCGACGCGCTCGATCAATTGCTTGCCGACGAGACCAGCGTGGTAACTCGTTCCACAAGCGACGATGTAGATGCGGTCTGCTTCTGAGACGAGCGAACGAACGCCTTCCGTGAGCTCGATGTCGCCATTGTCGTTCTGGTAGTGTTGGATGATGTTACGGATGACGGCCGGTTGCTCGTCCATCTCCTTCAACATGTAGTGCGCGTACGTGCCCTTCTCGATGTCTGACGCATCGATCTCGGCCGTGTACGGCGCGCGCTCGAGCACGTCGCCGTCGAGCGTCTTGATCGTCGCCGACTCACGTGTCAAGATGACGATCTCGCCGTCGTGGAGCTCGAGGTACTGGTCCGTCACTTGGAGCATCGCCATCGCGTCCGACGCGACGACGTTGAACGTACCATCACCAAGTCCGACGAGGAGCGGCGACTTGTTCTTACCGATATAGAGGCGCTCTTTGTCCTCTGAGTCGATCATCGCGATCGCGTACGAGCCGTGGAGCTCAGACAACGTCTTGCGGAAGGCCAATTCGACGTCACCAAGTGCGACGAAGTTCTTCTCCATCAATTGAACGATGACTTCCGTGTCCGTCTCTGAGAGGAACGGTGCGTCGAGCGTCGCCTTGATCTGCTCGTCGTTCTCGATGACACCGTTGTGGACGAGCGTGAAGCGGCCCGTCGTGCTCTGGTGCGGGTGGGCGTTCGGTACGCTCGGTACCCCGTGTGTTGCCCAACGTGTGTGGCCGATTCCGATCAATCCGTCTACTTCTGCTGGGACGACTTCGCGTAGCGCCTTGATGCGACCGACTTCCTTATGAACGTTGACAGAGTCATGCATCAACGCAAGACCTGCCGAGTCATAGCCACGATACTCGAGTTTTTCCAGACCTTTGAGAAGGATTTCCTTCGCTCCGATATTCCCAATCATTCCTACAATTCCACACATACAAAAATCTCCTCTATATTCGATTTCTCGAAAAAGGAAACGGGCTTTTTCAAAGAGCTGTCAATGCGCTCCCCTTTGGCCGTCCGGTCACCCGAACGTTTTGAGGGATTGCTTTTAGTCGTGACAGGCGACTAGGAGGCATCCGCCGAAATCTCGATAACCTCCAACCTCGTCAACTCATAAAGAGTTCTGGCGCTTTCTCGTACTTTGTGCCCCTCCGTTTCTAAGGTCACGCTCTTAATAGTACAAATCACACCCCCATCCGTCAAGAAAATCAAATGATTTCACAGTGACAAAACGGAAACAAAAAGGGAACCCAAAATTGGATTCCCTTGTGTTATTCCCTGTTTCGACAAAATTATCCTTCAACACCGTAATCTTCACGGACGACTTGAGCGATTTGTTCGACGTAACGGTCGCAGTCTTCCTTCGTCGGCGCTTCAGCCATCACTCGAACGAGTGGCTCTGTACCTGATGCCCGGACGAGAATACGCCCGTTTCCGTTCATTTCAGCTTCCGCTTCTTGAATCGTTGTGAGCACGCGCTCCCCTGTCATCGCATCCTGTTTATTCGTGACGCGAATGTTGACGAGCGTTTGTGGATAGACCGGCATTTCAGCTGCTAGTTCAGACAGCTTGCGTCCTGTCGTCTTCACGATTTGTGCGAGTTGGACACCCGAGAGCATCCCGTCGCCCGTCGTCGAGTAATCGAGGAAGATGAGATGACCCGACTGCTCGCCACCGAGCGTGTAGTTATGCTTCTTCATCTCTTCGACGACGTAACGGTCACCAACAGCTGTTTGAAGAGCCGTCATACCTGCGTCTTCGACTGCTTTGTGGAAGCCAAGGTTACTCATGACTGTCGCGACAATCGTATTGTCTTTCAAACGACCTTTTTCGCTCAAGTATTTTCCGCAAATGTACATGATTTTATCGCCGTCGACGATGTCGCCGTTCTCATCGATTGCGATCAAGCGGTCTCCGTCTCCGTCAAACGCAAGGCCCATGTCCGCTCCCTTTTCGCGAACGAATTGTGCCAAGTGTTCCGGATGTGTCGAGCCGACGCCTTCATTAATATTCAACCCGTTCGGTGAACTACCGATTGTCGAGACGTTCGCTTCAAGGTCAGCGAACAAGCGAGCCGCAAGGCCGCTCGTCGCGCCATGGGCACAGTCGAGGGCGATATGGAGACCATCGAGGTCCTCATCGACCGTCTGTTTCAAGAGTTGAAGGTATTTTTGTGCCCCTTCATAGTAGTCCGAGACGAATCCGAGATCTTTCCCTGTCGGACGCGGGAGTGTATCTTCCGCCGCGTCGAGAATCGTTTCGATCTCTGCTTCAGTCGCATCATCGAGCTTGAAACCGTCGCTACCGAAGAATTTGATGCCGTTGTCGGCAACCGGGTTATGTGAAGCTGAGATCATGACACCTGCTGTCGCGTCAAGCGACTTCGTCAAGTAAGCCACACCTGGTGTCGAGATGACACCGAGACGCATCACTTCCGCTCCGATTGACAAAAGACCTGCGATCAGTGCGCCTTCGAGCATATGACCTGAAATGCGTGTGTCACGCCCGATCAATACTTTCGGCTGTTCACCGGCTGGCAAGTGCTTCGATAACACGTAACCACCAATGCGTCCTAAACGATAAGCTAGTTCTGCTGTCAATTCTGAGTTCGCGACACCGCGGACCCCATCTGTTCCAAAATATTTACCCATATATTCGTTTCCTCACTTTTGTATGATTGAACGTCTCATTGAAGCGAAGACGTTTCGGTTTGGTCTTCGACGCTCGTTAACTCGACGTCGATTGTTTTCGGCGAGACGACCGTCGCGCCTTTCGGTACTTCATAGTCTACATCGACCCCATGCAAACCACTCGGCAGACCCGTCAAATCTAGTGTCACACTGATGCTGTTCGACGTCACGCTCTCAAGGAGTGACCGTTTACCTGACAATGTGACGCTGACGACTTCCGGTGCTTGAAGCGTATAGTTCGTCCGATCATAGCCTCTGACCGTGACAGGCACGGTTAAACGGATGCGTTCCGTCAATTCCCCGGTATCATCTCGCGTTTGATCATCCGCTCGGACGAGTAGCTGGACTTCCACTTGCTCGGCAGCGAGCGATGATGCGCCTTCCGGCAGGACAAGCTTCGCTGTCACTTTCCCCGTTTGATCGACGCCATCAAGGTCAATCGGCTCGGTCTCAACACGGTCTAGTGCATCGAGCACTTCGCGCGGTGCGAAAACACGGACTTCTGTTTCCTCTAGCAACGTGTCAACGAGCCTGAATTTATCGGCAACTTCGCCGGTCGTGACAGCTTCAATCGGGAACACGGCACTTTGTTCATAGACAGGAACCGTGACGTTGATGATGTTCGGTTCGACCGTCACGTTAAGCGGGTTTCCGTTCGCATCTAAAATCGTCGGCGGCACCTCACGCGTGAACGTCTGGTTTTGATTCGCCACATCGACGTTCAACGTGATTTCTTTTACGTTTTGAATCCGGCTTTCGCCACCAGAAACTTTTACAGTCGCCGGCTCGATTTCCGCTTCTCCGACCACATACCCTTCCGGCAACTGGTCTTTATTTAACAAGTTGACCGATACAGGTACTTCAACTGTCTGTTTTCGATCGATGTAAATTTCAACAGTGTCACGCTCAAGTTTTACGTTTACATCCCCACCGAAACCCCGTGCTTCCACCGGGACACGATGGAACCCAGTACCGAGGTTCGTTAAATCGACGAACACTTGATAATCTTTCACCAATTTTGTCATCGTCAAACTACTCGATGGACCTTGCAGCTCAACGTTCATCTCTTCAGGAACGTTGTACGCGACGTATTGTACTTCATCGAAGAATACTTCGACAGGAACGTCAAGCGACATCGAACTTTGCCCAACAATCGGCAATGCATTTGTTGAATTGGTCGACGAGCTCGTCTCGGCGACCATAAAATAAAGAAGGATGGCTAAAGCAAGTGCGATGATGCGGAGAAACCATTTATGTTGTAACCACTGATCAATCACTTACTTGTCCCCCCCTTTTTTATTAAAGAACGAGAGTGTCGTCTCTTTTTCTTCAATAACAAGTTCTTGGATCAACTTGTTGCGAAGTGCCTCCTCGTCTAGCTCGCGGTATAAACGTCCAGCAATCGCCAGAGATACCGCACCCGTCTCTTCTGAAACGGTGAGCGTCACGCTATCGGTCACTTCACTGACCCCGATCGCGGCCCGGTGTCTCGTCCCGAGCGCCTTATCGATGTGCGGGCTTTCCGAGAGCGGTAAATAACAAGCCGCCGCTGCAATTTTCCCGTCTTGGATAATCATCGCCCCATCGTGAAGCGGTGTATTCGGAATAAATAAATTGATGATCAGTTGTGACGTGATGTGCGAGTCCATCCGGATACCGGTTTCAACGTATTCGTTCAACCCGGTATCTCGTTCAATCGCGATCAACGCCCCGATTCGACGTTTCGACATGTACTGTGCCGAACTGACAATCGCTTCGATCATTTGTCGTTGCTTGTCCTCATCGCTCGTGCTCGTACGACCGAACAAATTGCTCGTTCGCCCTAAGTGCTCGAGCCCGCGTCGAAGTTCTGGTTGGAAGATGATGATGATCCCAAGCAAACCATACGTGATCACTTGGTTCAGCAAGAACTGTAACGTCTTCAAACCAAAGAATCCGCTGAGGAACCAGCTGACGAGGATGATTGAAATCCCTTTTATCAGTTGGACCGCTTTTGTCCCACGGACGATCATCATCAGTTTATAGATGACGTACGTGACGACGACAATATCTAAAACATCATTCAAATAATCGTACCAATGTACGTTCTCTGAAAGACTAAAAAATGATAAGATTGAAACCTTTTCAAGTAGCGGCAAATGCTCCCCTCCTCAACTACCTAGCCAATTCGTGCAAGTTTCATTATATCATATTTCCCAAACAACGCATCGTTAGATGACAAAACGAAACCAGATTGAAACGAATGAAAAAGACGCCCTGAGGCGCCTCGATTAAAGTATTTGCTTGATGGAGTACCAAACCCACTCAAAAATCCGGTCGATTTGTTCGAGCTCTCCGGTCACTTCACCCGCACTGGCCAAATAGGCTCGGCCGTGCACGGCTGTCGCATTGCCGTTGACGGTACCTTCGATCCGCAGGTCCCCGCCTTGGACCGTAATATCACGCTCGACGATGACGTCTTTCGGTACGACGACCTCGTTCTCTGTGACAACGATTCCAGGTACTTTCGTGTACGTCATGGTTTCGGTAGAGCCGTTCCATAAACCGAGTGTCGCGCTCGACATTAAACTAAAGAATAGTAAGGCCGCGACGAGTCCCGGATGCTTCCGCAACCAAGTCATCTGTTTCGAATGCGGTTTTCTCCGTGGCCGTGGACGGTCTTCAAGACGCACGATCGGTGTCGCCGGCGGAGACGTTTTCGCTTCAGGAATGGCCGCCATCACGCGCGCCGTAAAATCGTCTGATAGCTTAGGACGTGGAAGTGCTTTAAGTTCGGCATCTATTCGTTCGTACTGAAGGTACGCCTCGTATAAGGCTTCGTCCTCTAGTAATTGACGTAATTCGTCAGATTCTTCGGGCAGGATGCCATCTTCCAAGTATTGTTGCAGTTTCTCTTCAGGAGTCAATTGAACCCCTCCCTGTTTTGAAAGATTGTTTTTAACATTTCTCTTCCCCGGAAGATCCTTGTTTTAACCGTTGCGACCGGCATATCGATCATGACGCTAATTTCTTTGAGCGACAAATCGTCCACGTACTTGAGCAGTAACGGGATACGATATTTGTCCGGCAGTTGCTGGATTGCCTCATGCATTTCGCCTCGAATCTCGCGGTGAACGACTTGGGCGTCGGGTTGGGGGGCATCATCGGCCAAATGGTCTTGATAGGTGAGACCATCCGTGCCAGCGATTTCGGCATCCATCGAATACTCCGGCTTTCGCTTTCGGAGACGATCGATGGCGACGTTCGTGGCGATTCGATACAACCATGTCTTGAACTTATACTGCGGATCATACGTATCAATCCGGGTATATGCACGAATGAACGTCTCTTGGGCAGCATCCTCGGCTTCGCCACGATCGTATAAAATCTTAAAGGCGACGGCAAAGACACCATCCTTGTACAGTTCTACCAGCTCAGCAAACGAATCGTGATTCCCCGACCTTAATTCGTCTACTAAACGGATGGTCAGCCGTTCCATCAATCCACTTCCCCTCTCCGCAACCTATGCGGTCAATACAGTATACGTTCAGTTGTCTGATCAGGTTTCACATCACACAAAAAAAGTTTCCAAACCCATTGTAGCAAACGGATTTGGAAACTGTAAGGCGATTAGACTGTTTTGCTTTCCAGTAACAGGTTTTCTTTGGATTTCAAAATCGTTTCGCATAAACTGAAGGCGAGTTGAACGGTTGTATCCTCTTGGTCAAGTGCAGGGTTCAATTCGACGAGCTCGATCGCAATCAACTCGTCGGCTTTCATCGCTTCCGCCAAAATTGCTTTCCCTTCCTCTGCCGTCAACCCGCCATCGACCGGGGTTCCTGTTCCAGGGACGAGTTGAGCGTCCAAACTGTCCATGTCAAAGCTGAGATAGAAGCGATCGACACGATTACGTAAATACTCGATCGTTTCAGCCATGATTGTCTCGACGCCACGCGTCCGAACTTCTTCGACCGTCACGACCTTGATCCCAAGCCGCTTAATCTCTCGCATCTCTCCCTCATCAATATCACGTAAAGCGATGTAAACTAGATGTTCTGGCGCAAGCTTTGGTTCACGCCCTCCGACTTCCGTCAATCGGATGTCACCTAGTCCCATCGCAGCGGCAAGCGGCATCCCGTGAATATTGCCTGACGGTGATGTTTCCCCCGTATTCAAATCAGCATGGGCATCGACCCAAATCACGCCGTACGGTCCGGTTTTGGCGAGCCCAGCTAGTGTACCGATTGCCATGCTGTGATCGCCCCCAACGATCAACGGGAATCGATTCGCTCGGACATCGGCAGCAACGACGTCTGCCAGCTCATTGACCGTATACAAGACGCCGTCTACACGCTTTAAATGTTCTTCATTCACTTGAATTTCTGACTCTGGCAAGACGCGAATCGTTTGTTGTAGCGTCCCTTTTGGCAGTAATGCCTCAATTCCGAGTGTTCGCAATTTAGTTGGACCTTGATCGACTCCGTGTTTCCCCTGTCCGTAACGGAGTGGTACTTCAATATATGACCATTGCATAGCCATTCCCCCTTGAGCAATTGATACCTACATTGTAAACGCTACCAAATGTGTGGTTCAACTTCACACACCGGTGAATAAACATACAAAAAGGCAGCCTGAATGGTGGCAGGCTGCCTTTCTCTGTACTCTTAAGTGAATGGTTTCATGGATTTACGCAAAAAAAAACTTAAGTCGTAAGTAACTTAAGAAAAAAACAAATGGTGGAGCCTAGCGGGATCGAACCGCTGACCTCCTGCGTGCAAGGCAGGCGCTCTCCCAGCTGAGCTAAGGCCCCATTACAGGGAATAAATATGGAGCGGAAGACGGGATTCGAACCCGCGACCCCGACCTTGGCAAGGTCGTATTCTACCACTGAACTACTTCCGCGAAAAAAATGGTGAGCCATGCAGGGCTCGAACCTGCGACCCTCTGATTAAAAGTCAGATGCTCTACCAACTGAGCTAATGGCTCAAACCTGGTGGGGGGGGGCGGATTCGAACCGCCGAACCCGAGGGAGCGGATTTACAGTCCGCCGCGTTTAGCCACTTCGCTACCCCCCCAAGGAGTGCCGGCGAAAGGATTTGAACCCTCGACCCTCTGATTACAAGTCAGATGCTCTACCAACTGAGCTACACCGGCATATATGGTTTGATTGGTTAATTAAAATGGTGGAGGATGACGGGATCGAACCGCCGACCCCCTGCTTGTAAGGCAGGTGCTCTCCCAGCTGAGCTAATCCTCCAAAATGGTGACCCGTACGGGAATCGAACCCGTGTTACCGCCGTGAAAGGGCGGTGTCTTAACCGCTTGACCAACGGGCCTTATTGGCTCCGCAAGTAGGATTTGAACCTACGACCTACCGGTTAACAGCCGGTTGCTCTACCACTGAGCTATTGCGGAACGATCTTGCCTGGCAACGTCCTATCCTCACAGGGGGAGACCCCCAACTACTTTCGGCGCTGAAGCGCTTAACTTCCGTGTTCGGCATGGGAACGGGTGTGGCCGCTTCGCTATCGCCACCAGACAAGGGAATTGTTCCCTGAAAACTGAAGACTCATCAAGTTCAAACCGTTTCTAGATCAAAGCCTCGACCGATTAGTATCATTCAGCTCCACACGTCGCCGTGCTTCCACCCATGACCTATCTACCTCATCGTCTCTGAGGGGTCTTTCTTGATTGCTCAAAGGGAAATCTCATC
>NZ_SJUU01000012.1:0-83080 GCF_004337115.1 Exiguobacterium sp. SH3S3
GATGAGATTTCCCTTTGAGCAATCAAGAAAGACCCCTCAGAGACGATGAGGTAGATAGGTCATGGGTGGAAGCACGGCGACGTGTGGAGCTGAATGATACTAATCGGTCGAGGCTTTGATCTAGAAACGGTTTGAACTTGATGAGTCTTCAGTTTTCAGGGAACAATTCCCTTGTCTGGTGGCGATAGCGAAGCGGCCACACCCGTTCCCATGCCGAACACGGAAGTTAAGCGCTTCAGCGCCGAAAGTAGTTGGGGGTCTCCCCCTGTGAGGATAGGACGTTGCCAGGCAATATGAAAGACGACCAAGCACACGCTTGGTCGTCTTTTTGTTTCATATATAATAAAACAAACTATTTTTAGAAAAAGCGTTGACTTTTTAATTAAACAGCGGTATTATAATACTTGTCTGGTGGCGATAGCGAAGCGGTCACACCCGTTCCCATGCCGAACACGGAAGTTAAGCGCTTCAGCGCCGAAAGTAGTTGGGGGTCTCCCCCTGTGAGGATAGGACGTTGCCGGGCAATATGAAGGACGATCAAGCACATGCTTGGTCGTCCTTTTTTGTCGTTCATTTGAAACTTTATGGCGGATTTTATCGTACAACGAGACAAGGGTTACAGAAGAAAGGGAGTTACCACTATGAATGAATTATATGAACGCCAGTTGATACTTCAACAGCGTCTCGCTGAACGAGACCGATTAGCTCGTAAACTGAAGACTCTCGACAAACAAATTGTCGAACATGAGACCGTACGAAAACAGTTGCTCAATACATTCACGAAAGAACAGCGTGATGTCTATGACTTAGAGACATTCTCACTCGTCAATGCGTGGCTTAAGCTGCGTGGAACGTTTAGCGAGCAACGTACGATTGAACTAGAAGAGGCGGCCCGGGCAGAATTCAAGCTACGAGAACACGAGGCGATGATTGATGAGTTAGTGCTTGAGCGTCGTGATTTGTATGAAACCTTTAAGGCATATAACGGAATCGATGTAAAATGGGAAGCGTTTATAAAAGAAAAAGAAGGTCACCTGAAGCAGGATCGTGACGTAAGAGAAGCGTTATACCGTCTCACGAATCAACAGGTAGAGACGACCGAAGCGATCATTGAATATAAAGAAGCCATTGCAGCTGGAAAGGATGCGCGAGCTGCCATTTCAAAGACGCTCAAACATCTCGATAGTGCGAAGAGTTGGTCGACATATGACACGTTCTTCGGAGGAGGCTTGATTGCGACAGCGATGAAACATGACGCGATCGATGCTTCTGAACGGAAGATGCATGAACTCCAATCCGCACTTGAGCGTTTCGCGCGTGAATTGGCTGATGTGAAAGGAGTCGTCAGCGGCTTGCACATCGAACGTGGATCACTCATTCAGTTCGCTGATTACTTCCTCGATGATATCTTTTCTGAATGGACGATGCACGGACGAATCAATGATTCACTCGACAAGGTAAACGGACTCGATCGCGAGATCGCCAAACTGATTGAGAAAATGACGCGAGATGTCGAGCGTATGGAACGACAACTCGAAGACATGGAAGAGAAACGGAAACAGCTCATCATCACACGATGAGCTGTTTGATCATTTCGGCCGCTTCAGCCAGTGACGTAACCCTTTGCCGGCATGTGGTCTGTCTGCGTAGCGCGGGATGATGTGCAAGTGGGCATGTGGAACTGTCTGATTGGACGCTGTACCGACGTTCCAGCCAAGCGTATAGCCGTCAGGACCGTACGTCTCCTCGAGGAAAGACTTGGCGTCATGAAGCAAGGTGTATGTATCGCTCCATTCCGTCGGTGTTAACTCAAACGTTGTCGCCCGATGCTGTTTCGGGACGATGACACCAGAACCGACAAGGACGTCTTGTTCGCGGTCATGCATCAGAAAGTAGCACGAATCGTTCTCAGCGATGATGCGTTGGGACGGGTCGAGATGTGGACGACAAAATGGACAGTTCGACATTGGATTGGTACACTTCCTTTCTGTGTATAGTGTATCAAAGGGGGATTTATTATGGAGCGATTCATTGATCAAATCATCGATCAAATTGATCTGAACGAACGGACGCTCATCGGGATTTCGAGTCACGGGGGTGCCGGGAAGACGACGTTCGCCAAACAGTTACAAGCACGTCTAGGTGAGGTCAACTACATTAACACCGACCCGTATATCACGGACTCGACGCTTCGGAAAAGTGCGATGATCGACTATACGATCGATGGGAAGGTGCATCACTATAAGATGACGGCCTGTCATCCGGCGGCGCATCACTTGTTGTCGCTCGAGCGGGACGTCCGGATGGTACAGGAAGGGGTCGGGTTTTATACGATGGATGTTCCGTATCTCGAACGGACGTGGATCGATCCCGAGAAGCAGGTCACCATCGTCGAGGGAATGAGCGTCGCCTTTCTCGATCTAAAGTATATGGATATATCGGTCTACCTATATACAGATGGGGATACGGAGTTCGCCCGACGCGCTGCCCGTGACATAACGGAGCGAGGGATGGAGATGGAATACTTGAAAGCATCGCATGAAGAACGGCGTCTGCAATACGAGCTGTTCATGCATCCGTATCGCGACAACTTTCAAACGATCGTCTCGATCAGTGGTGACAGGTGGACGATTGAGAAAAGTCCATACAAAAACCGCTCATGAAGAGCGGTGGCTGCGTAGCGTATCTTGGATCCCGAGTCCGAGGCGGTCTTGTTCGTGCTCGAGTTGTTCCCAGGTGAGGGATCGGTGCCGGAGTTCGACGTCGGTCGCCATCGAGTCGAGCGTGCGCTGTCGTTCGATATTGTCGAGCCAGTAATAGACGTCGACCCCATTTTCATCCATGCGCCAGAATGATTTCACGACCTCGAACTCATCGGCCCAGTCGCCGACGGGCTTGAACCCATACTTCTCGACGAACGGATAAGGTCGTTCTTCACCGAGCGGGTCAATGACGTTGCGGACGAACATGAGCTCGAGTCCGGCATGCTCGGTCGCCTCGAGCAATCGTTTCAACTCAGGGAGTGGTTCGATCTCGATGTTTTCGACGACGTCGAACCATACGCGTTTACCATCGGTGTCCCAAACGGTCGCTTCGACACTGTAAGGGGCGCCCGATGTCGATGGGGCATACATCGTCAAGTCGAACGTGAACGGGATGTGTTCTTCTGCCCCGGGCTCAAGCACGGCCGTGAGGCGAATCGGGACTTCCTGAATGTCGGCCTCGCGGTTGAATTCGTTACCTTCAAGCGTGATGTCTTTAAACGTCGTCAGGAAGTTGAGCGTCAGTTCATGCAGACGGATCACTTTTGACGTCGGGTTCAAGACGCGAAGCGTCCCGTGAACGGTCTGCTTCGGCACGAACGGGATCGTATGGAAATAAACGGACGCATCTAACTCGGAAAAGAACCATTTTTTAAAGCGGTTACCCCATTTCGACATGTCGGTCGCGCTCCTTTTCTGTTAATAAAGTTACACTCCTTTAAGTGTTCCCGATTCTAATTTCCAAAAAACATTAAGAAAAAGGTTGCATTTTATAACAGTCTCGCTTATTATAGAGGATGTCGAAACAATTCAAATCGTCGCGGGGTGGAGCAGTCTGGTAGCTCGTTGGGCTCATAACCCAAAGGTCGTTGGTTCAAATCCAGCCCCCGCAACCAATTTTTATTTAATTTCATATGTCGTCGCGGGGTGGAGCAGTCTGGTAGCTCGTTGGGCTCATAACCCAAAGGTCGTTGGTTCAAATCCAGCCCCCGCAACCAATTTTTAAATGAGATAGCGAAACGATGACGTTTCGTGTTTTTTTTTGCCTAAAATTGAGTGTACAATGAGTACGTATCGCTAGAATCGACTAAAGGAGAAACATCATGTATACATTGATTACCCATTCCGCGCCAGAGACGCAGGCCGTAGCGGAAAAGCTCGCCGCGCTCGTCAAAGCGGGAACGGTCATAACGCTTAACGGGGACCTCGGTGCCGGCAAGACGACGTTCACCCAAGGGTTCGCCAAAGGACTCGGCGTGACGCGTAACGTCAACAGCCCGACGTTCACCATCATGAAACAATACCAAGGGCGCTTGCCGCTCTACCATATGGACGTCTATCGTCTCGAGGACACCGGGGACGATATCGGTCTTGAAGAATACATCAATGGTGACGGCGTCGCCATCGTCGAATGGTCGAACTTGATCGAGTCGTCGCTACCGACCGAGCGCCTCGCGATCACGATCGAACGGACAGGCGACGAGGAACGTTCAATCACGTTCATACCGACTGGTGAAGCGTATGACACGCTCGTCAAGGAGGTGCTCGCATGAAGCAACTGATGATCGACACGGCGACGACACGTCTGTCCGTCGCCCTCAGTGAGAACGGAAGCATCCAGGCAGAAGCGACGGTCATGGTCTCGAAAAACCACGCCGTCACGCTCATGCCGATGATCGAACAGCTCATGACGGCCGTCAAATGGACACCGACCGAGCTCGAACGAATCATCGTCACGACGGGACCTGGGTCTTACACCGGCATCCGCATCGGCGTGACGACGGCGAAGACGCTCGCCTATACGTTGAAGCTTCCGCTCGTCGGCGTATCGGCGCTCCGTCTCATGGCGGCGGCTCCGAACACCGAACTTCCGGTCGTGTCACTCATTGACGCGCGACGCGGCAACGCCTATATCGGGCACTATCAACAAAACGTACAAGTCACACCGGACAGTCACGCCTCGGTCGCCGATTGGCTACAAGCGAACATGACGGGACCGTTCGTCGTCGTTGGTGACGTCGAGCCGTTCCGTGACGTGCTTGCAACATATGACTATACAGAAGCGCCGGCCGCCCACAGTTATGGCCGGGCCGGTGACCTCGTCGCTTTAGGTGAAGCGACGGCGGACGTGCACGCGTTCGAACCGGAATACCTTCGTCTCGCTGAGGCCGAGGCAAAATGGCTCGAGGGACAAAACAATGGCTGACATCAAAATCCGTCGGATGAACTGGCTCGATGTCGAAGAAGTCACGAAAGTCGAAGAGGCATCATTCGCCATCCCGTGGACGAAAGAAGCGTTCATGAACGAGATGCTCAAGAACGAGCAGGCGATTTATTTCGTCGCCGTCCATGAGCGCCGCGTCATCGGGTTCATTGGCGTCTGGCAAATCGTCGACGAAGGGCACATCACGAACATCGCCGTCTTACCAGAATACCGGGGCCAAGGCGTCGGCAATATGCTCCTCACGCAGCTCGTCGAGTTCGCCCGTTCGAAGTCACTCGCCGCGCTCACGCTCGAGGTGCGCGTCTCAAACATCGGTGCCCAAAAATTATATGAACAGTTCGGCTTCGAGAACGCAGGTCGCCGAAAACGATACTATCAAGACAATAATGAAGACGCCTATATTTACTGGGCGAAGTTAGGAAGTGAATCACTATGAACACATCGCTCATTCTCGCGATCGAGTCGAGCTGTGATGAGACGTCGGTCGCCCTCATTCGTGACGGCAAGACGCTCTTATCGAACGTCGTCTCGTCGCAGATTGAAAGTCATAAACGGTTCGGCGGTGTCGTACCCGAGGTCGCCTCGCGTCACCACGTCGAGCGGATCACGTACGTCATCGATGACGCGCTTAGCGAAGCCGGTGTGACGATGGATGACGTCGACGCGGTCGCGGTCACGCAAGGACCAGGACTCGTCGGTGCCCTTCTCGTCGGGATCAGTGCGGCCAAAGCGCTCGCGTTCGCCCACAGTAAACCGCTCATCGGTGTCCATCACATCGCTGGACACATCTATGCGAATGAACTCGTCGAAGAGATGCAGTTCCCGCTCGTCTGTCTCGTCGTCTCAGGTGGCCATACGGAACTTGTCTACATGCCGGAGCACGGTGTGTTCGAAGTCATCGGTGAGACACGTGACGATGCGGCTGGTGAGGCGTACGACAAAGTCGCCCGCACGCTCAGTCTCCCTTATCCAGGTGGCCCGGCCATCGACCGGTTGGCAGCTAGCGGGGAAGACACGTATAAGTTCCCGCGCGTCCGGCTCGAGGCCGGCAGCTTTGACTTCAGCTTCAGCGGACTCAAGTCGTCCGTCATCAACGCCGTCCATAACGCCGAACAACGCGGTGAGACGGTGATCCCAGAAAACTTGGCGGCGAGCTTCCAAGCGAGCGTCGTCGAGGTGTTAGTGGAGAAAGCGATCCGGGCCGTGAAAGAAAAAGGTGCGAAGCAGCTGCTCGTCGCCGGTGGGGTCGCGGCGAACCGCGGGCTCCGGGCCGCCCTTAAGGAAGCGACGGAACGGGAAGGCATCCGTCTCGTCATCCCGCCGCTCAATCTGTGCGGGGACAATGCCGGTATGATCGGTGTCGCGGCGCATCACGCGTATGTGCGCGGCAAGCGCGATACACTGGCGATGAATGCGGTTCCTGGGTTATCCTTAGAAGACAGCATGACAGTCTAGGGGGAACAGAGAGATGACGAAACGTATCATCATTGGAGGGCTCATCGTATTGCTCGTCGTTGCGACGTTTTTGCAAGTACGTGAGATCATCCGCGCTTATAATATCGCTTATGTAGAAGAAATCGTCCCAGAAGAGACGCGGGTCCGTTCGCTGACGGGCGCTGATACGCTCGAAGGCATCACCCGTGTGACCGGTGAGAACACACTCATCGAGACGCTGTATGGTTATAAGAATCTAGAAGACCAAGACATCAAGAGCGTCATCGTCGTCGACCGTAACCTCGGCGTGCAGCCGAAAGCGAGCGACGCCTATTACGAGCTCTTCCCGGGCCGTGAGGCGACCGAGGAAGAAGCGGCCAAGTTCGATGCGCTCGTCAAAGAGTTCGACGAACAACAACTGTTCGCGCAAGTCATCTCGGCCCATGAGGCCCGTTATGTGACGAATCGCGAAGAGACGCTGACGTTTTATAAAGTGTTCGTCCGCGACGTCGATACGAACGAGTACGTGTTCTTTATCACGGAAGACGGTATCAAGCTCGACTTCCACACGCGCGGCTTCCAACCGCTGCGCTACTTCTAAAAAAGGCTCACAGAAACGGATATTGTCCGTCTCTGTGAGCCTTTTTCATTTGTCTTCGATGAAGAACGTGACGACGAGAAAAGAACTGCAACTACGGTAGACTTTATAGAAAATGCGCCAAGTGAGTATCGATAGTCAGCCGGCCAATAATATGTGCGCATGGATGGGACGCAATTCATAATCCATCAAGCGGATATTTTTAGTCTACTCCATTGATTTCACCTACTTTCTGTTGTTCGTTTACATAGTCTATCTGACAGTCGGATGAACCGGGCTCGTCACTTTATGGTGATCTTTTTAATAGTGGACTCTGGATGAAATTATAATCACAAAAATGGGAAATGGTTACTTTGAGGGCCATAAGCCTAGTATATTTTTCATGACCTAAGAAAATTGTTGTACTATTGTCCTTTTTGTTTTGATAAAAAAGACATCTAGAAAATTGATTAGCAATCTTGAATACTATTAGAGTGGTGGGAAAGACATGGGCAGAATAGAGAAAACAGATGATTGAACTGCCGATATTTGTCTTTTCCCAAAATATAAAGCTTATATAGTAGGGGGACACAACGTTAAGTAAAGGTTTTATAATGAAAGCATGTATGAGTAGTTTGGCTTTATTTACAATACTGGGGACAGCACATCCAGCTTACGCATCTACAGGGGGGAGCGAATCGAAATTGCGTCCAGACGCAGAAGTAGATTCGATTGAAGAGGATCGTTTAGTAAACGATACGGATCAGCTTAATGAAATTGAAGTATTTTTCACTAATCCATCAGTTACGATGACGAAAGAAAGTGATGAGTTTAGTATTATACATGAAGACTCAAATTTAGAATTCGATAAAACAGAAGAAGGGAAAGTGATTTTCAGAAACAAAGAAGAACAGTATTCTATTGAAAATGTGGCTTTAGTAGGAGGTGTCCAAATCCTCTACAACATTGAATCAACTGAGTCGCCAAAAGAATATGTCTTAGATTTAGACATTACTGAAGGTAGTCGAATTATTCACGAAGATGGAGAGTACAAAATTGTGAATGAAAAAGGTGAGGTAGAGGTCTTCATTGGCTCCCCTTGGGCGAAAGACAGTAATGGAAACGAAGTCGAAACATATTATGAGATTAAAGACCAACAGTTGATCCAACATATTGATTATGAAGGAACGGATTATCCTTTAGTCGCTGATCCATTGTTCTGCTCGGATACAATCGATAATACAGCGTCGAAGTATACGGACTCTAATACTTTTTCTGTATATCCACGGACATGTGCACGAACGTATATTACAGCTAGCTATACTTTGGGTGGCGCATTATTAGGCGTTTTTGGGTCAACTGCCATCGGAAAACAGATGTGGTCTGAAGTTGTAGCAGACGCTTCGTATCAAGCGACAAGTACGGCAAACCGCCCGAAGCTCAAAGATCAATTTATCTGTCATGCAGTTAACCCGACTACGATTTGGAAATCATCTTGGAATCTAGATACGAATCGACCGGATGTTTCATTGTTGGATACGTATAAAGCACTTTGTAATCCAGACTATTAAAGGCGAGGTAAACTATGAACATTCAATACTTTGAACCAGATTCGTTATTTTTCATTGTAATCGCGTTGCTAATCCTCTATCCAATCCTTCTTTTAGTAGGGGTGACTACGAGTAAAACAAATCTTATTGGAAAGATTATTTACGGTATTTCAGCATTCTTTTATGCTTACGTGATTTGGTATAGCTACAGCCTAGGCATTTACTTAGACGAGATGTCTGATCCGGCACAAGATGAAGTCATCTTTGGTAGTATAGGATATTTCCATTTAATTTTGTTGGCATTCCCCTACATCTTTTTAACGATGGGTTTTACGTTCAAACAGCATACTCGATCATAATAAAAGAGCGCCTTCCGCTATACGCGGATTGGCGCTCTTTCGTCAGTTTTTCGGTTGTCGATAATTATTTCGATACCACATATTCACCCGGCTCACGACGTAGACGATAAACGCGAGCACCCACATGAACAGCGTCTCTCGATAAAAGTGGCCCCAGACCGAGCCAGGCGCATAAAAGCTATGCACCGTGACATCGATCGGCCAAATGACAAGCCGGATGAACAGCGTGCTCATAAGGAGACCGCTGAACAGGCTGATGATGATACCGGACCATGTTTGGATGATAAACCCGACGACAATCGGCAGGAAGTAAAATAAAATGATTGGGACGTTCGTCGCCTCGCCACGGATGAGTTCCGAGATATACTCGGTCCCGCTCGGCACGATGTAGACGAATCCGGTCAGGAACGCATGCATCCAATCGATCCGCATGGCACGGGAACGCATCATGAATGGAGTTCCTCCCATTCTGCGAACAGTTCCGTGATCGACTCTTTCGTCGCGTCGGACTCGGTCGACAGTTCTTGGGCGCGAGCGAAGTCGTTGAAGACGTCCGGTTCGCACAACAGCTGCTCGATTTCTTCTAGCCTCGCTTCGTGGCGCTCGATCGTCAGCTCGATCTCTTCGACCCGCTGCTTCAACCGGCGCTCTTCGCGCTGCTGTTCTTTGTCGGCGCGCTGCTTCTTGACGACGACTTGTTTCGTCTCCTCGCGGGCGAGCCGGGCGAGGTCCTCGAGCTCTTCTTTCTTCTCGACGTAGTACGAGTAGTCGCCGAGGTACTCATCGATGCCGTTCGGCGTGATCTCTAAGACACGCGTCGCGAGCCGGTCGATGAAGTAACGGTCGTGGGAGACGAACAAGATCGTCCCGGGATAGTCGACGAGCGCGTTCTCGAGGATCATCTTCGAGTCGAGGTCCAAGTGGTTCGTCGGCTCATCCAAGACGAGCAAGTTCGGTTGCTCGAGCTTGAGCTTGGCGAGCGTCAGCCGGGCCCGTTCGCCGCCGGATAGTTCTTGGACGCGTTTCATGACGTCGTCCCCGCTGAACAAGAACTGGCCGAGCAGACTGCGGACTTCTTGCTCGCGCATGAGCGGCCAGTCGTTCCAAATCTCATCGATGACGCGGTTCGTGTCCGACAAGTTCTGTTGTTCCTGGTCGTAGTAGCCGATCTCGACGCCGGTACCGTAGCGGATGTCACCGGTGAGCGGTGGTTGTTGTTTCGTCAACACTTTGAGGAGCGTCGATTTGCCGACTCCGTTCGGGCCGACGAGGGCGACCGACTCGCCGCGCTGCAGTTGGAAACGCAAGTGTTGTGCGATCGGTTCCTCGTAGCCGATGGCGAGGTCGCTGCCGCTCAGCACATCGTTCCCGCTTTGACGTTTGATCGAGAACGACAACACCGCGCTCCGTTCGTCACCGTCCGGCACGTCCATACGGTCGATCTTCTCGAGCCGCTTGCGGACGCTTTGGGCGCGTTTCGTCGTCGTCGCCCGGGCGATGTTCCGTTGGATGAAGTCTTGCATCTTGGCGATCTCTTCTTGTTGCGAATCGAACTGCTTCTTCTCTTGCTCGTAAAGCGCGGCCTTCTGCTCGAGGAACTTTGTATAGTTCCCGACGAAGCGGCGGCTGCGGTTGCGTGACAGCTCGTAGACGACCGAGACGACGCGGTCGAGGAAGTAACGGTCGTGGGAGACGATGAGGACGGCACCTTTATAGCCGCTCAAATATTTCTCGAGCCAGCTGAGCGTCTCGATGTCTAAATGGTTCGTCGGCTCATCCAAGATGAGCAGGTCCGGGCTTTGCAGGAGCATCTTCGCTAAGGCAAGACGTGTCCGCTGTCCGCCTGAGAGCGTGTCGATCCGACGTTCGAAGTCGTCCGGGTAAAACCGCATCCCGTGCAAGATCGAGCGGATCGTCGCTTCATACTGATAGCCGCCGCGGTCTTTGAACGTGTGCTGCTCCTCGTCATACGCCGCGAGCAGACGCTCGTAGGCGGCCGGGTCGTTCAAGATCCGCTCCGAGCCCATGTCTTGCTCCATCTGGCGGAGCGTCTTCTCTTGTTCGATCAAATCGGTGAAGACGGTGAGCATCTCGTTCCACATCGTCTCGTTCGATTCTAACCCCGAGTCTTGGGCGAGATAGCCGATCGTCACGTCTTTTGGCTTCATGATGTCGCCCGAGTCATAGTTGTACTCGCCGGCGATGACTTTTAACAGTGTCGACTTGCCGGCGCCGTTGCGGCCGACGAGGGCGACGCGTTCGCCTTCTTGGATTTCTAGTTTGACATTCTCTAAAATCGGCTCGACGCCGAACGATTTGGATAAGTTGTTGACTTGCAGTAGGATCAAGTGAAAAAACCCCTTTCTCTCTGTTTAGTATACTTTATTTCTTCCCCTTTTCAGGTATATTCATTGAGTGCTTATGTGAATTCGTTTACAATCAAGGTGTATGAAATCAGATTCGTTTGAAACGCGTCGTAAAAAGGAGGCTCTTTCCGTTGAGTCAAAACGAACCAAAGATTCCGCAAGCGACAGCCAAACGGTTGCCACTATACTATCGGTTTATCCAAAGCCTACATTCGTCAGGGAAACAGCGTGTGTCTTCTGCTGAACTGAGCGAGGCGGTTAAGGTCGATTCGGCAACGATTCGCCGTGACTTCTCATACTTCGGTGCGCTCGGTAAAAAGGGATATGGCTATAACGTACAGTATCTGTTAGACTTTTTCCGTAAGACGCTGAATCAAGACGAGATCACGAACGTCGCCTTGGTCGGGGTCGGTCATCTCGGGACAGCGTTCGTCAACTATAACTTCCTTAAAAACAATAACACACATATCGTCGTCGGGTTCGACGCAGACGAGACAAAAGTCGGCACGACGATGTCAGGTGTCCCGATTCATCACGTCGATGAGATGGAACAAATCATGAAGCAAAACAAAATCGATGTCGCCATCCTCACGGTCCCGTCCGCTTACGCGCAGCCGGTTGCCGATGACTTGGTCCGCTATGGCGTTCGAGGGATCTTGAACTTCACGCCGGCGCGATTGACTGTACCGGACACGGTCCGCGTCCATCATATCGACTTGTCGATCGAACTCCAGTCGCTCATTTACTTTATGCAACACTATCCATCCGCTGAGGGGGTCCATCAATAATGGAATTTCTACAATCATCACTCGTCGTCGGTATCCCAGGTGGCGTCAGTATTTTCGTCATCGCCATCATCGCGCTCATCCTCTTCGGGCCGAAGAAATTGCCAGAGTTCGGCCGGGCAGCGGGGCAGACGCTCCGTGAGTTCAAAAATGCCACGAACGGTATGATGAAAGAGCACGACGAGACCGACAAGAAAGAAATTGAGAAGAAAGAGCAGTAAGCCATGAGCCATCAACCTGATCAAGAACGGGCACTGTCCGATCACTTGACAGAGCTGCGGAGACGACTGATGCTGTCGGCATTTGTCGTCTTTGCCTTCTTTCTGATCGCTTTGCCGAGTGTCAAATACGTGCTCGCCTATCTGCAGGCGGACCTCGTCGAACGAGGGCTCGAGCTGAACGCCTTTGGGGTCGCGGACCCGCTCATGATTTACTTGAACTTGGCGCTCGTCATCGGGCTCGTCGCGTCTGGTCCATTTCTACTGTATCAACTGTGGGCGTTCGTCGCACCTGGTCTGCATCCGAATGAACGAAAATGGACGCTCGCCTATATCCCGGTCATCTTTATCTTGTTCCTCATCGGTCTCGCATTCGCCTACTATTGGTTGTTCCCGCTCGTCCTCGATATCTCGACGGACCTCGGGCAAGACCTCGGTCTGACGCAAATCATCGGGGCGACGAACTATTTCACGTTCCTGTTGCAACTGACAATCCCGTTCGGACTGTTGTTCCAGTTGCCGGTCGTGACGATGTTCTTGACGCGCATCGGTGTCGTGACGCCGTACTTCCTCTCAAAAATTCGGAAGTACGCCTACTTCGCCTTGTTCGTCATCGCGGCATTCATCACGCCGCCGGATTTGACGTCGCACCTCATGGTGTCGCTGCCGCTCTTCTTCCTATATGAGATCAGCTTATCGATCTCACGCATGACGTACCGCGGTGTGCTCCGACGTGAGAAAGAGGCGATGGTGAAAGAACAGATGGATTTGATGAAGCAAATGAATGAGAAGTGAACACTACGTCATGAGACGTGGTGTTTTTTTAATGCGAGTGCGCTAAACTGGAAGTATCTTGAAAAGGGGCTTGGCCATCGTGTTGATCGGACTGTTTCTCCTTGTCGGTTGGCACGTATCACGGTTGGCATAACGGTGCTTTTTGGTCGCAAACTGTCGTACTGAAACTACATGTTCAAAGTGATATTGGTCGTAAACGCTTTTTCTGCAACAAGGAAGTACATGCTAAGATAAAACCAATCAAACACATGTCAGGGGGAGAAACGATGACTTGGGAGTACTACGGGGATGAGCTCATCATCATCGGTGTGTTGACGACAATTCTGTTGATTGCCGTGCTGAACTTTTGGAAGTCGCCATTCAAGCGGAGACTTGCCTTCTCGTTGACGCTGCTCGTCGTGGGATACGTGTCGTGTATCATCGGACTCGTCTTCGTCCGCGGGTGGGACGCCCTGGGCTGGATCTTGTACGGCTTTATATTGTATGTGATCGGGTTCGTCACATATATCGGTGTCGTCATCTACCACTGGATGAAAGCGAGACGCACGTCCAATTCATGATCAAAACCGTTCCTGCCGAGGAACGGTTTTTTGTCGTCACAACCGGCGTTCAAACTTTAGACATAATTACGTGAAAAACTGAGCAAAGGGATTGTCAAACCTTCTTGTGAAATAGTACACTAAGTTCAGAAAGCGAATGTGATATTTGTCACAAACACTAACTTGCCTACAACTCAAAGGAGAGACTACCATATGAAAATCGCAGTCATCGGATGTACACACGCAGGAACAGCAGCAGTCAAAGGCTTACTCGCCAAGCACGACAATCTCGACATCACCGTGTATGAGCGGAACGACAACGTCAGCTTCCTCTCGTGTGGGATCGCCCTCCACGTCGGTGGCGTCGTCAAACGCGCTGAAGAATTGTTCTACTCATCACCGACCGAGCTCGAAGAACTCGGCGCGACGATGCGCATGAAGCATGACGTGTTGAACATCGATGCGGAAGCGAAGACGGTCCACGCCAAAAACCTCGAGACGGGTGCAGACGTATATGACACGTTCGACCGTTTGATCGTGACGACAGGATCTTGGCCGATTGTCCCGACGCTACCTGGCATCGAGATGACTGGGATCGAACTTTGCAAAAACTATGGTCACGCTCAGCGCATCATCGAGCGGGCTAAGGGTGCGACAAATATCGCCGTCATCGGTGCCGGCTATATCGGCGTCGAGCTCGTCGAGGCGTTCGAAGTGTACGGCAAGCACGTCACGTTCATCGACAGTGCTGACCGCATCTTGAACAAGTACCTCGACAAGTCGTTCACGGACCAACTTGAAGCCGACATGACGTCACGCGGTATCGACCTTGAGCTCAGCCAAACGGTCGAAGCGTTCCGCGGCACAGACGGAAACGTCACGCACGTCGTCACCGACAAAGGTGAGTTCGAAGCCGACCTCGTCATTCTATGTGTCGGTTTCCGCCCGAACACGGGACTGCTCGCAGGACAAGTCGACATGCTCGGCAACGGCGCCATCATCGTCGACGAATATATGCGCACGAGCAACCCGGACGTCTTCGCAGCCGGTGACAGCTGTGCCGTCTACTATAACCCGGCGCGCACACATGCTTACATCCCGCTCGCGACGAACGCCGTCCGCATGGGTACGCTCGTCGCCGAGAACCTCGTCACGCCGCGTGTCCGTTACCAAGGTACGCAAGGAACGTCGGGTCTTCGTCTCTATGACTGGAACATCGCCTCGTCAGGCCTCACGGAAGAAGCGGCCGGATTGTTCGGCCTCGACGTCGAGAGCGTCGTGATCGAGGACGCGTACCGCCCTGAGTTCATGCCGACGGCGGAGCCGGTCCAGTTCAAACTTGTCTATGAAGTCGGCACACACCGTGTCGTCGGGGGACAAGTGCTCTCGAAAGCGGATATGACGCAAGCGGTCAACACGTTGTCGCTCGCGATCCAAAACGAGATGACGGTCGAAGAGCTCGCTTACGTCGACTTCTTCTTCCAACCGCACTACAACAAGCCGTGGCACTTCATCAACAGTGGGGCGCTCGCGGCGATGAAAGACAAAGTCAACGCATAACGCAAAAGATTCGAAAGCAGCCGCTTTCGAATCTTTTTTTTTCATAGGTAACGTGGCGCGTCCTGCATCGAGTTGGCGAGGATGATGTAGACGAGGATGTTTCCGGGCATGATAAGAAAGAGTAACCGAACGCCGAGCGAGGACATGCCGAAGTACTCGGCGATGCCGCCGCAGACACCGGCGAGAGAACGGTCGGTCGCGGATTTTCGAAGAGCACGTTGCATAAAGTAGACTCCCATCTCGAATTTGATATGTAAATTTTACCATATGTGTAGTGAACTACTCACCACTTATTTGCTTCGCAACTTGAAGTGGGAGCTTCTTGGGAAGACCATGCTTTGACCAGCCACGGTTGTGGACCAAGCTCGTCGGGCAGTCCCTGCCCTGGGGTGTTTCAGTCGGCGAGACCCAACAGGTTGAGGCTCGCGTTGACGTCGCGGTCGTGGTGCGCGCCGCATGCGGCGCATGTCCACTCGCGGACGTGCAGGTCCTTCTTGCCGCCGTTCTCGCCGCAGGCCGAACAGACCTGGGTCGAGGCGAACCACGGATCGGCTTGAACGAGCGTCCGGCCGTGGAACCTGCATTTATAGGCGAGCTGGCGGACGAACTCGCCCCACCCGGAGTCCCCGATCGACTTCGCCAGGCGGCGGTCCTGCATCATCTCCCTCGGCTTCAGCGTCTCGACCACGACGACTTGGTTCTCGTCGACGATGCGTCTAGACAGCTTGTGGAGGAAGTCGTGCCGTCGGTTCTTGACCTGCTCGTGTTTCTTCGCGAGGACGAGCCGGGCCTTCTCGCGGTTCCGGCTGCCGGGCTTCTTGCGGGAGAGCGCACGCTGCGTGCGTTTGAGCCGCGCCTCGGCCTTTCGTAGGTTGCGCGGGTTCGCGATCTTCTCCGTGACGAGCGCGTCGTTCGTCATGACGGCGAAGTGCCCGAGGCCGAGGTCGATCCCGATCTTGTGCTCGGCCGGGACCCACGGCTCGTCGTCCTGCTCGACGAGGAGCGACACGAAGAACTTGCCCGTCTTCGTCATCGACACGGTCGCAGAGCGGATGGCCCCGTCGAAGATTCGGTGCTGTGTGAAGCGGATGAACCCGACCTTCGGGAGCCGGACCCGGTCCCCCTCGATGCGGATCGTGCCGTGCTGGTTGTTCGTCGTGTAGGAGGCGCGCGATTTCCGTCTCGACTTGAACACCGGAAAGCCGGCCGTCCCGGCGAAGAACTTCGCGAACGCCGCGTCGAGGTGAAGCTTCGCATTCGCGAGCGCGAGGCTGTCCGCCTCGGCGAGGAACGGGAACAGGGGCTTGTACGAGGCGGGTGTCGGCAGTTTGCGCTTCGGGCCGGTCCCAGCCTTCGCCTCCTCGTGGATGGCGATGCGGTCCTCGAGCAGCTTGTTGTAGATGAACCGGGCACAGCCGATCGTCCTGACCAGGAAATCGGCCTGTTCCGACGTCGGGTGGAGCCGGTATTTGTAGCCATTCAGCATGTCTCCCCCTCCTCTCGGCCGATGATCGTGATGAACGCCTTCCTCATCCGATACCCGCGACGGGGGAAGGGAAATCTGACGGAATCACGAACTTATGTTCGTCATATCTGTCACAGGGGTGGCCAAGAGGTTTATGTACGGGCGATTCATCTCCCACCTACGCTGGGCTTCGCCCCAGACGCTTAGAGGTGGGAGAATTCTCGCTTAATTATGTTAAAAAAAGCGCGCCGATTTGGCGCGCTTGTGCTTATTTCAAGATGATGACGAGTTCGTCGAGCACTTCGTTGGCTGACAAGACGCCGCCCGACGTGTTCCACGTATCGTCGCTCACTTCGGTCACTTCACCGGCCTTGACGGCTTTCAAGTCTTTCCAAAGCTGGTTTGACTGCCATTCTTCGGCCGTCTTCGATCCGTCCGCACCGCCATATGTGAAGTAGACGATATGGTCGCCGTCCATTTCCGGGATGCGTTCCATCGTGACTTCTTCAGCGAATTCCGTGCGGTCTTGTGACGCCGGGCGTTTGACGCCGACGTCGCCTAAGATGACGCCTGAGAAGCTGTCCGTGAAGTAGATGCGTGACGCGCCAGGAAGGAAACGTACGACCGACAATTCTTTGTTCACGGCGTCGCCGAGCTCAGTTTTCGTGTCTTCGACGTGTTGGTTGTAGTCAGCTAACACGTCTTTTCCTTTGTCTTCGAGATTGAGGGCGTTCGCGTAAAGCGCGAAGTTCTCTTGCCAGTCGCCTTTGAGCGTCTCTGACATGACCGTCGGTGCGATCGCGTTCAGCTTGTCATAGATGTTCTCTTGGCGAAGTTTCGTACCGATGATGAGGTCTGGCTCGAGTTTCGCGATCGCCTCGAGGTTGACCTCGCTCTCTGTCCCGACTTCCGTCACATCTGTCATCTCAGACTCGATGTGCGGGTACCACGGGTCACCGTTCCATGATTTGACGGCACCGACTTGTTTGACACCGAGGGCGATCAACGCCTCGGTCCCTTCGTTCGTCAAGACGACGACGCGTTTCGGTTCTGTTGGGACTTCAGCGGTGCCCATGGCGTGCTCGACCGTGCGTGTCGCTGCTTCTTCTGATTCGTTCGAGTTGGTCGCCTCTTCCGACCCGCCGCAAGCAGCGAGGACAACGGTCAGACAGAGCGTAAGTAACGCTAATCCAAGTTTTTTCATATGAATAAAGTCTCCTTTGTATAGTAAGTTTTCCTTCCCGACTATAAGTGATAATGATTATCACTGTCAACCCCTTTTTCTAACAGCGAGATTTTGCTATGGTAGGGGAGGAAAGAAGTGAGGAAATGATGAAACCGTGGATCAAACTATTTGCCTTGATCATTGCATTACCAATCTTGAGTTATATCAGTTTACGGGTCGGCGTCATCCCGGTCGGTCACGAAGACGTGCTCGGCTTAGGCGGTGACGTATCTTCAAAGGCGATGATCGCCTTGGAGGACAACCGGATTCCGCGGACCGCCGTCGCTCTCGTCGTCGGGAGTGTCCTCGGCTTGGCCGGACTCTTGTTTCAACTTGTGACGCGCAACCCGCTCGCGTCACCCGATATTTTGGCCGTCAACGCCGGGGCGAGTCTTGCCATCGTGCTCGTGACGTTGTTCGGGTTCAGCAGCATCGCCTCGTTCACGACGGCCGCACTCATTGGCGCTTTCATCGCCGGTGTCATCGTCTATCTCCTCAGCGCGAACGGTGGCAACGTCATGTACATGACGCTCGCCGGTGCATCGCTCGCGGCGCTGTTCAGCTCGTTCACCCAATCGATTATCGCGTATGAGGAAGGGGCGCTCGACGAAGTGCTATTTTGGCTGACCGGGTCGGTCGCGGGACGATCGCTGACGCTCGTGACGACGCTCTTGCCATGGATGATTGGCGCGACCGTGCTCGTCATCTTCATCAGTAAAGAACTTGAGACGTTGTCGCTCGGTGATCAAGTCGCCCGTTCGCTCGGTCAAAACGTCGGTGTTGTGAAATTCGTCGCCGTGACGCTCGCCGTCATCTTGTCGGCGTTCGGTGTCGCGCTGGCCGGTCCGATCGCTTTTGTCGGACTGCTCGCCCCGCACCTCGCTAGGTACATGTTCGGTACGGCGTTTTTCGCGAGGTTGCTCGGGAGCGCCCTGCTCGGAAGTGTGCTGTTGCTCGCGGCCGATATTTTCGGACGTGTCATTTTATTCCCCCGCGAAGTCACGGTCGGTGTCGTGCTCGCCGTCATCGGTGGAGCTTTCTTCATCTATCTCGTCAGTGCTAGACAAGGAGTCTTTAAGTCATGAAATCATACAGTTTTCGAAAAGGCCCGTTCTCGTTCACGCTCAGGAGGCGTGAAATCGTCTTGGCGGTCGCTTTACTTGTCGGTCTCATCATTGCCATTTATTTAGGTCTCGCCATCGGAGAAACGTTTTTGACGCCGTGGTCACTCGGGGCACTCTTCGTTGGATCGGGTGACGCGTTCGCGGAGCTCATCGTCTACGAGTTCCGGATGCCGCGCGTGCTCATGGCGATCACCGCCGGGGCCTGTCTCGCCGTCAGCGGGCATTTGTTACAGTTGACCATCAAGAACGAACTCGCCTCACCCGAGATTTTCGGGATCGTCGGTGGGGCCGGGGTGGCGACGGCGACGTTCTTTACCGTCTTCACCGACGAGCGGACGAATCAGTTGTCCGTCCCGCTCGCCTATATCCCGTTCGCCTCGTTTGCCGGGGCACTCGTGGTCGGGGCGTTTCTGTTTTATTTATTGAAGCGCGGCGTCCCGCCGGTCCGACTCGCACTCATCGGGATCGGGATCAGCATCTTCTCGCAAGGGCTCGTCCAGTTCATGATGCTCGCCTCGAACGTTTATCGGAAGAACGATATTCAACAATGGTTGACCGGTACGGTGTACGCAGCGACGTGGAAGCAACTGACGATCATGGTCCCGCTCGCGATCCTGTTTTTACTTGCCGCTTTCTTGATTGAACGGCACGTCCGGCCGCTCCACATCAGTGAGGCGGTTGCGACGAGCATCGGGGTGCCGGTGCGCGGGATCCAACGGGGGACGCTCTTGTTGTCGTGTTTACTCGCCGGCATCGGTGTCGCCTTCGTCGGCGCCATCGGCTTCGTCGGACTGATGGCACCGCACATCGCCCGTCAAGGATTGAAACTGCCTTATGTTTGGGCGACGCTCCTCGTCGGGGCGACGATCGTCGTGTTGGCGGACGCGATCGGGCGGACGATCTTTTATCCGTATGAGCTCCGGACCGGTGTGATGACAGCCGTCATCGGTGCGCCGTACTTCTTCTATTTACTTCGCCGTATGATGAAAGGAAGCATGAGATGAATACATTTGATTTACAGCAAGTCGCCATCGGCTATGAACAGAAGACGGTGCTCGACGATTTGACGTTCTCGATCCCACACGGAAAGATCACCGTGCTCATCGGCGCGAACGGGTGCGGGAAGTCGACGCTTTTATCGACGCTCGCGAGGCAGCGCAACGCTTTAGCAGGCACGGTCTCGTTCCGCGATAAGCCGCTCGACGCTTACCGGGCGAAGGAAGCGGCCCGGCTCATGGCGTTCATGCCGCAAGTGAACGTCGCTCCGGACGGCCTGACCGTCGAACAGCTCGTCCGCTTCGGCCGTTACCCGTACCAGACGTTCTTCAAGCGCTATTCGGAAGACGATGAGCGCGCCGTCGAGCGGGCGCTCGCCTTCACAGACACGGTCTCGCTTCGAGACACGCTCGTCAGCAACTTGTCGGGTGGGCAGAAGCAACGCGTCTGGATCGCCCTCGCGCTTGCCCAAGAGTCGGAGACGATCCTTCTCGATGAGCCGACGACATATCTCGACATGTCGCACCAAATCGAGATCCTCGACTTGATGTACCGGTTGAACCGGTTGGAAGGCAAGACGATCATCATGGTGCTCCACGACTTGCATCTCGCCTGTCGTTACGCTGATCACGTCATCGCACTCGCGGGCGGCAACGTCTACCGTCAAGGCAATCCGAATGATGTCGTCGATGAGACGTTCATGAAAGACGTCTTCGGCTTAAAAGTCGTCGTCACGAAAGACCCGCTGTACGGGACGCCGCTCTGTATCCCGTACTCGCATTATGAATTGAATGAGAAACATCCTTGAACGCCTAGTCTTCGGACTAGGTTTTTTTTCGTCTGAACCCGGGGAAGAACTAAAGGAAAGCTGATGTGTCCCTGTATGTGTAAAAGGAGGAGCCGACATGAGTAAGAAGGAAAAACAGCCGTACCATATCGTCACGTTCACGTTTCCAGAAGAGGCGATTTCGTATCAGGCGTTCAGCAAGTTGAAAAAGTATCACGCCGACGGGCTTATCGGGTTCGAACAACTCGTCGTCATCAAGCGCGAGGACAACGGGGCGTTTTCATTTGAGGACGCGGTGCAGTTGAAACCGGTGACGAAGTCGACGAAAGGCGCGTTGATCGGGATGGCGGTTGGGATCCTCGGGGGACCGTTCGGAATTCTGTTCGGGACGCTCACCGGCGGACTGATCGGTGGGACGAAAGATTTGAAACACGTCCAAAGCATTCAAGAGACGTTCAAACGGACCGTCGGCAACATCGAGCCCGGGCAGACCGGTGTGATGGGGATCGGGGAAGAGTTTGACGATTCGGTGCTCGATGGGCTCGCAAGCGAACTCGGTGGGACGATCACGCGGACGGACGAAGAATTATAAGGGGGACTCGATACATGAAGATCGGGATATTAGGAGCCGGCAAGGTCGGGCGTACGCTCGGCCGCAAGTTCGAGGACGTCGGCTATGACGTGTTATACGGGACTCGGACGGAACGGGAAGGGACGATGTCGCTCCAAGAAGTGGCGTCAAACAGTGACGTTCTGTTACTGACGACACCGTTCGCGGCGGCGATCGATTTGATTCAGTCACTCCGGGATTTGGACGATAAGATTGTTATCGACGTGACGAACCCGATCGCGAAAGAGTTTGACGCGATTGAGCGGCCGGAAGGGAAGTCGGGGGCCGAACATCTGCAGGACTTGGCCCCGCACGTCCGTATCGTCAAGGCGTTCAATCAGACCGGGGTCGAGACCTTGGAGAATCCGAACAAGTCGATGATGTTCATCGCCGGGGACGATCAGGAGGCGGTTTGGGCCGTTCAAGGCTTGGCCTCGAAGATCGGCTTCGACGCGCATACGCTCCACCACTTGAAGCTTGCCCGTGAACTCGAGTCGCTCGCCTGGTTATGGATTCATTACGCGACGAAAGAGCGGCAACATCGCAATTTCGCGTTCTACTTAAAAGAGAATAGTTTCTAACCAAAAGACGGCCGCGCGCTTGCGTGGCCGTCTGATCGTTAAAAGGCTACTTGTTGCTCGGTGCGAGTTTTCAACGAAGCGATCGTTTCACTTTCGATTGCCTCGACTTCACGTTGCTGCCAACCAGGCATGAGGAACGCGTCGACGAGTGCCCAAATGCCTGTGATGATAGCACCGAAACCAATCGTCAAAACGACCATCAAGAGCATGGCAATGCCTGTTCCTGTTTTCTTGAAATAGAAGCGGTGAGCGCCTAAAGCGCCGAGGAAGAGCCAAAGCAAATACGCAACGACGAGATTGCGTTTCTTTTTCTCGACTTCGCTGTTGACGAGGAGCATTTCCTCAGTCGTTAAATCGGTACGTGAATAATTCATGGTGTGGTGTGCCTTCTTTCCAAAAATTGATATAATAAATGCATTCTTTATTGTACCGGGAAACGGATGAATTCCCATGAATTTCTATTTATTTTTTTAGAAGAGAGGAAGAACCAAATGGGCTTTGCCATTTTGACGTTCATCGTCGCGTTTATTCACATCATCGCGGGAGCGGTCGTGTTACATAAGTATCCGCAATATAAATCGATTGCCATCAGCGTGATTGTCCTTGGCTTCATGTATGGACTATTGACGGTCGGGTTTATCGTGTTATGAAGAAGCGTTCGGTAATGCTTCGTGTTCGGGAGAAGTTTTCGAACCAAGACGTACTGAAACTAGGGACGGGCGTTATGCTCGGGATGGTCGTAGTGGAACTCCTGCTCGGGGACGTGCCTCAAAGTACTTTGATGTCGTTCGCGTTAGTTTTTTATTATTGGCGCCATGACGTGGCGTATTCACAGGGTGACGCGACGGGGAAAGCCATCGGGGAACAAGCAAGTACGTTCACGCTTCGCGTCGTGATTGTCGCGTTGATGATCGGGGTCTTCATCTCGTTTCGGGTCGAGACAATCGACTATTCGTTGCGCGCGCTCATGCATTACGGACTGGCGCTCGTCTTCGGATTAAAGGGCTTTGGTCTCTGGTTTTTTCAAGACCTGGAACCTTCTGTCGAACGTCACGTATAACATAGCGAGCGAGACCGGTGAAGCGACAGCTTGACTGGTCTTTTGTCGTCAGGATCTGTGGTTGAAGTCCCCGGATAACGTGAATAGACCAAAGAGTATCGGTGTCTGTTTTTGAACGGAAGGAGTCCTGTTATGTGTACAGCCATCACGTATTCGACGAAAGATCACTATTTCGGCCGCAATCTTGACCTGAACGTCTCCTATCACGAACAAGTGACGATCACGCCTAGGAACTATCCCTTCACATATAGACGCGTGGGCGACGTCCCTCATCATTACGCGATGATCGGGATGGCGACAATCGTCGACGACTATCCGCTTTATTATGAAGCGACGAATGAAACAGGTCTCAGTATGGCCGGGCTTAATTTTCCGGGGAACGCCGACTTCAAACCGGAGGCGAGCGGTTTAGATAACGTCACTCCGTTCGAGTTCATCCCGTGGATACTCGGACAGTGTGCCACGGTGGGCGAGGCGAAGCAACGACTTGAGACGATCAACTTAGTCAACATCGATTTCAGCAATGAGCTACGGCTGCATCCGCTCCATTGGCTGATTGCCGACCAACAGCAGTCGATCGTCGTGGAGCCGCTCAAAAACGGGTTGCGCGTTTACGACAACCCGGTCGGCGTATTGACGAATAACCCATCGTTTGACTATCAACTGTTCAATTTGAACGACTACCGTCATATCTCGACGAAGCTGCCGGACAATACGTTTGCGAAAGCACTCGAGCTCGAACCGTATTGTCTCGGCTTAGGCGGCCATGGGTTACCCGGTGACTTATCGTCGACGTCGCGATTCGTAAGAGCGACGTTCGCCAAATTCAACTCGGTCGCCGGGACAACCGAGTCGGAGAGCGTCAGCCAGTTCTTCAAGCTACTGGACACGGTGATGCAGACGCGGGGGCTGAATGAGGCAGCGGACGGGACGTTCGAATATACGATCTATTCGTCTTGCTGCAATATGGACCGAGGCATCTATTATTATCAAACGTATGAGAACAGCCAGATCACGGCCGTGTCGCTGTTCAATGAAGATTTAGACGGGACGCGGCTGATTGCTTATCCGCTCGTCACCGGGCAACAGATTCATTACGCGAATTAAGAAACAGCCCGCTTCCTGAGAAGTGGGCTGTTTCTTACCATAGATAAAGCCCAAGCTGTGTGAGCTTGGGCTTTGGTCATGCCGATTTATTGTTGTTGTCTTTTTTAGCTTTCCGAGCGAGCGTCAAGATTTGGTACACCTTGAAGAAGTCGTAAGCGGCTACGGCGATGATGAAGTACGTCCAGAAGCTGAAGCCATACTCCTGCACCGAGTAGTAGGCGAGGACCGTAAACAGAATCCCGAACGAGAGACTGAACAAAAACATGACTTTTAAGTGTCGCGGCATATGTGCCACCTCATTTCTACATTAAAAATAGTACGACCATGACGAGCGCATTGTTGAACGCGTGAATCGCGATCGGGACGATCAAGCGACGCGTCTTGGCGTAAGCGACCGTGAAGGCGAAGCTCATCGCCACATAGACAAGGATCTTATTGTCGCCGTGGATGAGTGCGAACAAGAGTGAACTGACCGCAAACGCGATCCAAAACCCGAAGCGGGCGCTCAAGTTCCCGAACAGGATGTGGCGGAACAAAATCTCTTCCATGATCGGTCCGAGCAAGACGACTGAGAGCGTCATGACTGGGACGAGACGGACGATATCAGCGATTTGCTCGGTGTTTTGTGACCCTACGAGATCACCTGATATCGCGGTCTCAATCAGGTTGGCGACGATGACGAGCCCGTACTGCATCAAGATCCCGAGCCCAATCCATTTGACCGTGTCGTTCAAGTTCGACTGGATGCCTTGCTGCTTATACAGTTTCAAGTCAGGGCGGAGCAAGAAAATCGAGACGACAATCGTCACGGTGAAGCCGACTGCGAACCAAATTCCAGTGAACGTCGTCGTCAGCCATTCCGGTCGTAACTCTTTGATGACAAACGGGAAGAACTGCACGAATGCATAGAGCAGAATCGGGATGATATGCCGAATCCGAATGTTAGGCGCCATCGAAAACCGGGTATTTATCGATTGGTTTGAGTTTAATGTGGCCAATTCAACACTTCCTTATTCACAAGAGTTAAGCGTTCCTTTTGACCATTGTAACAAATAAGGTCTCTTGACCGCGAGTGGAAGCATTTTTCGATGTTCCCGCTTGCATTTTTCATCGTCTCATACTACACTAAACAGTGTTAGCACTCCATTTTGATGAGTGCTAAAACTTACGATACAACGATACATCATTCATATTCGGAGGAGGTTTTTTCAATGTTAAAACCACTAGGAGATCGCGTCATCATCGAAGTCGTGGAGAAAGAAGAAAAGACGATCGGAGGCATCGTGCTTCCTGACACGGCGAAAGAAAAGCCGCAACAAGGGAAGGTCCTCGCAGTCGGCACAGGCCGTGTGACAGACCAAGGCGAGCGGATCGCTCTCGACGTCAAAGAAAATGATTTGGTCATCTACTCGAAATACGCGGGTACCGAAGTGAAGCATGATGGAAAAGAATACTTAATCGTTCGTGAGAGCGACATTCTAGCAATCGTAGGCTAAGACTCACCATTCTTCAAAACTTTTTTTAGGGGGAAATGAACAATGGCAAAAGAAATCAAATTCTCAGAAGACGCACGTCACGCAATGCTTCGCGGCGTCGACGCACTCGCTGACGCGGTAAAAGTAACGATCGGACCGAAAGGACGTAACGTCGTCCTTGAGAAGAAGTTCGGCTCACCACTCATCACGAATGACGGTGTGACGATCGCGAAAGAAATCGAACTCGAAGACCACTTTGAAAACATGGGCGCGAAGCTCGTCGCGGAAGTCGCGTCGAAGACGAACGAAGTCGCAGGGGACGGTACGACGACAGCGACAGTCCTCGCTCAAGCGATGATCCGTGAAGGGTTGAAGAACGTCACAGCGGGCGCGAACCCGATGATCCTTCGTAAAGGGATCGACAAAGCGGTCCGCCGTGCGCTCGAAGAACTAAAAGCCATCTCGAAACCGATCGCGTCGAAAGAAGCAATCGCGCAAGTCGCGGCCATCTCGGCTGCTGACGAAGAAGTCGGCGAATTGATTGCGGAAGCGATGGAACGTGTCGGCAACGACGGCGTCATCACGATCGAAGAGTCACGCGGCTTCACGACGGAACTCGACGTCGTCGAAGGCATGCAGTTCGACCGCGGATACTTATCACCATACATGATCTCAGACTCAGACAAGATGGAAGCGGTACTCGACAACCCGTTCATCTTGATCACAGATAAGAAGATCTCGAACATCCAAGAGATCATCCCAGTGCTCGAGCAAGTCGTGCAACAAGGGAAACCGATTTTGATCGTCGCTGAAGACATCGAAGGCGATGCGCTCGCGACACTCGTCTTGAACAAGCTCCGTGGTACGTTCAACGCGGTCGCGGTCAAAGCACCAGGATTCGGCGACCGTCGTAAAGCGATGCTCGAAGACCTCGCGACGCTCACAGGCGGCCAAGTCATCACAGAAGACCTCGGTCTCGAGCTCAAGTCGGCGTCACTGAACCAGCTCGGACGCGCATCGAAAGTCGTCGTCACGAAAGACACGACAACGATCGTCGAAGGTGCTGGCGATGAAGCGACGATCAAATCGCGCGTTCAAACGATCCGTAACCAAATCGAAGAGACATCGTCTGACTTCGACCGTGAGAAGCTCCAAGAGCGTCTCGCGAAACTCGCAGGCGGCGTAGCCGTCGTCAAAGTTGGCGCAGCGACAGAAACAGAACTCAAAGAGCGCAAGCTTCGCATCGAAGACGCGCTCAATGCGACACGCGCAGCGGTCGAAGAAGGCATCGTCGCAGGTGGCGGTACAGCCTACATCAACGTCATCCCAGCCGTCCGTGCACTTCTTTCTGAAGTGACAGCGGATGAAGCGACAGGTGTCAAACTCGTCCTCCGTGCGCTTGAGTCACCGGTCCGTCAAATCGCGGAAAACGCGGGTGAAGAAGGTTCAGTCATCGTCGAGAAGCTCAAGAACGAGTCGGTCGGCATCGGCTACAACGCCGCGACTGGCGAGTACGTCGACATGATCGCATACGGTATCGTCGACCCGGCGAAAGTGACGCGCTCAGCGCTTCAAAACGCAGCATCAGTCTCAGCCATGTTCCTCACAACGGAAGCGGTCATCGCAGACAAGCCAGAACCAGCAGGCGCTGGCGGCGGCATGCCTGACATGGGCGGCATGGGTGGAATGGGCGGAATGATGTAATTACGCCATCTCAACCCAACCCTTGATATCACAAGGCTTGTTGGTAAGATGAGAGTGATTTGCTAGCATTTCAATAGTGAAATATTTATGTAAACTGTACCCCGGTTGTTAGATACATCTGACAATTGGAGGTGCAGTTTTTTTATGACCAAATTAAAAATGAGTCCGGTATCGTACCGAACTCATTTCATTTACTTATCGTTAAGAAGTTGAATAAATGGTGGTAGTCCTTTTTCTAATAACAATTCGAAAACCTCCATCATATCTTCAACATCGTTATCGTTAACGTCTAGAAGATACTGGAGTATCACGCCATCAATTGCACCTAATAACCATGAGGTTAATGCTTGATTCAATCGTGTATCTTCAAGTCCGTACACATTTATTAATATTTCTTCAATCCGGAAAGTCCATTCTTTATATTTTTGTTTGAATTTTAGCTGTAATTCCTTATTTCCTAATAGTATTTCGTGTGCGAAATGGTATTGCAGACGATTTTCCGCATCTTTTTTTAAGCGTTCTTCCGTCTTTTGCAAAATTTCTTTCTTCACCTTGTCTTTTCCTAACTCTTGCTTGGCAATGCCTTTTGCAATCCGGGTAGAGTCAGAAAGACTCTCGTCTAGAAGGTCATATAAAATGTCATCTTTATTTTTGTAATAATGATAAATTGCCCCTGTGCTCATGCCAGCTTCCTCTGCAATCGCTCTTACTGTCGCCCGGTTAGATCCGTGCCGACTGATTACTATCTTTGCCGCAGCAAGTATTCTTGATTTGCCATCCACCTTCATCATGAATCCCCCTTACAAAATTAACAATAACATAGCAAAAGAAATTACTTAAATGTATTATTGTGAATTATTTCACATTGACTATTCGATTTGCCGGGTTTACACTAAAAACATAACGAACGTTCGGTTTGTTAAATCCAAGAATGAGGTGAAAACATGGTTATTTGGCCGCATGTAATTTCTATGCCAATCTATTTCGCGCTTCTGTTAGGTGTAATCGTCTTCTTTCGTAAACATTACAAGCTTTCTGCCTACTTTTGGCTCGCTTCCCTGTTAACGTTTCCGTTGTGGTTGATGGGCAACGTAGACGGATGGTTTCGCTGGGTAAAAATTTTGAGTGTCATCATCCCGACAATCATCGTTGGATTTTCAAGAATTGCCGTGCAGGAAGATAAGAAAGGTCTAATCTGGGACTTTCTGAAAAAAGATGATTTCTTGTGGTTCTTTTACGCAATTCTGTTCCTCAACATTGCAGAAGCGACGATTAAGGACATAACTCTTGAAAACTATTTTAATGCCGCTTGTGGATTCCTTCTATGTGTGACAATTCCGTTCGCACCAAAATACTGGAAAATCCTAAAAAACTCTTCGGCAGATTTGGTTGCCTATACGACAGGATCTTGGAACTTCATTTATACGTCATGGAACGCTTGTTTTGTGTATGCCGAATCTCCAATGTACTTCGCTAGTTCTTTATGTATTTTATTAGCAGCCGAGTTGTACCCGGTTATGAAAAAACGTCCTGAATTATACATTACGGCTCGTATATATACGCTAGCGGCACATTTATTGTTAAGAGCTTGTTTTGATGTGTTTCCAAAGGTCATGGATTCCACTTCATGGTTTAACCCACAAGTATTGAGCGTATGGGGAATCATTAACTTTGTAATTATCGTTCCTTATGTGTTCTGGCATATGTGGCAGTTGCACAATAACAAAGCACAATATAGTTTTAAACGGTTGAAGTCGGCATAAGTCGTTTTTTGTTACACATACTTGTTCAATAGTGAGCAAACTAAAAGAGTTTCAGGAGGCGCCGTCATGGGTTTGTTATACGAATCAACAGACGTTATGGGATGGGGAATATGGATCTTTGTCCTGTTTGCACTAATGGCTTTTAATGAATTCAGCCGAACTACAAAATGGGGTGGAATTGCCTTATTTCTAATCCTTCCTGTAATATTAACGATTTTTGTCTGGCCAACGACTGCCGCCCCGGGCAATGAGTATGGAACAGGTACTTGGTTTAACTGGGTCAAAACATATTCTGCATTAGCGGGATGTCTTGGTTTCATGGCTATTCGTTATTACCCATCTATTGCTAAGAAGAAGTGGGTACTGTGGTTTCCACCGGGAATTTTAGCGCTCAATATTTTAGAGGCTTGTATTCGTGATTTTCAAGTTTATATGTATGGTGCCTGGGATGGCGCATATATAGATAACCTCTGGGTAATGTCAGGGCCATGGAATATTATGAATGGAATAGCGGGGTTACTAAATATCATTGCGATCTGTGGATGGGTCGGCATTAAAATTTCTAATGACAAATCAAAAGATATGATTTGGCCAGACATGATTTGGCCATGGATTATCGCATATGATTTATGGAACTTTGCGTACGTGTATAACTGTATTTCAGATCATTCGTTTTACGCCGGATTTGCGCTGTTACTAGCTTGTACGATTCCTTCCTTCTTCATCAAAAAAGGCGCGTGGCTACAACATCGGGCTCATACGCTAGCTTTATGGATTATGTTTATTATGACGATTCCTTCATTTGCAGATCGACTTGCGCCTGTACCTTCTACACATGATCCAAAAGCATTTTTCATCGTCAGTTTAGTGTCCTTGTTAGCTAATATTGCATTAGTCGCTTATCAGTTTTACAGAATTCGCAAGTTGAAGCTCAATCCGCTTAAGGATGAGATATACGTTGACACAAAAGCTTATAAAGAAATCATGGAAGATAATGGATTGAGCGCATAAACAATCTGTATCGATTGATGAAAGACAAAAAACAGCATCTCATGAGTTCCTTGAACTGAACGAAACGAAATAAGCTAGACAGTGAATGAGTTGTTACGCAACATTCAAGATCTGGGTCCGGTATTCCATCGGGCTCAGGTCTTTTAGTCGTTTTTAATGCGAGTATAATTGTAGTAATCGATGTAGCGCACGAGATCACGGCTGAAGTGCACCATGTCGTCGAACTGTTTGAGGTACATGAACCCGGAGATGGGATAAATCATCTCAGCTCGTAAATCACTTGAGCCTTGATCCGTTTTTACCTTTAAAAAGCGCTCGGCCACCTGTATCTTGAACGCTTTCGTACATTTGGTCGTGAACAACACCCATGAAAATTGGATTTTCATGGCCAACTTTTATGGGCGGTTCATTAATCGTCTCAGTCGATTCATAGAGTTTATGCGTGAAACGTAAATATTCTTCAACCGTCAGCCGATTGTAGACCGTCATGGGTGGGGAAGAGCGAGAGCGTATGACTTTGTTTATCGATTGTCCCGGAATAGGCAGCATGCTCATCGGTCAGTAGCATGAACAATATTTACTAGGAAGTGACGCCACAATGGATAGCCGCGATTTCACCCGGATTGATCGTAAACGAGATATTTTCAAGGATGAGTGTATCCTGTTGGCGAACAGAGACGTTGTCGAAAGTAAGCACCAAATCCCTCCCTTTTTAGTGGGATTATACCATTGATTCAAAGAAGACTTGAGTAACGAATTGGAATAACACTATGCTAAACTGGAGATAATTTGAAATTAAATGAGGGTGGGCCAGTGACTATGATCGAAGTCGTTCCGTTAGCATTTGAAAAGAATAGTCTAGACGCGATTGACCGGTCGGCTGACTATTTGAACTATCCGGTCATTTACATCCTGAACGGACAAAAAGAAGCGTACATCGGGGAAACGGTGCATTTCCAAAAACGGATGAAGCAACATTTGAAGCTGAAGCAGGCAGAACGCAAGAATGTGGACCAAATCAATCTCGTGAAGCACGAGACGTTCAATCGGTCGGCGACGTTTCATCTCGAGACAAAGCTGATCAACTACTTTCTAGGTGATGAAAAATACACTTTACAAAACAAAAGCAAGATAGCGAGTGACTTCACGCATAACTACCACAATAAATCGTTCTATGATGATGAGTTGTTTCCTGAGTTATGGAGCGCGTTACATAAGAAAGGACTCGTTCGGAATGAACTTCATGCCATCGAAAATAAGGACATTTTCAAGCTGTCACCGTTCAAAGAGCTGTCACTCGAACAGATAGAGTTGAAGGAGCGCGTGCTCGAGTTTTGCGAGACGCGAATCGATAAGACGAAACTAGAAGATACATATGGAGATTTATATGTCATCGAAGGCGAGGCGGGCGTCGGCAAAAGCGTCGTCCTCAGTTCAATCTTCAATACGATCCAAGCCCGGACGAATGAGGCGGGCTCGAAGCTGTATCAGACCGAGAACTATCTGGTCGTCAATCACGAAGAGATGCTGAAGACGTATAAAGGGATTGCCAAACAGGTCAAGCATTTGAAAGCGGGTCATTTTACTAAGCCGACACCGCTCCTTAACAAATTGAAAGACCAGAAAGTCGACATCATTTTAGTCGATGAGGCGCACCTTTTGTTGACGAAATCGGATGCGTACAACAACTTTCGTGCGGATAACCATCTCGAAGAATTGATGAAGGTAGCGAAAGTCGTCATCGTCATTTTCGACCAGCATCAAGTGTTGAAATTGAAAAGCAAGTGGAATCAAGGTTTACTCGAGTCATTCAAACAGAAAGCGAAGCACGCAGAGACGTATCAGCTGACGAACCAATTCCGGATGCAGGCGGGCGAGGATGTCATCGAATGGATCAACGCCTTCAAAGATAAGCGCATAAAGGCGTTCCCTCAGTCGACAAGCTATGAGTTGCGCATCTTTGAAACGTTAGAAGAAATGCACCAGGTAATCATGCGAAGAGATAAGGAGCATGGACTCAGCCGGGTCGTGTCGACGTTTGATTATCTTCATAAGAAGGACGGCGACACCTATTACGTCTATGAGTCGAACGGGGAGTACAAGTTGCCTTGGAACACGACAGGCGGTAAAACGACGTGGGCTGAGAAGTCGGAGACGATTGCCGAGGCTGGATCGATTTATACGATTCAAGGCTTTGATTTGAACTATGTCGGGGTCGTTTTAGGTCCGTCGGTAACATACGATCATACGGAAGATTGCCTGGTGATCGACACGAATCTTTATAAAGATACAGGAGCATATGCCGGAATTGACGGCATCGACAACGTTGAATTGGCGAAAGAACAAATCGTCTTGAACTCGATTAACATTTTGATGAAGCGAGGCGTTCAAGGGCTTTATTTGTATGCAAGCGATGAAGCGTTGCGACAGAAACTGTTACATATTCAAAGAGAGAAGGTACAGACATGAACGAAATACAACGACTGATGGACAAAGTGATCGAATTCCGTGACGAGCGCGATTGGGCGTCCCACCATAACCCGAAAGACTTGGCGTTATCGTTGTCGCTTGAGGCGAGCGAACTGTTGGAGTTGTTCCAATGGGTATCGAGCGAAGAAGCGCTCGAGACGAAACAAGTCGAGATGAAAGAAGAGCTTGCGGATGTCCTCATTTACGCGCTGACGTTCGCCCATACGGCAGGAATCGATGTGTCGCAAGCGATTGAAGAGAAGCTTGAGAAAAACGCGGTGAAGTATCCGAGTCCGAACGCCTAAGATTTAATCGATCAATCAACCTTGACCATTTTTTTCACTACTTTTTGATGTGAAATCGGATAAAGTGATGAAAGAACAAATGGAGAAAGGGTTAATGAATATGGGTATTTATTATACGTATCAGCATGAAAACGCTTGGAAAGTAGCATTGGAGCGAGGATATCTACAAGGTGCCCCTCAATTCGCCATGTTCAATGACGAAGGGTTCGAATTTTTCGAACCCGCTTACGACTGGATGGTTGAACAATATGAGCAACGAATTGGGATTTCGCTGAATGGAAACTATCCGGTCTGGTGTTTGGACGAGTTTCCTGACCTAAGCACTGACGGACATATCGGACAAGGAAACAAAGGTGTTGTGTTGACGGTTGAATTACCGGACGATCAAGTGTTGGCTTCGGAAATTTCATTTTGGGACTTCGTTCCGTATAACTCTACTTTTTGCGATACGGCCGAAGCATTTGACCACCGGGAAGACATTGACCCGGCATATACACGAAAGTCTTGGGAAAAAATCTTTGATCGAAAGTGGTGCGAAGAGATGGCGGTCAATCGGTCAATCGAGGCACCTGACTATCAATACGTGATTCATCGCATCGAGCTACATCAAGTCCGAGCCGTCATGCCGTTCCAAAACTTGAATGACAGTTGGTTGGACCGGATCCGAGGATTTGGGTGGCGTCTCGGCTATCGACTTGGTTTGAAGAAGTCGATTCCATTCCATTGGCAAGGAAACTGTCATTTTAAAGAAATCAGTTGAAGAGGGGAAGACAGGATTCATGACCCAACGCGAACGGTTTGATCACTTATACGAAGCAGGGAAACGTTCCACCCGCCAAGCGTTCCTTCTTGGATTGTTCATCGTCTTACTCGGCCTTATGTTTTGGTTTACCGGCGAGCGTCGACTCGCTGAACTAATTTGGTTCGTCTTGTTCATTCCAGCCATTGGGTTCGTCAAAATATGGTCACGAACGAAGACGTTGCTCACGTTCAACGATGCTCCCGACTATCGGCGCCTCGTCTGGTATGAATATTGGAGCGGGATGGCCGTGATTGTGATTTTTTGTATCTTGATTGTGACGTTGTTTTTATATCCGGAACAAGTGAGTATCTTGGTCCTCACCGTAGCGTTCAATCTGTTTGCATGGATTGCCTCTTCTAAGATTGATCAAAAGCTTGCTAACGTCGATTCAGAGCACGTCACACAGAAGGTCTACGATCGAGGAAAAGTCGGTTTCTTTCCAAAATGAAGGCAGTCGAAAGGGAGTAGCGCGCGCTACTCCCTTTCTTTTACCCAATCGACCAGCTGTTTTGCTTCAACGAGTTTCATGTTGTATGTCTCGCGCAAATACTTAATTGCCGGAATGACACCAAGCGTGTCTATTTTTTCTTTCAACGTTGCAACCAGCACATCGTCTTGTAGGAGAGGATCATTCTGAATTTGCTTTCGCCGCAGTGCACGTATGTCTTTTGTCTGCTCAGCAATGATATTGAGCAAGAAAGCGTTCAAGAGCAGTGATGCACTTAACATCATAATGGTCCAATTCATCCAAACACTCCTTTCGACTTAAGGGCGAGTTTCTATTTTTTCTTCGATTCGATCGAGCCGTTCTATTAACACATTGAACTGCTCCTTTTGATAAGCGACCGCTTGGCGTTCAAGTTCGATCCGTGTATCGGCACGCTGTTCATAACGATTTATGAACTTCACGATTACAACAACGATAGTGATAGCTAAAATCATCGGAATAATCGTCACCAATATGCCGAACAACGAGACAAATGCTACGTTCATCAGATTTCCTCCTTATATAATCTCCTGATTCTATTTTTTAGTTGATATGTAAAAACAAAAAACGTACTCTTACAAATTAGAATACGTTTTAACATGCTATTTGGTTTCATCGAGCGGGATGTACCCCAGTTTTGTCCGTCTACGTCTGACATCCGATTCGAAGTAATACAGTGGGGTGAACAAACTTGTCGAAAGATAAAGTGAGATAAAGGTTTCTAGTAATAATGGCACTGGGAGTAAATCTTCGATTACGAGAATCCATCCAGGGACAAAGAACAGCATGAGAGCATACGTCATCCCACCTTCTGTTTTGATAAACGGATACAATCCCCGCATCAGCAAGATGTATGGAAATAAAAGATAAAAGAAAATCCGCTTCACGTCGTAACGCCCTTTCCCGAGCGGTTCGCTCAAGTCATGTTAATGTATCTTTTTCAGTATAATGGGAGCACCACATATAAAGAAGGAGTATTTCAATGAATCGATCTATCGCTATCATCGGGGCGGGCGTAAGCGGACTGTACGCCGCCTCGCTCCTCATCGAAAAAGGCTATGACGTAACAGTATTTGAATCACGCGATCGCATCGGGGGACGGGTGTTGAGCCAAAACGGCTTCGACCTCGGTCCGACGTGGTATTGGCCGGACACCGAGAAGACGATCACGCAACTCGTCGACCGGCTCGGCCTGAGAGCATTCCCACAACATACGACCGGCGACTTGATGCTCGAGCGGCAAGCTGGCGTGATCGAGCGTCATACGTTGCCACCCGAACAGACCGTTCTGTCGATGCGACTTGAGGGCGGTATGGCGACACTGACTACAGCGCTCGCTGCCAGACTTCCAGAAGGGACAATCGAACTCGAGACGACCGTCACGTCGATTCACCAGACAGAAGACGGGGTATCGGTCGCAGTCGAAGCAGGATCGGCAAAAACGTTCCATCACGTCATCCTAGCCATCCCGCCACGGCTCGTCTCACGCATCTCGTTTCAACCGGAACTGTCTGAAGCGACGAAGGTGAAGCTGTCGTCTACCCCGACGTGGATGGCCGGACAGGCGAAAGTGGTCGCCGTGTATGACCGACCGTTTTGGCGAGATGCCGGCTTATCCGGGCTCGGCATGAGTTGGTCCGGCGTGTTGCAGGAGATTCATGACGCGTCAGCGCCGGGAGGGTACGGGGCACTGTTCGGTTTCTTCCGATTATCACCTTTTGAGCGGGCCGCGCTAGACCGGGACGAGCTCAATCGTCTCGTCGTCGAGCAACTCGTCCGACTGTTCGGGGAAGAGGCGCGTCATCCGCGTGACGTCTTGTACGTGGATTGGTCAAGTGACCGCGACACGGCAAGTTCGCAAGATGCCCAACCGTTGAGTGACTTCCCTGTCTATGGACCGATTACGTTCGACACCGCTTGGGAAGAAAAGCTCTCACTTGCTGGGACCGAGACGGATTCCATGTTCGGCGGTCATATCGAAGGGGCACTTCGTTCTGCAATCCGGGTCGTCGAGCAACTCTAACCAAAAATGCGTATCCTCCCAAGTCGGGACGATACGCATTTTTATTTGAACTTCTGAATCATCAACGCGAGCGCGCGATTGATCATCTTCATCTCGTCATCCTCGAGCACGGAGAACATCTCTTCGGCGAGCTGTTCTTCGATTCGATCGACTTGTTTCGAGTAGTCGAGGCCGACCGGACCGAGCCGGATGAAGCTCTCACGCAAGTTGTCCGGATTTTTCTCTTTTTGGACGAACTGGCGTTGTTCGAGCACTTTCAACACTTGGCTGACCGCACTTTTCGAGATATTCATCTTCGTCGCGATCTCGGTCGTCGTCCATGTGTCTTTTCGTTTGAAGAGCAGCAACATCTGTTCTTGCTGGTAACTGAGTTCAAACTCGTTCAAGTCGGTAAAGTATTTGGTGAACAACAAGTCGAGCTCGTCGACTTGACGATACATCTCAATGACTTGTTGTTTGCGTGTCTCTTTCAAAACCCGTTCTCCTTTCATTCCTTAACGTGTGTCACGGAACGTCTGGCTCCGCACATACAGGACGATACTAAATGCTAGTCCGATTATACCAAACGTGATGAGGAGCGTTTGAATCGGAACGGACAACGCGACAAGGATTGATAGAACGGCGAACGCAATCGGCTCTAGGCCGGATGCGGCGAGCGCCATGATGCTCATGACGCGACCGATTTTGTCTTGATCGCTATGCTCTTGCATGAGCGTGACGGCCGGCAAATAGACGAGCATCAGCATGAAGCCGCTCATGGCCGCCGCGAAAGCGAGCATCGGGACGGACTCGGCTTGCGTGTAGAAGAGAAATGCGACAATCGTCAAGAACAAGGCGCGGAAGACGAAGCGGCCGCGGTGGACCGACCGCAGCAACAAGACGAGAAAACTTGCGACGAACGTCCCGACAGCAAGCCCGCCTTCAATCAAACTCAAGTCGAACGCCGTTCCGCCGCGTTCACCGACGAGGATCGGGATGCTCATGATGAGCGGTCCCATGATGAACAAGTTGACGATCGCAATCGAGAACGTACCGCTTCGCAAAATCGGTGTCTTCGAGACGTAGCGGATTCCTTCTTTCAAATCAAAGACGACGTGCTTGAGCGACATCGTCTGTGCCGCTGGAATATGGTCTCGAATCAGCCGCGGCATCATCAAGAAAGCAGAGATAAAGATGAGCGTGGCCGCCGTACTAAAGCTAAGACCGAAGCCGCCCCACGTCAACAGAAGACCGGCTAAAAATGGACCGATCACGAACATGAGCTCGAGCGACCCTTGGAATAACGAGTTGGCGCGTTGGAGCTCATGTTTTTTGACGAGTGACGGGATGAGTGAAGACAGCGCCGGATACGACATGCCGTCCAATAGTCCGAACGCGATCGAGATAAGGATTAAGACGATCACGGAATAAGCGTCGGCCAAGTGCAGCGCGACGACGACGAGCATCAAAACACCTTGTCCGAGGTTCGTCAAAAATAAGAGGCGACTCTTTTGATAGCGGTCGGCAAAGACACCGCCGAACACCATCATAATTACGCGTGGCAACGAGACGGCCGTCATGATGATTCCGAGCAGGGCCGGTTGTTTCAACACATCGATCGTGAGCCACGACATGCTCAAAAAGAAGATGGAAAAACCGAGCGTCAGCGTCATGCCGGACAGCCAAGTGAAAATGAAACGGGAATTGTGTAGCAAGTTCATAAGGAGACCCCATTTTTAAATAAAGTTAAGTTAACTAAACTATAAGACGGGATTTGAATCTGGTCAAGCAAACCGGACCGACGAGAAAAATGTAAAAATACGGAACTTTTTGAGACGGAGAAACGTATAATTACAGAAGAGGTGAACGACATGAATAAACAAGAACGATTACGCAAAGTGAAAACGATGAATCCAAAATGGTTAGTATTACGACTTCTCTTTGCGCTGCCAACTGGTGTACTTGTATTTTACTTTTTACAGACAGAGGCGGATCCCTGGCTAATGGGAGGGATCCTCCTAGCACTGACGATTGCGGCAAATGTTTTATTCTCACGAGAATCAAGCTTTGTCAAAAGCCTTACACCGAACGAGCAAGCTAAAAAGGTAGTTAGCATCCAATATAAACTCGACTATTTGTTTGTCATCATGATGGCTGTGATTTTTCCACTTATGATGCGATTTAGTATGTTGACACTTAGTCCATTCATTTTGTTTATGGGTAGCGCCATCTTAATTTTGTTTACTCAATTCAAACTTGATCAACAGCTAGAATGGATAGATGCTGAGCAACCGACCCGTCGAGAAATTCAGCGCACGCGATTTAGCTGGAGAGCTTGATTAGATAGGTGCAGTGCTTGGTGATGAAAGGAGAATCGAGATGACAGAACAAGAACTTAATCAACTCAAACGTAAGCGATCGTGGGTTCGATTCGGATTGGCCATTCCGATAAGTGGACTTGTCATTTTGTATCTAGAAGCTGCTGAATATAACATGCTATACGGTCTAGGAGTTATTTTCGCTTTAGTAGCTGCGGCGCTTGTATTATCTGCTCAAAACAGAACGATTTCATCGGGAAGGGATGTCACGATGAAGCGTATCTTTCGACAATTATATAGCATTGATTTTGTAATGTTAGCGTGGCTCGGCTTCGTTTTTCTGTTTTCAGTGGAACTCAATCTTCAATCGATTACACTAATTGTCGTGTTGTTTAGCGGTCTGTTCAGTCTGTCCGTAATCCAATGGGTGCTCGAAGGAAAAATGAGAATGCTAGTGAACGTGCAACATGTGCCACGTGACATGAAGCAATAACAACTAAAGGAGCCTCTTATGAACAAACATGAACGTCTAAAGAAAATGATTAAAGGAAATCGCAAATGGCTTCTCGTCAGGCTCGGTTTTGCGATTCCGATTGGCGTGCTTCTTTTCTTCTTTTTGCAAACCGAGACACACGCTCTCTTGTACGGCAGTTTGATGATTGCGTCATTGTTGGCATACGGAGTGATGATTGTTCGCGAAAGTCGATTTATGAGCAGTTTCACAGACCACATTCGAGCGAAGCGGGTCATCCACATTCAATACGTGTTCGACTACATGATGGTTGTCTTCATCTGTTTGTTTTTCCCATTGCTTTTGAAGTTAGAAACAATCAGTTGGGTCCCGTATTTTGTCTTCTCACTTACGGCTTTAGCCCTGGTGCTTGTCGAACGTCTGCTTGATGAGAAGGTAAAACTAATCGATCCCGAGCAACCGACGCGTCGAGACGTCAAACGAGAAAGTTTTTGAGGGGGAGTTCGATGATAAAACAAGAGCGCATCAATGTCATCTATAAATCGAACGTTAAAATGGCATTGCTTCAAGGCCTCATCACGTTTCCGATGTCGTTTTTCACCGTCGGTTTGATTGAATCGGATTCATGGAACGGTTGGTACGTGACCGGTGTAGCCGTCTGTTTGTTGTTACTTGGGGGCTCTTTTTTAAAGGTGGGTCACTTCGAGGCCGGGTTGACCGAGCACGCTGGTGCAAAAAAAATCATTGCACGACGAAACGGATTCACCTTCGTCCTGTTTGTTCTCTCGATTTTGTCGATTGCACTGACAATTAAACTCGGTTGGATGTATGCGTGGATAGTGGTGCTGACAATCGGTGTGTTGTATGGAGGATACCGTTTGATTCGAAAACAAGACGAGCGATTGACGGACATCGACCCGGAGCATCCGAGGTTTCGGGAGATTCGACTCGATAATGTCAGGGACTAAGGAGGAGACTGATGGACCGGGAAACTCGATTCCAAGCGCTGTTACAAGTGGACAAAACGTATCGAAGCTTTATGATCGGGAGCAGTATACTCCTTTTCTTGGGTGCGTTCTACTTTATGATGCACACGACTTACTCCGTCATGATTGCGGCTGTTGGCCTCGTGCCGACGTTGTTTTTCGAATGGAAGAAGACGATTGTCTACCTGAAATTCAATGACGACTGGGCGTATCGTCGTCTCATCAAATCGAACTTTTTCTTACTATGCTTCACCTTCTTCTTATTGTTCGGTGTTATCGCCTCGTTTTTGGCGGGCCACATGAATCGTGATGGATTTGTGTGGGCGATGGTGATTGGTGGGTTACCCGCCATCTTGTTGCCATTTTGGATTGATCGGAAACTGCTGCAACTTGACCCGGAACATGTTACTTCCAGTATGCTAGCAAAAGCCAGTCGTGAGCAGCTGAAGCGTCGGCTTGACGGAATCAATGAATTAGAAAAGGACTGAAATGGTATGACGAAACAAGAACGAATTCAAGCAATCGGAGCTTATCGAGAACCACATCAAAAAATCATTTTTTGGCTGACGGTCGCCCTCATCTTTTTTAACTCTTTCACGTTAGGCTTTGACGATATCTGGTGGATGTGGGGCATCGGTTCTATCTTTGCCGCCATCGGACTCGTTCGTTTCATGCTTCGTGAAGGTGAGGTGTTGATGGCTTTTACGAACGGACGAGGAAGGGTGCTCACGAAACGTTTGTATCAGATGTATAGTCTCTGGATTGTGTGGATCACGGGGACGGTCCTCCTCAGTCGGATACACATTCCAACGTTCGGATGGGTGCTCTATGGTGTCTGTTTCGTGATCTTGGGCTGGAGCCATTACACGATACATAAGCAGTTCAAACAGGCAGACCCGGATCAACCGACACGAGATGAAATCACAAAAGGCTACCGATCTTATGAGAGGAGTACATATGCTGACAAAACAAGAACGCATTAACCAGCTGCTCGCACAAGACGATACCCATTGGTTTGTGCGATGGTGGATTTGGATGGCCGGGCTCATCGCCACGGTCGTCGTCGGCTATATGGCACCGACGTGGCTCCCGTTTGTCCTGTTTGTCTCCTATTTCCCGTATTTATGTCTGGAGTGGCGTAAGACGAAGCTCTTGCTCACGTTCAACGAAAGCCGTCGCTACACACGCTGGGTCTACATGGGCTTCGTGTTCGAATGGATCGGATTCGTCGCGATTTTGAGCCTGTTCGCTTTCTATCATGCAGGTGTTGTTTCGATTCAAGTTCTGCTGGCACTCATTGTCAGTTTGATTGTTTTCAGTATCCTCACCCCACGCTGGCTCGATCGATTCATCTTGATGTTCGATGACGACCATGTCACCGCGAAAGTGTTGAACGAAGCAAAAGAACAACGGAATACCGAACATAAGACGAGTTCCTAATCAAACGGGACTCGTCTTTTTATGATTCAGGACATCGGTCCTTTATACTTTAGATGAGTGAGATGTACATTGAGATAATAACTTGCACTACATCATAGAATCGAGGAAACGAAATATGTTAGCCATTATTATTGGACTCGTGATCGGCATCTTACTACCGATACAGACGAGCGTGAACTCGCGTCTGCGTTCGATCGTCGGGTCACCGTTTGTCGCTTCGTTCCTATCATTCGCGGTCGGGACGACCTTTTTATCGCTCATCCTTCTTGTCTCTGGACAAGGGTTCGGGTTCGACTCGTCAATCTTTCAGCAACAGCCGATCTGGATGTGGTCGGGCGGCTTGTTAGGGGTCATCTTTTTAACGGGGAACATCCTCTTGTTCCCACGGCTCGGCAGCGTCCAGACGGTCATCATGCCGATCTTTGGACAGATTGTGATGGGGCTGTTAATCGATCACTTCGGTTGGTTCAATTCGACCGTGAGCGTCCTCACACCGTGGCGCGTGTTTGGGGCCTTGCTTGTTTTACTAGGGGTCGTCGGGACGGTCGCACTCACAGACTGGATCAATCGTCGCCGTGGAAAATTTGTCATCGCGAACCGGGTGGAGACCGGTAACTTGAACGTCTGGCGTTTACTCGGAATCGGGACCGGGATGATGAGTGCGATGCAGACCGCCATCAACGGCTATTTAGGGACTGTGCTCGAGTCTGCGCTAAAAGGCGCGCTCGTCTCGTTCGTCGTCGGAATCGTCACACTTCTCCTCGTCTTACTCATCCTCCGGCCGAGCGTCGAATGGCGCGGGCTATCGGGACAACCGTGGTGGATTTGGCTTGGCGGGATCATCGGCGCGCTCTTCATCGGCGGAAACGTCTTGATCGTCCCTATGGTCGGGACCGGCATCGCAGTCGTCATCGTCATTGTCGGTTTACTATGTGGAAGTTTGCTGATCGACCGGTTCGGTTGGTTCGGTGCGGCCAAAAATCCAGTGACCGGGATTCAACTCGTCAGTTTGCTCGTCATGGTGCTCGGCATCATGATGATCCGCTTGTCATAATATAAAGGAGGGGATACGATGCGCGGAGTCTTGTTCGCCATCAGCGGTGGTTTCTTTTTAACGTTGCAAAGCGTCGCCAACGCACGAATCAGTTCACAGATCGGCACGTGGCAAGCCGCGACATTGACGCAAATGACCGGCTTCATCGTGGCGCTGCTCGTCATGCTGGCTGTACGTGACCGGACGTATAAACAGATGCGACACGTGCACCCGCTCTATTTGTCGGGTGGCGCGTTCGCAGCCCTCATCTTGTTCAGCAACATGACGGCCGTCCATCAGCTCGGCGTCACGTTGACAATCTCCTTGTTTCTGATTGCGCAGCTCGCCCTCGCGCTCGTCATCGATTGGCGCGGCTGGTTCGGGATGGTGCGGCGTGAGTTGAACGTGTCACAATTGCTCGGTGTCGCCATGATGGTCGCCGGCATCATCTTGTTGAAATGGTAGGAGGGGACCGGATGCTAGAACACTATTTGACGCAACAAGAGTTACAAGTCTTGCCACAAGCGACACACGAACATTTCACGCTCGTCCATTATGAGCCAGGTGCGACGATTTGCGCCCAAGGTGACGACGCGCACCACCTTCATTTTCTCGTCAAAGGCAAGATTCGCGTGGCGCATACGTCGGCAACGGGTAAACGCCTCGTACTGTCGTTCAAACGTCCATTCGATTTGATCGGTGACATCGAATACGTGCGCCGGACTCCGTACTTAAATACGGTTGAGGCGGTCACGTCGGTCGAGATGCTCGTCATCCGGTTCGACGATTTGGCCCGACACGCGGCGGACGATGTGGCATGGCTCCATTATCTGTTAGAAGAGATTACGAGAAAGTTCGAGTTGAAATCGCAATCGATGAGTTTCAACTTGTTTTACCCGGTCGACGTCCGTCTCGCGAGCTACTTGCTGTCGATGACGCCGGACGAGCGTGCGCTCGGGTCGACGGTCGATGAGTTGACCGATATCGCCGACTTGATCGGGACGAGTTATCGCCACGTCAATCGGACGCTCAAACGCTTCGTCGAGCAAGGATTGATCGAACGGGATCGTCGGTCGATCGCAATCATCAATCGCGCCGGGTTGATCGCTGTCGCAGGGGAGAGTATTTATGAGTGAGGGGGAAGGACAATGGCACTTGGAATGATGCTCGCGGTCATGGGCGGCATGCTCGTCTGTGTACAGAATACGTTCAACGCCAACGTGAAACAACGGGTCGGGGCCTGGGCGACGACGACGCTCGTCCTCGCACTTGGTTTTCTCGCCTCTCTCTTCATCGGATTGATCAGTGAAGGCGGCGGTTTGTTTGATTTACGTGACATGGAGACGTGGTACTGGTTCAGCGGCATCATCGGTGTCGGTGTCGTCATGAGCGTGACGCAAAGCGTCCAGCAGCTCGGTCCGAGTTACGCCATCTCGATTGTCATGGTGTCGCAAATCTTGTTCGCCTTGCTGTGGGATACGCTCGGCTGGTTCGGACTTGAGGCGATTCCGTTCACGTGGAAGACGGCGCTTGGCATCGTCTTGATCGTCGGCGGGGTGCTGTTGTTCCAGTTGAGTGGGAAGAAAATGACCGCGCGCCAGCAGGTAAAACAAGTAGGTTGATCTTCAGAATGATTTATGGCAATTTGTACAAGTTTGCCCGTGTTCCTGCCGTCTCACGACGGTTTGGCAATGCGGGCATTTTGTCGTGTGCGAGGCGTTCGGTTGAATGAGTGAGCGTTCCTCGAACGATGACGGATATAAAGTATAGGGACGAGTCACAATAAAACCGACGACGCCGAGCAAGACGGCTAAAATGAGGATATCCATCGAAATCCCTCCTAATAATTGGTATGCTAGTTGTATATACGCGTCATGGATGGATTTGGTTTCAAAGGGGGAGATTGGATGATTACACGGAAAGAACGGACTGAAGAACTATATGGATTGACTGAAAAGCAGTCTAGCATGGGCACGGCGCTTCGAATCGGTCTGATTGGTTTAGCCGCAGGACTATGGTTTTATGGGAATTTTTCGCTAACTCATAGTGCGATGTTTCTGTTTGTCACGACTATTGCGGTGCCGTTTAGCTATATGTCATGGAGAAAGACGCGCACGCAGCTGTCGTTCAATGACAATCGTGCGTATCAAGGATTGATTCGAGTAAAAGGGATTGGGGACATCGCGATGTTATGGGGCATGTTCGGTTTAATGGTAGGATATGAATTAAACTTCTTTGAACTATCGATGCTCAGCAGCATACTTGCCAGCATATTGGTCGTCCATTTATTGACTGCGACGTTGATCGACAAACGATTGCTCCGCATCGATGACGAGCACGTCGTCGACAGTCTGTTCGGGTTGACGAAGCGGGAGCAGATGAAACGGAAATGGGACGAGAAGTGATGGTCGAGCATACAAATCGCTTGCTTCAATTGATGCGACTTGAACAAGTATCGATTCGTTTGTTTGGTCTGCTAGTCGCCGTCATCATCTTAAGCTCATTCTATCTTCATAGTCGGCATACGTTGACGAACGTTCAAGTGTTCGCGGCCTTTTTATTCGTTTATGCCGTACTTTTATTGTGGGGTTGGGTGCGGATGAAGCTACTACTCCGTTTTAATTCAAATGAAACGTATCAACGTTATGTCCAACTTGAATTTTTGGGGGTATTTCTAACGATTGTTGGACTCACTATATTTATATGGAATGGGGTCATACAAGTAAATCAGAGCATCACCTATTCATGGCTCGGTACGTTAATCATTTTGCCGTATATATATGTAGCATCGTGGGTTGATCGCCGCTTAAAAGAAGTTGACGCAGAACACGTTACACATCAAGAATTGCGTAAACAAAGACGACTGAAGTGAAGAAAGCGACGGGATAATAACGATTTTGCTAGGAGGATTTGATGGTTGACCATAACATAAGACTTGAACGCATGATTGAGAACGACCGAAAGCGACAAAAACAAACGTGGTATCCGATGCTCGGCTTCCTGGCGTTGTTCATCGTTTATTTTTGGGTGACGGACGTCCTCTTATTGTTGCCAATTATCTTGGCCGGACAGCTCCCTGCGCTATATAAAGGGTGGCATCGGATGAAATTGTTGCTCACCTTCAACGAGGATGCTCGCTACCAACAGAAAGTACGGTCCGAGTTCGGATTGGCCGTCGGAAACCTTGTATTTCTTCTATTATTGGTCGCGAGTACAATGCTAGGCTGGATCACGCTACTTACATTCGCGGTCGTCATCATCGTCGGCCTCATCACGTTTTTGGCATTTCGATTTCGAATCGATCGCGAGTTAAAAGAGATTGATCCGAACCATGTGACAGGGACTGAACTCGGCGAGGCACAAATCGAACGTGAAAAACGAAAGTCATCATGATGGGAGTACTCAGTATGGTTAATAAAAATGAACGATTAAAACAAATGGTCGAGAACGACCGCAACGTGAACCGGACGGCACTTTTGCTCACGTTCGCAATTTTAGGGATCGCCTTTTACTTCATCTTCACGCAAGACATTAAAGTGGCGACGTTCGCCGTCATCATCATGGCGACCCAGTTGCCGAGTCTATATCGGGCCTGGCACCGGATGAACTTACTGCTCACCTTTAACGACGAGGCGCGCTATCAAAAGTTCGTCCGTCTCGAATTCGGGATCGCGCTCGCGAATGTCATCTTGCTCGGTATCTTTATCGCCATCGCCTGGTCGATTGAAGGCTCACTCCTCGTCTTCGCGGGAATGCTTCTCGCCTTGTTCATCCCGTTCATTTTCTTATCGGTCTGGGTGAACCGGAAGCTTGAACTGATTGACCCGGAGCATGTGACGAACCATGAGTTGCGGACGGCGCATCGCGATGCGTCGAAGAATCGGTTTAACTAATCAAAGGGATGTGAAGACGCGTGAGACGAAAACTAGTCTTTTTTCTGATTGTGTTCCTGCTGTTTTTAAACGCATGTAGCGAGAATGGGCGCGAACTCGTCGTCGGGACGTATGTAGATGAGAGTACAATCGTTTATTCAGGTGACGTACTTAGCGATGAGGCAGAGATTGCGCGGTTCCTTGAACTGATTGAAACGAGTCCGCTGTCTCAAGAAGAAGTTGAAGGGCTCCCGGACTACGTCATCACCGTCAACAATTTGTCTGAATCGACGATGGAAGCGATGGTGAACGTTTGGGTCGGAGAAGACGATGAGATGCTTTTCACTCGAGGAATGGAAGGGACCGACGTGTTTGAAGTCGATTCGATGTACACCTACGATGTGAACGAGATTCTTCAGATGAATCGGTAACGATGTCAAAGGAGATAAATAAATGCACCTCACAGATGGAATGTGGCAACTGATTAACATCGTTCTGACGTTTTGTGCAACGTGGATTGGTTTTATGGTTGTCTATCGCTGGATGGAAGACTAAAACCCAGCTTCTGATTCGTCAGAGGCTGGGTTTTCTTATGAAAACATACCGACTAAACAGCCACAGATGACCATACCAGCTGTATAAAACTTGAAGCGGTGTCTTTCCCAAAACGACATGAGAATCCTCCCTTCTTTGTTTCCACCTCACACATAAATGTGTCACCCATCGTTGAGTAAATCGAATACACTAAGGCTATCTCTACCAATTCATGAGCGAAAGGAAGAAACCCTGCATGAAAATCCAATCAATCCATCTCACTTTTGAAAACTTAGAAGGCGCCTCATTCCCGATGGATGTAATCGAGTCGTTTCGAATCAGTGATCTAAAAGATGGTATGACTTACTCAGAAACGACAGGGTACGAGTCCATCAAGATGGTTAACGACGTCTCACTCGTCCTACGTGCTGAGGCAAATCAAGAAAATCACGGAAATGGCTACGAGCCATGGTTACCGTTTGAACGAATCGGACGGCACCGTGACATTACCCACATCACGGTCGAAACGGAAGATGGGGAGCGCATCCTGTATCGTGTCCAATGGATAGGAGAGGCGTTTAACAATAGCGCGCAACAGCTCAACCGTTTGGCAGATGAACGGATTGAAATTCATATCCATGCCTAAGCAGACACACGCCAGAAAGCCTCGGCGTGTGTTTTTATGACTTCAACCCGCCCGCCACGAGCGGTCCTTCAAACGTGATCGTATAGATGATGCGCGCGATGTCTTCTACCGTTTCAGTTCGGTCATTATAGAGCCACTCATAAATGACGCCCATATGTGCCGACGAGATATAGGAGACTAAATAATCGGGCGGGACGAGAGACTGCGTCTCGTCAAACAAAACGGTCGGGGAACGGTGGAACAGCGCCGTGTACATGTAGGCGCGGAGTCTCGCCTGAAACTGCGGATCGCCGTTCGGACCAAGGAGCGGTTTCATCAAAATCTTATTTTGCTCGATGAACCGGATAAACGGGACGAGCAACTGATGGGGAGCGGAGCCTTGCTGATTGCCAAAGACGTTCGGCAAATTTTTGATGAGTTTTGTTTCGGCCTCATGAAAGATCGTTTCAATCGATTTCTCCATGAGATCGTACTTATCCACATAGTGGCTATAGAACGTACCCCGGTTGATGCCGGCGCGTTCCGTGAGCGCCTTCACCGTGACTGCTTCAAATCCTTGTTCTTCAATCAATTCGAGCAACGCCTGTTTGATCAACTGCTTCGTCCGGACGACCCGTAAGTCTGTCTGTTCCATATTTTTTCTCCTTTATCCAACACATTGTCGCCGTCTGTCGGAAAAACGACACTGTGACCGAGATTGATGATTGTTGGCCGTTCGAGCGCGGACTATACTGAACGTATAAACCAACACGGTGTCTTTTAGTCCAGTGTACACGAGGCAGACATCGGGAGGGAGTCCAATATGAATATTCAACTGAACGACGTCAGTAAATCGTTCGGTGACCAACTGGCCATCGATCATATCGGCTTCACGATCAACTCGGGAGACATTTGTTGTCTCTTAGGACCGTCTGGGTCAGGGAAGACGACGCTCATCCGTTTGATGATCGGCGCATTGGCGGCAGACAAAGGATCGATTCGAGTCGGCGAGACGGTGATGCCGAACATGAACATGCTTCATAAGATCGGGTTCATGCCGCAAAACGATGGACTGTACGACGATTTGTCGGGTGAGGCGAACCTCGAGTTTTTCGGCTCGATTTATAAGCTCGGCAAGGCGGCGCTCAAACAGCGCATCGACGACGTGCTCGCCCTCGTCGACTTGTCGGCTGACCGGAGAAAGCTCGTCCGTAACTATTCGGGCGGGATGAAGAAGCGGTTGTCGCTCGCCATCGCCATCCTCCATCAACCGGACGTCTTGTTTTTAGACGAGCCGACGGTCGGGATCGACCCGATTTTGCGCCGCCAGATTTGGGATCAGTTTCAAACGATTCGAGCCGGTGGGACGACGATCATCGTCTCGACCCACGTCATGGACGAGGTGCTCGAGTGTGACCGGGCCGCGCTCATCTACAACGGGCGCTTGATCGCCTATGACACGGTGACGCACTTGCTCGAGCAGACCGAGAACGGACGCGTCGAGGAACTGTTCCTCATTGCCGGACGAGAGGAGGCGAAGCACGATGCGTAACTTGGCGAAACGGGTCATCTTTCAGACGTTGAACGACAAGCGGAGCGTCGCCTTGATTTTGATCGCCCCGCTCCTCATCCTCACGCTCGTCTACTTCTTGCTCGGCGACTCGGATTACGTGCCGGTCGTCGTGCTTGATGAGGCCGCCCAGCAGCAGCTCGTCGACGCGTTTGAAGCCGAGACGCTCGACGTGCGACTCGATACGGTCGAGGAGCCGGTTGCTTATTTGGAAGACAATAAAGACGTCGATGCCGTTTTCGAAGCGGGACAGGCGGGTACCATGATCACGTTGCGCGAACCGTCGACGAAATCGTCGAAAGCGGTGCGTGAGATCCAAGCGGCGTTGTCGGCGCTCAATCCGGCAGCCGATATCGAGATGAATTACGTATACGGAGAAGAAGGACAGTCGACGTTTGATTCGTTCGGCTACGTGTTCTTGTCGCTGTTCTCGTTCTTCTTCGTCTTCATCTTGTCGGCGATGGCACTCGTCAAAGAGCGGAGCGGGGGCACGCTCGAGCGCTTGCTCATGACCCCGATCAAACGCGGACAAGTCATTTTAGGGTATACGCTCGGCTATGGCGTCTTCGCGGTCGTGCAGTCCGTCTTCATCGTGCTCTATACGATTTACGTGCTCGGGCTGACGTCGCTCGGGAACATCGGTTGGGTATTTCTTGTGATGATTTTAATGGCCGGGACGGCCGTTTTGTTCGGGGCGACGATTTCGGTGTTCGCCCGCTCGGAGCTCCAAGTCGTCCAAATGATCCCGTTCACGATCATCCCGCAAGTGTTCTTCTCAGGACTGATCCCGCTCGACTTGATTCCGTACGGGCTCGGCAATTTGAGCTACGCCATGCCGATCTTCTACGGGGCGACGGCGATCAAAGAAGTGATGGTGTACGGGAGCGGTTTTGCCGGGATCTGGGGGTATGTGCTCGGTTTAATCGTTTACGCAGGCGTGCTTTATTTATTGAATATGCGGGCGCTCGGGAAGTATCGTGGTCACTAAAAAAGGATTCGAGCGTGGGCTCGAATCCTTTTTATGATCAGTTTTTAACGCCGTCACGCTTCGCGATCTTGTCGCTCACTTGTTGACCGCTCAGTGTCACCATCGGCATGCCGCCGCCAGGGTTCACGGTGCCGCCGACGAAATACAGGTTGTTGTACAGCTCGCTTTGCTTCTTATGCTTGAAGCCGCCGTTCCGTTTTTTATCCGCGACGGTGCCGTAAATCGCGCCCCGGTCCGATCCATACGTGCGTTCGATGTCATGAGGCGTCCAGACGTCGCGCGTCACCGTATTGTCTCGTAACCCGTCCAAGCCCATGCGTTCGAGCTTATCGAGGACGCGTTCCTCAAACGCCGCATACTCTTCTGGTGTGAACGGTTCGTCTTGGATGTACGGGATGTGCGGCAGGATTTTAATGTTCTCGTGTCCTGCCGGCGCTTGTGTCGGGTCGGTCTTGTTGACGTTCACCAAATAGATGGTCGGGTCGTCCGGTAGCTCGTGTTTCTCGAAGATCTTATCCATCTGTTCGTGCAAGTTCTCGGAGAAGAAGAAGTTGTGGTGGCCTAAGGCCGGATACTCTTTTTTGACGCCAAGATGAATCACGAAGCCAGAACTCGCCGGTTCATACTTTTTCACGAGCTTGTCGACATAGTCTTCATCCGCATCGACCATCTTTTGATAGAACGGGATGACTTCCATGTTGGAGACGAAGTAATCGGCTGACCGGAGTCGGCCGTCCTCGAGTTCGATGGCGGTGATCTTCTCGTTGATCGTATGGGCACGGACGACACCTTGCCCCGTATGGATTTGGACGCCGGTCTCCTCGGCGAGTTTCGTCAATCCTTCGGCCAATTTGTGCGTACCGCCTTCGACGTACCAGCAGCCTTGCGCGTACTGCATATAAATCATCATGTTGAGCACGGCCGGGGCGCTGTAAGGAGACGAACCGACGTATTTGACGTAGTAGGAGAGCATCGTCCGTAAATGCGGGTTGCTGATCCGTTTCGAGATCCCGTCGTACATCGTCGACGTTAAGTCAAATCCGAACAACGTCGAAAACAGGCCGGTTTTCGCAACAGCTTCTAGCGGCGATTCAAACCCTTCCTTCAAGTAACTCTTCTCGGTCGTATGGTAGATGCGCTCGGCATAGTCCAATAGTGCCCGATACTCTTCCATGTCTTTATGTGACAGCGTCGGATTGGCGCGCTCCATCACGTCGAGGTCGCGATATAAATCTAATACCGTGCCATCCGGGAAGAACGAGCGCCACTCGAGGTCGAGGCGTTTGATCGGCACGTAGTCCGCCATCCGCTTGCCGCTGGCCGTGAACAATTTTTCGAAGATGTACGGCATCGTTAAAATCGACGGACCGAGGTCGAAGCCGAACCCGTTTTGCTCGAGCCGATTCACTTTCCCACCGATATGGCCATTCTTTTCATATAAGGAAACCTCATACCCTTGTTGGGCGAGAGAAATGGCCGCTGACAAGCCGCCAAGTCCTCCCCCGATCACAATTACAGACTTGTTCACGTTGTTCATATACCGTGTCGCCTTCCTTCCAACATCTATTTTGCATACATTCAGCTCTTAAGTACTTTGCCGTCGGTGGACAGATTCCCTGCCTTGACGAGGAGGGGAAGATGCAATTTTGCACATTCAACATATAAACCGTTGGCATTCAATTCTTCTCCGTATACATACCCGTTTGGATACGTTTGGAATCTGAATGTATGAAGTGAGTGGCGGCCGTTAAAGGGACATGACCCAATCTTTCGCTTGATGAAAAATTGGGACGCGTTCAGCTAACTGAATCACGGTGAACCACGCACCGGTATAGCCAAGCGCAGATAAGACGTTATAAAACGTATACGTTCGAAACGACAACGAGGTGAATCCGGCGACATAGTGAATCGGGTGGCGCAAACCGGGAATAAAATAGGAGACAAGAATGACGCGTGCTCCGTATCGTGCATACAGCGCCTCGGCTCGTTTTAAATAACGTGAATCACGCTTTGAAGTTGGGATGAATCGATTCAATCCGCGGCCAATCAAATAAAACCAACTAAAGGCAAACGTGAAGACCATCCAAGTGGATATGAACACGATCCATTCGGGAACTGTCATCACGGCTGTAATCGTCAAATGGGTGACCATCAAGACGTCATCGGACAACGGGGTAAACATGATGCCGATTGCGAGCACCACGTATTGTGTAAGTATTGTTTCCAATCGAGTCACTCCTTCTAACGTCTAGTATGGAGCGATAAGCGTAAGAAGTGTTTAGCGGAGTCTTAAGAAATGTTAAGAAGTTCGACAGAATGCGTTGTGATGCGCTCGATACACTTCATATAGGTAATAACTAAAACATGAGTCTGCATGTTTTTGCCGTTTCACAGGCGAAAGTGTATGCGAAATGTAAAAGATGCTACGCTAGTTTAAAAAGATGAATTCCAAGTTCGTCTGTCAACACGTATTGCACGATGTGAGGGGGAAGAGAATGCGTCCACAACCGACAATTCTGATTGCCGATGACGATGAGGCAATCCGCGAGTTGCTCGCCATTTATTTAAAAAACGAAGGATACGCCTTGCGATTTGCAAAGACGGGTCAAGAAGTGCTCGACGTCGTCGCACACGAAGCCATCGATTTACTCATCCTTGATTGGATGATGCCCGTCATGGACGGCATCGAGGCCTGTATTGAAATTCGCAAGACGCAGTTCATGCCAATCCTCATGCTGACAGCAAAGACAAGTGATTTGGATTTGATGCAAGGCATCTCGATTGGCGCAGACGATTATATGAAGAAGCCGTTCAATCCGCTCGAGGTGACACTTCGCGTGAAGTCGCTACTTCGACGCTACCGGGACTACGGTGCTGACCAGTCGGCCCAGTCCGGTGTACTCATCTTTGATGACGTCACACTCGATATTCAAACAAGACAATGCACGAAAGGGGACACTTCGATTCGGCTGACACCGAAAGAATTTGATATCCTCGCCTACTTCATGCGTCATCCGAATCAAGTGCTGACGGTCGAACAGATTTATGAGGCGGTTTGGGGCGAAGATGCGTTCGAGGTCGACAATACGGTCATGGTCCATATCACGAAAATTCGTGAGAAGATTGAAGAGACGCCGCGGAAACCTTCGTACATTAAAACGGTATGGGGCGTGGGATACCGCCTATGAAAAAACGACAATGGGACCGGTTACTCGTTAAATTAATCGGAATTATATTAATCAACGCACTTATCGCCACAATCGTATTTTTAATCATGGGCTACTCGATTAGCTTGTATTATATTCAGAACGAGACCACGCCTGATCCGTTGATTTATAATCTTGCTTTCTTAAGCGTGACATTTATTACAATTATCATTTTTGTGATTGGCTTTTCATTAATGATGCGAAAGACGCTGCAAAAAATCACGGATTTATCAAATGAGATTGAACAAATCGCAAACGGAGATCTTGGACGAACCGTTGAAGTGACGGGACGAGATGAACTCGCTACGCTTGCAGAGAGCGTCAACCAAATGTCGAGGCAGTTGCATCAATTGTTCGAGAAAGAGCGGGCGCATGAGGAAGAACGGAACCAACTGTTCTCCAACTTGTCCCATGATTTGCGCACCCCGCTGACAAGCGTTCGCGGTTATGTCCAGCTGCTACACACTGAACGGGAATGGACAGATCAAGAGCAAAGTCACTTCAACGTATTACATGAAAAAACGGCACAGCTCGAACACCTTCTCGATCAACTGATGGATGTGAATCGATTGTATTCCTCACAAGTGACGTTATCGAAACATCGCTTGAATATCAGCTTGTTGACAAGCCAATTGGTTCACGAACTACAACCGTTGTTTGCTGAAAAGGGACACCGTTTAACTGTGAACGTTCAACCGGATGTTTATGTGGAAGCTGACCAAGAGCAACTTATCCGTGTCTTTCAGAATTTGATGTCGAATGCGTTAAAATATGCGACGGATGAAAACCCGATTGAACTGACACTCGTGCAACAGGAAACAGTGGTTGAATGGCAACTCTGTAACGGGACGGCACAACAGACAATCGATGCGATGGATCAATTGTTCGACCGGACGTACCGTGTCGATGCATCACGAGGTGAGACACCAGGCGACGGGCTCGGGTTATCGATCGCACGTCAAATCATGTTGCTTCATGAGGGGACGCTTACGGTGTGTTCACCGGAAGCAGGGCGTATTTGTTTTCGGGCGCGCTTTACGCTTCGTATGTAAACAGTTGTCGATAGACACAAACACCGAATCAGCTTTCGCTAGATTCGGCGTTTGTGCGTTTTTGACCGATGTATTGAATGATCGCGGATGTACCTTGATGAAGTTTTCCCTCGTGTCGTTCCACAACACCTTCAAACAAGTGGCACGTGTTGAGTGAGTCGGTGAAACTGGAGAAATCATGCGTTGTGTATAAGAGCGCCTTTTCTTTTGGTCCGCCCGTCCCATAAGCGAGTTGCTCTTCACTATACACTTCTGTCACGAAGTAGCCTCCTGGCTTCAATGCGCGTTCAATCCCGGTAAAGACAGCCGCTTTCACTTCTTTCGGGAAATGACCGTATATACATAAAACGACATCGTAAGCCTGTTCAGGCCAGTTCGCTTCAGCCAAATCGACGAGACGGGTTTGCAGCGTCACGCCGCGACGTTCGGCCAAACGTGTGGCTTTGTCTAACCCGACTTGCGAATAGTCCCACATTTCGACGTGGAGTCCTTGCTCCGCGAGCCAAACGGCATTTCTGCCTTCTCCCTCGGCGATTGCGAGAACGGTCATTCCTTTTTTGAACAAGTGCGCTTGTTGCTTCACGAACTCATTTGGTTCTTCTCCATAGACATACTCATCCGTATCAAAACGTTGATCCCAAGTTGACATGTGATGTTCCTCCTTATCGACGGTCAAGCCGGCATGCGATCTCGTCGCTTCATTTTACTACATGAATAAAAAAAAGCATCCGAGCAGATGCTCTGAATGCTTGTTAGCGTTTAAGTAGCAAGACGACGCCCGTTACGAGAAGCGTGAGTCCGCTGAATAACCGTACTTGATTGCAAGTCACTATCGTTCACCCCTATAAGTCATGATCATTCGTTCATTTTTTGGCGACCCGGATTTGGGTCCGTCCCATCTCCCGATAGATCGAGAGGATGTCCGTCCCATAATTGCCCGACGGTTGCATCGCCCATTTACGATGCAAGGCCGGCCAAGTCGTCGCAGAGCCTCGTTTCACATAATGGAAGCGCGGGTCGACGCGGGTCGAGTTTAACGCTTCTTTAGAAGCATATGCTTTCAAATGTTGAATCTGTGCTGTTACGCCTTGGTGCGGTGAGCGGAAGAAATGCCCTTTGACCCCGTTACCGACTGTGCCGATCCCTGAGTAATTGTGCTGCTTCGGGAGGACGTCCCCGCCGTAGCGGAAGTAACCTGTCTCTTTCAATGCTTGGGCAAAGGCGACGTCCCCGCGGACGCCTTCTTTTGCGCCGATGATGACGAACAGTTTGGCGAGCTCTTCGACTGTCACGCCATGAAGGCGGACGGTTCTAGGATTTTTCGCTTTCACGTAGTCTGCCATCTGTTGAGGAGTTAAAGTCGATGCTCCCATAATAGCACGATTCTCTTTCTTTGGCGCGGCCTCGACCGCTGTTTCGAAGGTGAAGCATGAAGTTAAAATCAAGATCATAGCTAAGCCAAACGCGAGCACTTTTTTCATCAAGACATCCTCCGATTCGATTGAATAAACTATACAGATAATACCATATTATTCAGAGTCGCAATCATTAATTTTAGCTAAAAAGGGAACATAATCCAAATTTGTGTCGTAGATTAGAATTGAGGTGAGGGGAATGGATAAACAAGCACGTGCCATAGCGCTAAAACGGCATCAACAGAAACGAAATCGTTCTCAAATTAGTCTCGCTCTATTACTCGTTTTGACGTTTATACTCGCATATCAAATCGGACAGTTTTATATCGGGCTCGGAATTGGGGTTATCTTGTCTATCGTTGTGACGGGATGGCTCCATTATAAGGAGAGTCAGTTTGCGCGGAGTATGGCGCCTGAGGCGAACGTCAAGCGATTGATTAGTCGTCAGTATATGTGGACATTTTTGTTCATGATGTTACCCAGCTTGATTTTATTTGTCATGGTTCTATTAGGTCGCCCACTCCTCGGCTTATTTTTTATAGTTGCAGTCGCAGGTCAGTATGTGGTGCAGTGGTATTATGAGCAACAAATTCGGTTGCTTGACCCGGAGCAACCTAGACGGGCAGATGTTCGAGAACAATCGATTTAGAGAGGCGGTACCACATGTTTACAGCATATCAATTCCAGATTAAATTGCTGGGGAGTCCGACCCCTGTATGGCGCCGGTTCATCATCCCGGCCGAGACGAATTTCAAACGGCTTCATGACGCGATTCAACTCGTCATGTGGTGGGAAGATTCACATTTGGCAAAATTCGAGGACGATTTACGTAACCCGACGTTCCGCTTCGTGTTAAATCCTGAAGAAGTGTATGAACACAAAGATCGTCTCGCGTATTTAAAGGCTCAGTCAAAGCTGAGCGAATTTGAAACGAACCTATTGGAACGGTTCAAGCAAGTAACGGTCCGGGACATGAAAAACGTGAAGCTCCCGAGTATCATCGAGTCCCATCAAACACTCTACTACACGTACGACTATGGGGACGATTGGCAACATGAACTGACTCTGGAGAAAGTCATCGCCGATTATCCGCACCCGCATCCGTTGGTGACGGAGTGGGAGGGCGAGACGCCGTTCGAGGACATCGGTGGCATGGCTGGAAACATACACCTGCAAGAGATTTTAAATGATCCGAACCATCCGCAACATGAAGAAATGATTGAGTTAGGAAAAGAAGTTGAGCCGTATGAAGTCGATCGCATCAACTTTTTGTTGAAAGAGTATGTGACGGTGAAGCGAGTGAAATAGCACGCAAAGAAAGCCGTCCTGTGAGAACAGGGCGGCTTTTCGTATAACTTAATTCGCTTTTTTGAGCTCTTGCTCTTCTTCCTTGAAATCGAGTTTTCGAACATCGACCCGTTTCACAAAGAACGCCAAGATGAGCGCCAAAATGTTCATGACTAACGCAACATAAAACGATACTTGAATCCCTGACAGTAGCGCTTGCTGCGTCATCACACCCATTGCGCTCTCAGTGAGTGTCGACGGGTCGACGCCGGTCATGAGTGACTCGGCTTCAGTCCGCGTCACTGAGTTCATAATTGTCACCAAAATAGCCGTTCCAATCGCACCGGACACTTGTTGTGCCGTGTTGTTGATGGCCGTGCCGTGTGGGTTAAGGCTCGTCGGCAATTGGTTGAGACCGTTTGTTAAAATAGGCATCATCACCATCGACATTCCGAACATACGAAGTGTGTACGTCGTCACGATATACGTATACGTCGAGTCGAGCTGGACGTTGGCGAGCATATACGTCGAGATCGCCGTGATCGTGAGACCGGTGATCGAGAGGAGCTTCGGCCCGAACTTATCGAACAGTTTCCCCGTGATTGGTGACATGATCCCCATGATGATGGCACCTGGCAACAGCATCAGTCCTGAGTCGAGCGGTGAGATGCCGCGGACGCTTTGAACGTAGGCCGGCGTCAAGATCATCCCTGAGAACATGGCGACCGCGTTAACCATCGCGATGATCGACGCGAGGGCGAACATCGGATATTTATACGCCCGTAAGTCGAGGAGCGGTTTTTCCATGTTGAGCTGGCGGACGACGAACGCGATAAGTGCGACGAGGCCGACGATCATCGTCGTCAAGACGATCGGGTTATCCCAACCGTCCGAACTGGCCGAACTGACGCCGTATAAAATTCCGCCGAAGCCGAGCGTCGATAAGACGAGCGACAAGTAGTCGAGCGATTGGTCTTTGTTTTGCACCATGACGTTCTCGGCTTTCCAAATCGCGAGTCCAAGTCCTATGATGGCGAGTGGAAGAATCATCTCAAACAAGACACGCCAGTTATAATACTCGACGATATAGCCCGACAGTGTCGGACCAATCGCTGGTGCCGTGATCATGACGAGCCCGAAAATCCCCATCGCCGTTCCGCGCTTCTCACGCGGGAAGCTGACGAGCATGACGTTCATGAGCAGTGGTCCCATCGTCGAAGCCCCGACCGCTTGGATCATCCGGCCTGAGAGCAACCAGCCGAACGTTGGGGAGAAGGCGGCAATCGCCGTCCCGAGAGTGAAGATTGCCATCGAGGTGATGAAGAGCGCTCGGTTCGAAAAGCGGGTGATCAAGTAGGCCGATGCCGGGACGAGGACACCTGTCACGAGCATGAAGCCGGTCGCGAGCCATTGGACGGTCGAGTAGTCGGCGATGTCCAAATCGACCATGATCGATGGGAGCGCGACGTTAAGTAATGAGTTGTTCAAGAAGGCGATGAATGCCCCGACGAACAAGACCGCGAGCATGAGATACGGCGGTTTCTTTTGGAATTCTGGTTTCATCTGGACTGCTCCTTTATTTTATAAATAGTTATATACTAGTAAGTGTCGATGACATGATTTTATACCCGTTGTACAAATAAATCAACAATTTTGTACCGTGAGTTTAAAATGCTATACTTAGGATACAAATCAAACAGAACGGAGTAATCAGTATATGAAAGATAAGAAACGAAAAGTCGCGGACGTCGCCATGACGTTGTTCATCGAGAATGGGGTACAGCAGACGTCGGTCCAAGAAATCATCGAGCGAGCCAACATCTCGAAAGGGACTTTCTACAACTACTTCGCCTCGAAAACGGACTGTGTCGCCAACATCCTTGAGAACTTGCGCTATGACGCCGGCCAGCGTCGCATCGAGATGCAGATGGGACGGGACAAGCGCGATAAAGACGTATTCATTGAGCAGATCTCGATTCTCATTCAGTTAAATGAGGAACGTAATCTGTACGCCTTGTTCGAGTCGATCATGTCGGCAAACGAACCCGAACTGAAAAAACTCGTCTTGCAGCACCGCGTCTATGAGATCGAGTGGCTCGCCATGCGCCTGACGGAAATTATCGGCGAAGCGATTCGTCCGTATTCGATCGAATTGACGATTCTATTCAACGGGATGTTGCAACACGTGCTATTCACACTTCGCATCACCAACACGGCCTACTCGATCCAACAGCTCATTCGCAACCTGTATGCGTACGTCGAGCTGATGGCGGCACGGATGGTCGAGACGGGCGAACATATTTTGAACCCGGTCACGGTCGATCAAATGCGGGGGACGACGGATAAAAACTTGGTCACGAAAGAAGAGTTGCTCAAAATGGCAGAGCGGATCCAAAAGCATGTGCTGATGACGGAAGAACAAGGGGATTTATTTGAGGCGATCACGTATGAACTGCATCAAGAGCGGCTTCGGAAAATTGTCATCGAGCAATTGCTCAAGCCGTTCCAACGTTTGTTCAAAGGTGTGACCGGCGAGACCGAGGTACAAAAATTTACGAATCTTGTCTGGTTGTATACACGGACACATTGACGACAAAAACTTTCTTGTTGCTGTTATATAGAAGAAAGACGTCACAAAAATAAATCTCAAAATATTCCACGAAAAAGAATTGATTCCTACAAATTCATGCGCTACAATCAAGTTACCGAAAGCGCTTTCGGGAAGAGGAGACTGACATGGGTACGATCTATGATTTAGCAAAGAAAACCGGCTTTTCGATCACGACCGTCTCTAAAGCGTTGAACAACTACAAGGACGTAAACGAAAAGACGAGAGCCAAAATTTTAAAAGCTGCCGCCGAGATGGACTATCTGCCGAACGCGCACGCCCAGTCGTTATCGACGAAGAAGTCGTGGGCGATCGGAGTCATGTTCTCGGAAGCGAACGAAGTCGGGATGAAACACCCGTTCTTCAACGGAATCATTGAGAGTTTCCGTCACGCGACAGAGGAACAAGGCTACGATTTGATGTTTGCCTCAAGGAACCTCCGCAACCGTGACATGAGTTATCTCGAACACTTCAAACACCGCGCCGTTGACGGCATCGTCGTCATCTGCTCGGACCGGATGGATGAGCAAGTTCAAGAACTCATGCAAAGCGACATCCCGATCGTCGTCGTCGATATGGACAGCGCGGATTGTAGCGTCGTCTATTCGGACAATATCGCGGGTGCACGTCTAGCCGTGAACCACTTGTACGAGCTCGGTCATCGCAAGATCGCACATATCGCCGGTGACAGAACGATTGACGCCGGTGCGACCCGAATCAAAGGGTACGAGCTCGCCATGCAGGCACTCGATCTTCCAATTGAACCAGGTTATTTGATCAACGCCGGATTCTTTTCAGTCGAAGAAGGTAAACAAGCGATGGAGAAGCTTCTCCAGCTCGAAACCCCTCCGACCGCAGTATTCGTCGCGGGTGACCAGATGGCGATTGGTGCGATTGAAGCCGTCCATGAGCACGGTCTCCGGGTACCGGAAGACATCTCGATCATCGGTTACGATGACATCGACATGATCAAGTACATCACGCCGAAGCTGACGACGATTCGTCAAGATACGGACGAGATCGGCGAAGCAGCGGCCGAGTTGTTGATTGAACAGATGACCGCTAAAGAACGACTCACAGAACGTCGCGTCATTCCGGTCAAATTGATCGAACGCTTGTCATGCGCACCGGTCAAAAAGTAGAGTAGTCCCGATGATATTTCGAAGTCGCTCTCTCCCCTTTAACCGGATAGAGGGAAGAGCGCGATTTCGAAAGTCATTCTCAAAAAATCGAAATCGCTTTCGATATTTTATTTCGACATTACCGAAAGCGCTTTCGACAAATTATTACCTCTTCTTGCAAACGCTTTCTAAAAAACATTAAAAGGATGGGTTCACACATGCGTAAAAAATTAGTCAGCTTACTTTCAATCGGAGCACTATCAGTCGGCGTCTTGGGCGCGTGCTCAAACGACGAAGAAACTTCAGGTTCTGAAACAGCTTCTAAAGACGACGTTCTAAAAGTTTGGTCGTTCACAGATGAGCTCAAAGAACCAATCAAAACGTACGAAGAGCGCAACGGCGTCAAAGTAGAATTGACAATCGTTCCAATCGCTGACTATCCGACAAAACTCAAGCCAGCACTTGAAAGCGGCGTTGGGGCACCGGACGTATTCACTGGGGAAATCGCGTTCCTTAAGCAATGGGTTGACGCAGGCTACTGGGAAAACCTTTCAGACGAGCCATACAATGTAAATGAAATCGCGGACGACTACATCCCATACGTCTTTGACCTCGGGAAAGATCAAGAAGGCAACGTGCGCGCCCTTTCATGGCAAACGACTCCAGGTGGTGTCTACTACAAACGTAGCCTAGCGAAAGAAGTGCTCGGCACGGATGATCCGACTGAAATCGGAAACATGATGAGCTCGATGGACGGCGTCTTCGAAGTTGCTGAGAAGATGAAACAAAAAGGCTATCGTATGTTCCCAGATGAAGGCGCAATTCGTTGGTTCTCACAAGGCGCAAACCCTGAAGCATGGGTAAACGACAAGAACGAACTCGTCTTGACACAAGACAAGATCGACTACATGGACTACGCGAAAGAGCTTCGTGAGAAACAATACACGGCACTCGCTCCAGAATGGTCACCATCTTGGTTCGAAGGTATGTCTAAACCGATCAAAGTTAAAGAAGGCGGCAAAGAAGTTGAAACACAAGTCTTCTCGTACGTCCTCCCAACATGGGGTCTCCACAGCGTCTTGAAAGACAGCGCGAAAGATACAGCTGGTGACTGGGCAGTCACGAACGGTCCAAGCCCGTACTTCTGGGGCGGCACATGGCTCGGAGTTTACGAAGGATCGAAAAACAAAGAAGCAGCATACGACTTCGTTAAACTCATGACGCAAGACGAAGAGTTCTTGACAGGTTGGGCTGAAGAGACTGGTGACGTTCTTTCTTACAAACCGGTCACAGATAAGATCAAAGACGATTTCAGCGACGAGTTCCTCGGCGGACAGAACAACTATGAGTTCTTCCTCGACCAAGCTGATAAAATCACACCAGGGATCGTAACGAAATACGACCAGCAGCTCGACACACTCTACGGCGCGTCTGTCCTCCAATACGTTGAAGGCAAGAAGTCGAAAGACGAAGCAATCGCAGAGTTCAAAAAACAAGCGAAGAACGCTTACCCAGACATTACAGTTGACTGAAGCAAGCTAACCCGTGGGGGGATTTCCCCCCTTAAGGGTTGCTATGGAAGGAGTAACACGACGTGAAAAAACTAGACCGTTACGGCTATGCCTTTATTGCCCCATTTTGGGTCGTCTTTTTGACATTCAGTATCTACCCGGTCTTCTTGACCCTGTACTACAGTTTCACCAACTATACCGGCAGCCCGGGTGAAGAGGTCGTCGGTTTCGCGAACTACGCGCGTTTGTTGACAGACACATACTTCATCGAGGCGTTCGTCAATACGATTAAGATTTGGGGAATAAACTTTGCCTTGCAAATCGGTCTCGCACTGGCTCTCGCGCTCTTGTTCTCAGATCTTCGTTTGAAATTGAAGGGCCTCGCGTTCTTCCGTTCATTCTTCTATCTTCCTAACTTGATCACGATCAGTTCGGTCGCACTCTTGTTTGGAATCTTGCTTGACTGGCAGCACGGATCACTCAACATGATGCTCTTGAAACTCGGCATCATCTCAGACCCAATCAATTGGTTATCGCAACCGGTGACGGCACAACTGTCCGTCTCACTCATTTTGACATGGATGTGGTTCGGTCACTCGTTCATCATCGTCATGGCCGGTGTATCGGGGATCTCGCAAGATTTCTTCGAAGCTGCTCATATCGATGGCGCGAACCGTTGGCAGATGTTCACGAACGTCACGGTGCCACTGCTTAAACCGATTCTCTTGTATATCATGATCACATCGCTCATCGGTGGCCTGCAACTGTTCGACCTTCCGCTCTTGTTGACGGATGGAGTCGGTGCGCCAGATGGATCACTGAACACGATGGTGCTTTACTTGTACAACCAAGCATTCAAGTATAACAACTACGGCTATGCATCAGCGGTTGCTTACGGCTTGTTCTTGATCACGCTCGTCTTCTCGGCGGTCGTCTTCAAAGGCATGTTCCGTAAAGAGCGCGCTGCGCAGAAGGGAGCATAACCAATGGAACAAAATGCAGAATCACGGCGTATGCTCGCCGACAGCGAAGTACAGCCGCCGCGCGAGGAGAAACCTCTCCGCGTGGAGCCACCAAAAAACAAGGTCAAAAAGAAACGGTTTAGCCGTGGATTGATCTATACGGCCTTGATTATCTTGACGATTATCTGTTTCATCCCGTTCCTCATGATGCTCGTCAACGCGACACGGACGAACGGAGAAATCATGACCGGTTTCTCGCTCATCCCAGGGACATCACTGCTCGATAACTATGCGATCTTGAGCGACTACATCAACATTTGGACCGGATTTAAAAACAGTTTGATTGTTGCGGTGCTCGTGACGTTACTCTCGGGTTACTTCTCAGCCATGACTGCGTTCGGATTTGCATTCTACGACTTCAAAGGGAAAAACGTACTCTTCATCTTCATGCTCGTCATGATGATGGTCCCGGGACAACTCGGACTCATCGGTTTCTACGAGATCAGCAAGACGCTCGGGATTCTCGATTCGTTCATCCCGCTCATCATCCCGTCGATCGCGAGTCCGTTCGTCGTCTTCTTCATCCGCCAGTACACGCAAGCGACGCTGCACGTCAGTATGATCGAAGCAGCGCGGATCGATGGAGCGAGCGAGCTTCGCATCTTCCATACGATCGCGCTTCCGATGATGATGCCAGCTGTTGCGACGATGTCGATCTTCACGTTCATCGGCTCGTGGAACAACTACTTGATGCCGCTCGTGCTCTTGTTCTCACCAGAGAAGTACACGTTGCCGGTACTCATGGGCTTCTTGAAAGGTTCGCAAGTCGCCGAAAACCTCGGCGCCCTTTACCTCGGTATCGCGATTTCAGTCGTGCCGATCATGATCGCCTTCTTGTTCTTGTCGAAATACATCGTCAGCAGTATCTCGGCTGGTGCGGTCAAAGAATAACTAGACAGAAAAGAGGAATTGACTATGCAGTTTAACAAAGACTTCGTCTTCGGAACGGCAACTTCGTCTTATCAAATCGAAGGCGCCCACAACGAAGGCGGGCGTACGCCGTCGATCTGGGACATGTTCTGTGACATCGACGGACGTGTGTTCGAAAAGCATAACGGTGACGTCGCTTGCGACCACTACCACCGTTATGAAGAAGACATTCAGCACATCAAAAAGCTCGGCGTTGACACATATCGCTTCTCGATCGCCTGGCCACGCATCTTCCCGGCCAAAGGTGAGTTCAACCCGGCCGGTATGGAATTCTACAAGACGCTTGCGACGCGTCTCCGTGAAGAAGGCATCAAGCCAGCCGTCACGCTCTACCATTGGGACCTCCCGATGTGGGCCCATGAAGCAGGCGGCTGGGTGAACCGCGACTCGGTCGACTGGTTCCTCGAGTACGCGAAAGTGTGTTTCGATGAGCTCGACGGCATCGTCGACTCATGGATCACGCACAACGAACCATGGTGTGCCGGCTTCCTCGGCTACCATGTCGGTGTTCACGCACCGGGACATCGTGACATGAACGAAGCGGTCCGCGCCGTGCACCACATGTTGCTGTCACACGGTAAAGCAGTTGAATTGCTCAAGAACGACATGAAGTCGACGACACCGATCGGCATCACGCTCAACTTATCACCGGTGTACGCGAAGACGAACTCTGCGAACGACAAACTCGCTCAGAACAACTCGGACGGGTACTCGAATCGTTGGTTCCTCGATCCGGTCTTCAAAGGCCAGTATCCGGTCGACATGATGAACTTGTTCTCGAAATACGTTCACTCGTACGACTTCATCAAACCAGGTGACATGGAGACAATCTCGACAGAGTGCGATTTCTTTGGCATCAACTTCTACAGTCGCGGACTCGTCGAGTTCAGCGCAGCGAACGACTTCATGACAGTCGCCGCTTACTCCGATTACGACAAGACGGGCATGGGCTGGGATATCGCCCCGAACGAATTCAAAGACCTGATCCGTCGCTTACGTAACGAGTACACAGATCTTCCAATCATCATCACAGAAAACGGCGCAGCGTATGACGACGTGCTTGAGAACGGCGAAGTCCATGACGATAAACGCATCGACTACGTCAAAAAGCACCTCACAGCCGTATCTGACTTGAACGACGAAGGCATGAACATCGCCGGATATTACCTCTGGTCGCTCATGGACAACTTCGAATGGAGCTTCGGTTACGAGAAGCGTTTCGGCATTCTCTACATCGACTTCGAGACGCAAGAGCGCGTCTGGAAAGATAGTGCGAAATGGTACGCCGGTGTCATCGAACAGCATAAAGCAGGTCACGCCGACAGCGTCGAAGCGTAACCAACAAAACAGCCAGTCCCTGCCGCTACGGGGATTGGCTGTTTTTGTGTGGAACTTATTCAAGGGGGGAACGTATGAAGTAGGGAGGAGGAGCGACGATGGCGTTGGACTATCGAACAGACGAAGAACGCGCCGAAGACCGTTGGACGACAGCGCTTTTCATGTGGACGCTCAACGGGTTCATCTTTGGGATGTTGTACGGTGTGGTGTATCGGGACGTTGCCGTTGTCTTCTTATCTTGTTTTTTGCTCGTCTTCGGAATCAAAGGCGTGTTTCGGCGCGATGACCGCATCAAGCGGGAACGAGCGATTCGCGAGATGGGGATCGAGCTCGACTCAAAAGAGGGGGAAATGTTGATGAAACGCGAATATGCGACGTACGAAGTGACAGGCTACGACGACAAAGGCAAAATCAAGTTCATTCATTTGAAGGAAGGCGAGTTCGTCTTACCGGTCGAAATCAAAGGGGACGATTTGACGAAAATCAAAAAGATGATGGAACTCAATCCTGGGGTGATCGTCATCGTCCATGCGGCAATCGACCAGAAGCGGATGCGCCTCTTAGAGATTGACGGCTATTCGTTGCGGAAGGAAGAAAAGTAATGGCGATCACAAAACTGATGTCGCGCGACGAAACGATTGATGTGACGATTGAGAGCTACGCGTACGCTTATCCTGACGCCGACAACGTCCATGACGCGGCGTGGCACCGCAATTGGATCGGGTTTCACGCACCGGACCACCGCATCACGTTCGATGACATCATGCTTGATAGTTTGCTCGTCGCGCACTACATACCAGTATTTGAGTCGTTCGTAGCGGGTGACGTGCAGGAAGTCGAGTTCGAGCCGACGGAACCGTTTGTCAGTTTGACGTTGACGAGAAGAGATGGCGACGGAGACGAGGTGGGCGTACGAGGCCATCTGGAGCATCCGCTCGGGGACGATACGGAAGAGTTGAGGTTCGAGTTTGAGACGTCCGTGTTGAACGTTGAGCGCTTTCTAAAAGGCTTACGGGACATCGCAGACGAATTTCCGGTACGCTAGATGGAGGAATGATTAAACGGATTGATTCAAGCGCCCTTCTAAAAGAGCATCATCCAACATAAGGACTTGCATGACAAGAAAAAACGCCGTGACAGCAAGGGTCATGGCGTTATGAGTCGAGTGGTGAGGCGTGGGCCCGATATTTGCCTAACGAGTAGGCGGCGCACAGAAGGAAAATCGTATGCAGACCGATGCCGATCAACATTGCGTAAGGCACGATCGATTTGAAGCCAAGTCCAAAGGCAAGGGCTGCGCTCGATAAGATCATAAAGCTCGGTGTATAGTTTTTCAAATCAAGTTTCTCCTTTGCTACGTGTGATGGTTTGCCGCTGTTTTCCAAACGGATAGCCAGCGAGTAAAAGGAATGCCGTGCTTAAAAACAACGGATAGACAGATTGGGTTGCAAGGCCGACAAAGCCGGATATACCTGATAAGAAACAGCAGAGAGAAGTGTAGTTAAGTTTCATTGTTTACCAACTTTCTTAGGGAAGAGAAGAGAAACCAAGAGTATGATAATCGAGATTGCATAAAAGATAAGCGAGAAATCTTTCATTGCGTCTCTTGATACATGCATTCCGCTGATCATCGCAATTACTAAAAAACCGGACGAAGGCAAAATAGCGATAGCAAATGCAATCCATTGCAACATTCTTCTCGTCATATAACTCCTTTCTAATCGCTTAGTATAGTCGAATAAGCAAACCATTTCCTTACTTGTTTCCCTAAATATAACAGCCCTTCTCATCGCTGAGAAGGGCTGTCGTTTTTTACTTAGGCTGACGCTTTTTCTGCTTCTTCTTGTGCTTTCAACTCTTCACCGTACGAGACGCGGTCTTGCATGCGGACGAACGGGAGGTAGACGGCTACTGCCATTGCGATCGTGACGATCTGCAAGAGCGCTGCACGCCATCCGCCGATTAAGAAACCAGAGATGATCGGTGGTGTCGTCCATGGCACTTGAAGTGCGTTGAACGGATCGACCCAGCCCCAAAGGATTGAGAAGTACACCATGAACGATGCGATTGCAGGTACGATAACGAACGGTACGAACATGATCGGGTTGAACACGATCGGCATCCCGAAGATGACCGGCTCGTTGATGTTGAACAAACTTGGTGCAAGCGAGAGCTTACCGAGCTGTTTCAAGTGAGCCGAACGGGCGACGATAAGTGTGGCGATGATGAATCCGATCGTGATTCCTGAACCACCGAGCTTCGTGAAGACGTCGAGGAACTGGATTGTAACGATTTTCGCGTTCTCACCGGCAACGAGTGTTTCACCCGCATCGATGAGTGCTTGGTTTTGAAGCGCGTTTGCTGTAAGGAGTGGCCCCATGATACCCATGATGATTGCGGCACCGTGAATTCCACACCACCACATGACTGACATGAGAACCATGATGATGACTGCTCCTGCGAGCGTGTCTGTCAAGTTTTGAAGTGGTGATTGAAGCACGTCATAGACGACTTCTGTGAACGTACGCTCTGCAACTGCTTGGAAGACAGCGAATGTCACAGCAGCAAGTGCGATGATCGCAAGACCAGGAACGAGTGCCGAGAATGAGTTCGAAACACCAGGTGGGACACCGTCAGGCATTTTAATGCTGATCCCGCGTTTGATGAATTGCGAATAAATGAATCCGACGACTAAACCGACGACGATGGCAGCGAGGACACCTTGTCCACCTGTCCATACTTTCGGGATGACTCCGTTGACTGCTTCTCCTGATTCAGAGAGGACAGAAGCTTGTGTGATGATCAAGAACGAGATGATTCCGAGGATACCAGCTGGTACGCCTTCAATCTTTTCGTTTTTGACGTACGAGTAGGCGATTCCGAATACCCCGATTAAAGCGAGGATGTCAAACGTCGCACCGACGACTTGCGTGAGTGGGAGCGTCCAATCGGCTCCGAATAATCCTGACATGAACTCGGCCCAACCTGGAATCGGTAGTGCCAAGATAAGCAGGAACAGTGAACCGATGATCGTCATCGGCATTGTCAGGATGAACCCGTCCTTAATTGCAAGGACGGGCTTTGCGTTCGCAAAACGAACGAAACCTGGAGTGAACTTTTCAAATACTCTTTCTAAGCGGCTCATGGGGAAACCTCCTTATAGGTCTTCAGCGCGCGTGGCGATGATCTCTTTGTACCAATGGAACGACTGTTTCTTCTTGCGGGCGAGACCGTTAGCGTGGTCAACATAGATGAAGCCATATTGCTTCTTATATCCGTTGAGCCAGCTGAGGAGGTCGATGACCGACCAAGCGTAGTAACCTGAAACGTTGATGCCTTCTTGAACGGCATGTTTCACGGCACGCAAGTGGCTTTCGATGTACTCGATCCGCGGTGTATCCATAATTTCTTCGCCGACGATTGGGTCAACATCACCGAGACCGTTCTCTGTAATGTAGATCTTGACGTCGCCGTAACGAGCTTTGAGCATGCGGAGCCCTTCGAGGAACGCGTCTGGCGCGATTTCCCAGCCCCACTTCGTGTAAACCTTGTCTTCCATCTCGACTGTCTTGTAGACGCCGTCGAACGATGGGTTACCTGGGCGGCCCGTCGAGTTCTCACGGCCACCGGCCATGACGAGCGCTGTGTCATTTTTCATGACGCGTTGCGGGCAGTAGTAGTTGAGACCGATGAAGTCGTTCATCGGAGCCGTGCGTTTGAGCAGGTCGAGTTCTTCTTCCGTCCAGTCAGGGAGCAGGCCTTTCTCTTTAAGTCCTTTGACCACGTACTCAGGGTAAGTCCCTTTCAAGATCGGGTCATAGAACCAGTGTGTCGCATATTCGTTCGCATGCATCTCGGCGAACTTGTTGTCCGGGTCGTTGTCGATGCTGAACGATGGGCTGAACACGTGTGTGATGCCGATCTCACCTTCGTAACCGGCTTCTTTGAAGAGCTCGATTGAACGGGCGTGAGCGACAAAGACGTTATGTGTCGTTTGGAAGTACGCTTTGACATCACCTTCGATACCTGGTGGGTGTGCTCCTGACAAGTAGCCGAGCGAGCAGAAGATGACCGCTTCATTGAACGTGATCCAGTGACGGACACGGTCGCCGAACGATTGGAAACAAGTATCGGCGAAACGAACGAATGCGTCAACTGTCTCTTGGCTGCGCCAACCGCCTTTTTCTTCAAGTGCCTGTGGAAGGTCCCAATGGTAGAGCGTCACGAACGGTACGATGTTGTGCTTCAAGCACTCGTCGATCAAGTTGTTGTAAAACTCGAGGCCCTTCTCGTTGACTTCGCCAGAACCGTTCGGGAAGATACGTGGCCATGAGATTGAGAAGCGATATGACTCGAGTCCCATTTCGGCCATAAGCGCGATGTCTTCTTTATAACGGTGGTAATGGTCGACAGCGACGTCGCCATTCGTGTTTTCAAATGTCTTTCCAGGAATTTTCGAGAAGACGTCCCAGTTCGAGACGCCTTTCCCGTCCTCGTTCCATGCGCCTTCGACTTGGTAAGAAGCCGAAGCAGCGCCGAACAAGAAAGTTTTAGGCATTTTCAAAGTAGTCACCTCAGTTTATTTATTTACAAGCTTAAGTGCGTGGTCTAGTACTTTCGTTCCGTTCATCATGCCGTAGTCGACTGTGTTGATGACGTCGATTGGAACGCCTTTTGGCTCACAGATCAGTTTGCCTTTTGAAAGCAAGTACTTCACTTGTGGTCCGAGAAGAGCGACGTCGAGGTCGTTCACATACGTTTCCATTTCTGATTCTGGGTAGGCTGCGATTTCTGCCTCGAGGCCACGTTCAGCGGCAACCGCTTTCATTTTTTCTACTAACATACTTGTTGACATACCTGCTGCGCAGAAGAGTCCGATTTTCATCATTTTTGATCCATTCCTTTCAATTGGTTGATTTCGTTTTGCATGTTCATCATGTAGCCGAGCATCTCTTTTACGAGGATCGTGTTCATCAAATGGTCTTGCGCGTGCACCATGAGGACGCCGACTGTCGCCGTTTTCCCTTGTGCTTCGAGCGTGACGAATTTTGTTTGGATAGCGTGTGCTTCTTTCAACGTCGCGTCACCGGCTGTCACCGCTTCAGCTGCTTCCTCTGGCTTGCCTTCTTGCATGAGGAGCATTGCGTGGTGGTAACTTGCTTTCGCGTCACCTGAGAGGGCGATTAAACCGAAGATGTCTTCGGGTGTAATTTCGATTGTTTCAGAAACCATAATATCTCTCCTTTTTTGTATGGATAACTAAGATTCATAGGTACAAATTCTATAGTTTGATACTAGCACGACACCGCTTACATGTAAACCCTTTCTTTTTGAATAAAATGTGAACGAAAAAAAACGCACGCGAGATCAACCTCTCGAGTGCGTTTAAGACTTGATGTTAGAGACTTTCAGCATCTTAACATGGCGGAAATGATGTGTCGAGCGCGATACGTCGAAGATTTGACCGTTCGTTAAATAGACGGTGTTGTCGACGAGAAGGGCTGGATCGTTTTCGTTCAACCCGAGTAAGGCGGCATCATCGGCATTCAAGAAATCGGCGTAAATGACGCGGTCGGCAAAACCGATGGCGAGCTTTTGGTCGTTACGGAAGTAGTTATAGATCGACTTCTCGGTGATGTTTCGATCGAGATAGACAACGAGGTTTTTGCGGAAGTACGAATCTTCGAGCGAGAACGGGTGGTCGTCGACGAGACGCAGCCGCTTGACGTAATAGACAGGCGTCCCGACCGGACACTTCATCCGTTCCGCGACTTTCTCGTTTGCCGTCGTCTCCTCAAAAGCGAGGACATGTGTCTCGACTTTTCGTCCACTGAAGTCGCTCGTGAGACCTTGGAGTTTTTCGAGGTTCACATAATCGCTGTCGTAATGGTCACGGACGAAGACGCCGCTCCCTTGGACTTGATATGCGTAGCCTTTGTTGACGAGAATCTCGATCGCTTTCCGGACCGTGTTGCGGCTGACGGCGTATTTCGTCGCATATTCGTCTTCCGTGAGGAGTTTGTTCGTATGCTGATAGACGTGATTGACGATATCCGTCTCAATCTGTTCAGCCACTTGCTTATACTTTGGGGCCATGACTGTTTGCACCTTTCACATCAATTTGTAGGAATGAATACGCTATCATTATAGCAGAAATAATTGGTAACGGTCGTAAATCATTCGCCAATTGTTGAAAAACGTCGAATAATTATGGAGGGAATATTTGGATAACTTGAAACCTCATCGTTTCATTTCCGTATACAGTAAGAGAATAGTAGGGAGGGGAAGTCATGGATCAACCGACACGAATTGAACAAGAGACGGCTTGGAAGAAGCAACAGACACGGGTCGGATACATCTTTTTAAGCGTCGTTGTATTGGCCATCGTCTTATCCTTCTTCGGGAAGCAACTGTGGCTCATCATTCCTCTCACTGTCGTTGGGGTCAGAATGCTCATGTTAGACGTGCAGAAATACCAGATGAGACGTGCGCGTTTAGTCGATTTCGCTACGCGGAAGGTGTTAAGACGACATCTCGTGTACGATATCGTGAGCTCGATCGGTTTACTCATTTTAGTGAGTGGCCTGTTGGTCTTCAATCAAGACGACCTGTATTGGGCGTTCGGGGTGTTCATTTGGGGGACGTTGACAGAAACGGTGTCACGCCGTTTGAATCAACATGATCCGATATTACGCTCGCTTGAAGCGGAGGAAGTGACATGATGTCAAATCGATTAGAACAGGAACGGACGTGGGTTTGTTCGTTCCAACAACTCATGTATGGGATTGTAGGGATGTTTCTAGTCGTCATTCTTCCAATCGTTTGGTGGACGGACAGTCTGTTTTGGGGCATCGTCTACATGGCACTCGTGCTCGTTCCCGTCAATGTGATGTATATACGTCGCTATCAGATGCGACAACGGTTGAATCCGAAATTGACGCATCGCTATCGCCAACAGTTGGGGAGTGACATGTTGAATACGGTTGCCTTCTTTATCGCATTGAACGGCAATGAATTGTTGGGGGCGAAAGTTTTCTATACAGTCGGTTTACTCGTGATTGTGTTAGCCGGATGGATGACGATGAGAATCGATAAGCGGATGAAGCAGGAAGATGTATGGCGTTCTACATATAAAGAAATAGGGAGGTGAGGAAATGGACCAGGTGCGACACGATGTTAAGAGAGTCGTCAATATTCGGAGGTATGGTGTCCCGATATGGATTGTTTATATGGCCACCTTTCTATTCGCGCTTTTCTTTGAACAGATCTGGCTCATTCCCTTGATGTGGTTACTCGCAATTTTTCTCATCATCATGGGGAATAAAGAATATCGCATCATGCGTCATTTTGCAGAAACTTTTCAAACCCTCAAATTGCTTCGCATACAATATGCAATGACTTGGTTGGATGCACTATTGCTTTCGACTTCAATGACGGCGCTGGTTCTCAATCACTCAATCGGATTTTTGATTGGGGCTTTATTTGCTATGATGCGTTTTACCGATTCTTATCGAGACCGATTGATTAGAAACAAACTGAAAGCGGTTGACCCTGACATGCCGACATACGACCAAGTGATTGAAAGGATGAAATCATAATGGAACTATCACCGCAAACGAAACAACAGATCGATACAGTGTTGCGAATGGATAAATGGACAAGCTGGGGCGTCGGCATAATCGGTGTGTCAGCAATTATCGGCATGCTGATTTACGCGTCGTATTGGGAGATGCCGGATTCATTTTTCCTGATATTCATGTTCTCTATATTTAGTCTCGTCGTCACGACAGAGGTGATGCGTTTTCGGATGTGGCGCCGCTTCGTGAAAAATGAGAAGGCGCGAAAGCTGTTGATGCTGCGGCATACCGCTTATTTACTGGGACTTGTCGCTCTCGGCTACTACGGGATCGTTGTGTTCAATCAAACGTCGCAGCCGCAATCGTTCCAAGCATTTCTTTTATCACAAGCCTTTTTCTGGGGCGCGACGTTCTTTGGGAAATGGCTCGACCGTATCATTCAAAAACATGATGGGAACTATTTGACGGATCAAGATATCAAAGCAATTAAAGAAGCGCGGGAAATTGAAAAGGAAGAACGATATGGATAAGCGGAGCCAGATGCGTGAATTGACGGCGTTCGATGAGGCAAAGCATTCCACGGTCGCGTTCATCTCAGCGGTGTTCGCTGGGCTCATGTTTTTCTCGCTAGAATGTGGCTGGCTCTCGCCGGTGATGGTTATGTTTCTCGGTGCGGTAGCGAGTCTGCCGGACTTCCGGAAAATGTGGCGTCGTGAGAACATCAAGAAACAGTATTTACAGTCGCGGGAAGCGAGGCGGCTCATTCACTTCAATTCATTGTTCGGGCTCATCTTCCTACCGCTCATTTTGGTATGGGTATATGCGCTGCTGACGGATTTGATTTCGCTCCAAACGTTTGCGTTGATTGGTTTGGTGGCGTATTTGATTGCCATCGTCGAACAACGTTTGTATGAACGCCACATGGTCACTCTCGACAACAACTATGTCACCGAAGCCGAATTGCGAGAAGAACGAAAATGGGGGAGCGCATGAGCGCTTTCCCCGTTTTCATTTGAACGTACGGATGATGAAGTAAAGGCAGCCGAGGAAGGGGATTAAGAACAGTGCACCGAGCCATTCGCCTTGGCCGAAAACGATCCAGGCGAACAACTGGAACGATAGCAGACCAGCGGCGACGAGTCCGGCGAAGCGGAGCGCTTTCGGTCGCTTTGATGGTTCCTCCCACCACTCTTTAAAGAACGGCAAGCTGAACAACAGCGCCAAGCCGAGAAAGAACGCAGCCGGAAATACGAGCATATCCCCGCGCGCGTTCTGTCCGTTAAACTGCAGCCATTTCGAGAGAATCGATAAGGTGATGCCGATGACGAGAAAGAGCCCGCTCATATCCGTTCCTCCGTTTCATCTCTATATACTATTATCATGCACGAACCGCAGCAAACGAACAAGTCTCAAAAACGCTTGCGGTTCGGGCACGAATGTCCCCCTGGCATAGGAGATTTTTTGCATACGAAAAGACTGCAGCGAACTGCAGTCTCGTTAAGCCCGGGTCTTCCCGAACTCGATATAGGTCGTGACCGATTTGACGTGCTTCACGACGTCTTTCTCGCGAAGCGGACGACTGAAGTAAAAGCCTTGGACGTAGTCGCACTGCTCATTGAGCAACCATTCGAGTTGGTCAGACGTTTCGACGCCTTCCATCAACACTTTCATGCCGAGGTTATGGCCGAGTTGGATCATCGAGCGGACGATCGCTTCTTGGTTGCGGTCTGTGAACAAGTTGACGATGAACGAGCGGTCGATCTTGAGCACTTGGACCGGAAGTTCGCGCAGTTGGCGGAACGACGAGTAACCAGTCCCGAAATCATCGAGCGAGATCAAAATCCCGTACTGATGAAGTTGGGCGAGCTTCTCGCGTGTCGACGCCTCGTACGACAACATCGATGATTCCGTCACTTCGAGCTCGAGGAACATCGGGTCCATGCCGGTCTCTTGTAAGATGGTTTGGAGCGTCTCGACGAAGTCTTCACGCGCGAACTGGAGCGGTGACACGTTGACCGAGAGCGTGAACGGCTTGACGCCGGACTTGTTCCAGCGTACCCAAGCGAGACACGACTCGCGCATGACCCAGTTGCCGATCTGATGGATCAGTCCGGTGTTTTCTGCGATCGGGATGAATTCGGTCGGTGTGACATCGCCGAGTTCGAAATGATTCCAACGCAAGAGCGCTTCGACGCCTTCGAGTCGATTTTTCGTGAGCGATACTTTCGGTTGATAGACGAGCGTGAACTCGTGACGATCGAGTGCGTGAATGAGCGCTTTCTCGATCTCGACCGTGCGTAAAATTTGATGTTTCGATTCGTCTTCAAACTCTTTAATTTGGTTTTTCCCGATCCGTTTTGATTCGTGGACGGTGAGTCGCGCGTATTGGACGAGCTCGTCCGCGGACGTCGTGTCTTTCGGATAATGACTGACGCCGGCGCTCATCGTGAGCTCGACGGTCGTCCCGTCGATATCGAACGGCTGCGAGATCGCTTTAATACACTTCTCCGCTTTTTGTTTGGCGAGTGTGCTGCGCTTATCGAACAGTAAGATAATGAATTCCGAAGCACCGACTCGTGTCAAAATGTCATCTGGATGGATCGTGACGCGAAGACGTTCGGCGATTTGCATCGTCAATTCGTCCGTGCCGTGATGTCCGAGCATATCGCTCAAGAAACGCCAGCGGTCGATGTCGATGTAAAGACAAGCGACTGGGTCCTCGATTTGAATATGTTCCGTAAGGATGCGTTCGAGCTTGTGGCGGTTCGGCAGATCAGTGAGCGTATCGTGATACGCCATATGTTCGACGAGACGTTGTGAGGCGATCGCCTCCGAGACGTCCCGTAAAAACCAGAGCACTTGGTCCATCGTTTCACCTTTGAGCGGATAGCTCGTCACTTCAATCGTCTTATCGTCGATCTCGACCCGTCTCGGGTCATAGAACGGTTGATTGATCGTCAAGGACGAATGATAGTCTTGGAAAAAAGTATCGTCCGTCTGATCAAACAAACGATAAAACGCGGTGTTGGCGTACTGGATCACACCATCTTTCGTCGTCGTGACGACCGCATCCGTCGTCGAATCGAGAATCGTCGCTTGGATGAGTTCTCGTTTTTTTAGATGATGATCGAGCGTGAGCGACAAGAAGAAGATGACAAACAAGATGACCGTGATCGCCGTGACGAGCCAGGCGAGGAGCGACGGTTCGACGGCATTGGCGAACGGACCGTTCGCTTCGATGAACGCGAACGATGACGCGGCCATGCCGACGAAATGCATCCCGAAAATCGCGATGCCCATGAGCAGTGAAAAGAACACTTTTAACTCGAGGTCAATCTTTTGTTTGGCGTACTTCGAGTAGAAGCCGATCCATAAGGCGATAAGTGAGGCGGCGATGGCGATGATGATCGACAACATGGCCAACCATGGATCATACGAAATCGCGACGCCTTGAATCGCGTCCATACCGACGTAATGCATGCTGGCGATGCTGATTCCCATCAACAGTCCTGCACCGATCAAAGCAGGATGAGTCTTACGGCGCGAGACAATCAAGAAGCCAAAGATACAGCCGGCCATCGCAATGATGACGGACAGTAAAACGAGAGGGATCGAATATGTGACGGGGCGCAACGCCTCGTGAGCGAGCATGGCGATGAAGTGCATCGACCAAATCCCGAGTCCGAGGGTGGCACCGCCCGCCAAAATCCACATATTTTGGGTGGAGCGATTCGTCGCATTCACGCGGCGTGCCAGTTCGATGGCAGCATAAGCGGAAACGGCGGCGATAATATAAGAAAGAATCACGAGAAAGTAATTGTGACTCATCGAGTGTTCGACTACTGGTTCCATGTGTACCTCGCTAGTAAATGTGATTTTGTTGTAATTCTGATTATACCTCGGCAAATAGTAGCCGACCTATCATTTTGCTTCGTATGGTAAAAATATTTTGCCGGTGAAGTAGGCAAGTCGCTTCTAGAGTGGGTAAACTACATATAAAAGGAGGCGGAGCGCATGATCCCGACACGAAAAGAAGTCATAACGTTTATCATCATCGCGTTCGCGTTCTCATGGTTAAGCTGGTGGGGGCTCTATACGTGGACAAGCCTGCCGATTCTAGCGACCGTCTTGATCGGTTCGTTCGGACCGAGCGTGGCCGGCGGTTATATGGCGTTTCGAGAAAACGGATGGAGTGGGGTGCGGACACTGTGGAAGCGAGGCTTCGAGTGGCGGATGGCTGGTAAGTACTATGCGTTCGGCCTGTTGCTCATCCCGTTCTTATTTGTCCTCGCGTACTGGCTGACCGATGCGAGCGGTGCGTTACTGTTGAACGAACCTTGGCTCGTCATCCCGTACTTCCTCTACATGTTATTTCTCGGGGGAACGATTCAACAAGAGTATGGTTGGCGCGGGTATTTGCTCGACGCGCTGCAACTCAACAAGACGCCGCTCCAGGCGAGCCTGTTCGTCGGCGTGGTGTGGGCGGTTTGGCATATTCCGCTCTTCTTGATGACGGGCACCGGACAGGCATCCCTCCCGTTTTGGGCTTACGCCGTCGCCATTCTATCGTTTACGTTGATCATCTCGTGGTTATATAACGTCACGACGATGAACTTATGGGCGGCTTTTTTACTGCATACGACGTTTAACGTCTCGTTTGCCCTCGTCCCCTTGATCGAGCCGGGGCAGGTCTCAATCGGGTTTCTTTATTTGACGCTCTTGTTGTTCACGACGGCAATCGTGCTCGTCTGGAAGACGCACGGGCATCTCGGGTATGACCATCTCGAACAACTCGAGGCGGTGGAAGGGTCGCATCAACCGAACGTTACGGTAGGCAGAGACGCGGGTAAAGAAGGAAACGTATGATTATGGATAGAGGGAAGTGGAAATATTGAACTTTCGTCCGCTTGAACGAGATGATGTCAAACCGCTCCAGCGTTTGTTTATGGAGAGTCTGAGCGATTTGATCCGCCGGGAACAGTTTGAAGACGCTGATTTGTTGGACGAGGAAGTGGCGCGCTTGAATACGACCGTTCAAGATAGTTTGGATGATGAGACTGTCCAATTGTTTGTCGTGCTAAAAGACGACGTCATCGTTGGAACAGCGGCCATCCTTCCTCCGAACGAGATTATCACGGCACATCTCGATGTCGAGCCGGACGTACCGGAAGTCGGATGCATCTATGTGACGCCGAGTGAGCAGCGGCAAGGGGTCGGTCATTTCTTGCTTAAAAACGTGATGGACGAGCTGTTGAGCAGGGGACAGCCGATTTTTTATCTCGATGCGGGGTTTCCGACTTCCCAAACGTACTGGGAAAAACGGATGGGTCCACCTGTACTCACGATCGACCATTACTGGGGACTCGGCGCGCCTCATAAAATCTGGCGGTGCGATGTGACGCAATACAAATAGAGACCCAGCTGAACATTCAGCCGGGTCTCTTTGAATTAGTTAGATGAACGCATGAATTGATGAATGCCGGAAGCAGTCGCATCAGCCATCCGTTGACGATATGTCGTACTCGTCAGATGAGCGCGATCGTTCGCGTTGCTAATAAATCCGTATTCGACGAGCGTCGACGGGACGGTATTCTTTCCGACGACATACACGTTTTGATACTTCACGCCACGGTTACGAATCGTTGGGATGCGTACGCCGAGTTCACGGTTGATGGCCGCTCCTAAGTTACGACTCGCGGAGGCGTAAGGATTCGTCGTGTAGCTTTCCGTCGTCGGGACGAGGACTTCATGACCGTGGTAGGCTGTACTCGGTGCCGAGTTGGCATGGACGCTTACAAAAGCGCTCCCTTTATAAGACTTTGTCAACGAGACACGCTGGGCTAAGGATAAATAGCCATCGTTTGCACGAGTCATTTTGACGTTATAGTTGTACGTGCTCGAGAGAGTGTTCGCCAGGCGCTTAGCGATGTCGAGTGCAATGACTTTCTCTTGGACAGATCCGTAAACCGCACCCGGATCGTTCCCGCCATGACCGGCATCGATGACGACGGTGCGTCCTGATCCGGTTGAAGTAGTGGGTGTCGTCGTTGTGCCCGCTTTCAAATAGCGCGCTGCGACGTAGCCGGTTTTCCCACCGTAAGAGACTTTATACCACGAGCCATACGTCCCTCGGTAAGTCACATTGCGGCCAGATGGGATGGTAAGCAATACCGTTCCGGTCGTCGAGGCACTCTTCCGCAAGTTCAAGTTGACAGTCGTTGTATAAGCTTTCGTCGAGCTTGTCGTTGTCGATGGACTTGAAGCTTTTAAATATTGTGAGGAGACGTAACCGGTCTGTCCGCCATACGTCACTTTGTACCATGAACCGTATGTGCTGACATAAGTCACTCGTTTCCCTGTTGGAATCGTCAACAGAATCGTACCTCTCGTCGAGGCGCTTTTCCGTAAATTTAAGTTGACGGTTGTCGTATAGGCTTTCGTTGAACTAGTCGTCATCGTCGAAGCGGTTGTCTGCTTCACATACTGTGAAGCGACGTACCCCGTCTTGCCACCGTAAGAGACTTTATACCACGAGCCGTACTTGCTTATATATTTGATCGTCGCGCCTGCTGGGATTGTCAGAAGGACTTTGCTCCAAGTCGCTGCACTAAGGCGAAGATTTAAATTGGCAGTTGTTTTATATGTAGTGGCCGCTTCGACACGAGTTGATTCAAATCCGGTCTGTGAAAGCTCGAGCGGGATGACTGCTGCACCAGTGAAGACGAGGGATGTGCTAAGTAAGAGTTTTAAATGCCAAGGTGTTTTTTCTATGTTCAATCGTGATTCGCTCCTTTTTCTTGAATCTTTGAAATAACGATGAAATGAAATCGTCTTCATGTCTTCGCTATTATATAAGCAAACAAGAAAAAAATGGAGATTAATATGTAAATTGTTTATCTTTTTTTAAAAAAATAGAACGATAGTCGCACCCGGAATAAAAAAAGAGACGCACAGAGGCGTCTCGTTTAAGTATTAAGTTAAGCGTGGGAGTTCTTCCCCAAATGGTCTAACAGTGGAGTCGAGTTTTGTAAGACGTGGTAATTCTTCACCGAACTGTTGAGTTGGTACCACTGATTTTGTAAGACGTGGTAACTCTTCCCCGAATTGTTGAACCGGAATTACTGTTTTTGTAAGGCGCGGTAATTCTTCACCCAATGGTTTGAATGAACTGCCTAGAAGTAATACTGCTGCTGCGATAAAGAAGATACCAGTTACTTTTTTCATGATTAAATTCCTCCGATGTGTGTTGGTTTATGTGGATAAGCTGTGATCCCTAGTGTGATGTCGCTCAGTAGTCAGAGAGTGGTGATTCTAGCAATGTGTAGATTGCTTCAGATTGTTGTTCAATCCGTGATTCAAAATCTCCGATGAATTGTTGTGGCATGTTCGGTTCATAGAGCGTAACTTTGTCAGACTCTTCTGTCGTAGCAGATGACAAAATTGGAACATGGGCTTCTTGACTGAGCAGTGTGCTGCAAAGAGGAGGAAATTGATTTTCAAACTGTTGGAGTGGTTCTGGTCGCCAGCAGATTGATGCTTCTGGAAGAATATATAGGATGTGTCCTTCTTTCAATAAAGATAGACACTGGCTAACAACACTTTGTTGATCCTGTTCAATGTTGATATAGCCGAACTCTTGAAAATGTTTCTCATAGACTGTTTTTGAACTGCGCTTTAGAATAGAGAGAGACAGTTCAGGACCAAGAATGTATAGCTTTTTATGAGAACGATTTTCTTGAAGCGTTCTAGCGATTAGTTTTGGTAAAGCCTGATAGTAATCAATTTGAAACGCGTTGAGGATAAAGCCTTTAGATGAACGTAACAATTGGGTCAAATGCTCTAATCCCTCAAACTGATTAGTGTCAGCATAGGAATAGGAAGCTTTGAAAGAAGACGCTTGCTTCGGCTGGAAGTAAATTCTAGGTTTAATGTAATCTTCTGCAAGTAAAAAGTTTAATTTACCCATTTGTTGTATTCACCTCCGGAAATTGAATTACCTTTTATTATTTTTAATTTGAATCGTTATACCTAGATGAAGACTTTGTTACTTTTTTTTGTATAGTTAAATTTTATCACGGATAATTAGACTATTGGACTGCTATCAGTTGGGAAAATGAGAGCAGAAAGTAAGCTTTTATTCGAGTTTATGAATCATAATTTCCTAGTTTAGATACTTAAGATAAAGCAGTAACTAAAAAAACGCTAATATTTAGGGCGAAGGGGCTATTGCTTAAGATGGAATATAATTATGGGAACTTAATCAAAATTGAGCGAATGCGAAGGAATATGAAGCAATCAGTCTTAGCAAGAGGAATCTGCTCAGTATCTTACTTAAGTAAAATTGAAAACAATCAAACTTCTCCTAGTGAAGAAGTCCTAGAACTTATTTTTGAAAAACTCGACTTAAGTGTACCGCTCTATTTTGATTTTAGTGAGCAAATCGACAAAATAAAAAGTGAAATTTTAGAATTGTTAAAAGAAGCGGTTCTAACCAGAAAAGACATAGATAAACATGAAAAATTAAAAAAATATCTTACAAATCCTGTTGTGAGTCAGTCGAAAGAGCTTTACATCATGCTTTTAGTAACTTTAACTCGTTTTGGTATGATGCCAGGCGGTGATCAAAAATATTTTGTTGAGGTTGGCTGGATTGAAGATCAACTCAATCGCGATGATCAGTTAAGGTATACTCTTATAAAATGTTTGAAATCGTTTCAAGATAATGAAAAAGAAAAAGCACTTGAGTTGCTAGAAAAACTTAATGAACATCTTCCGAGTTCAGGTATTCACGATTGGGAGATGGCTGATATGCGCTATATTATGGGAGGTCTATACTATAGGGCAACAGAGTATTTACAAGCTATAGAAAATGTTAAAAGTGCTTTAAATTATTTTCAAGACAACTTTTATTTAGAAAGAATTGTAGAGTGTCACCTCATTATCGGTTTGTCTCATAAACGGAGACGGCGTCTTACGGATGCACTTTCTCATTACCAAAGAGCAGTAAAAGTAATTAGCGCAACTGATTTAAAAAATTACAATGGGATGCTTTACAATAATATGGGAGAAATCTATTCTGCTTTAGGTGATCAAGATAAAGCGCTAGAGTATTTTATGCAAAGTTTTACGTATAAGGTTGAAGTGAAGAGTAAACTATATAGTGTGCTTTCACTAATCGAAGCGTATTCTAACTATAATGATCGAGAAGGAATTCTTAACTGGCTATCAAAGGGATATGAGTTGATGGAAGAGCAGGAAAATTTAGAGGAGTTCATTCATCACTTTGAAATTTATAAAAATTGCTATCAGGAAAAAGACAAGATTAAGCTGATAATTACGTTGAAAAAAGCAGTGCAGTATTTCGAACTGCATGATGACTATGTCTATATTCAAAAGTATGCATTTTGGCTTGCGCGAGAATTAAGAGAGAATGGTAAGTATAAACTAGCCACTGAATACTACGAAAAAGTAATAACAATTATGTCTCAATCTGATTAACGCTTCCCTCGGGAGGCGTTTTTTCACGCGCAAAAAAAAGAGACGCCCGAATCGTCTCTCTCATGGTGTGGTGAAATAGTGAATCGTCCAAAACGATTCATGGAGAAGTGACTCTTGTTCCGCATGCCCTGCCTGTACTTGTTGGATCAAGTGGATGATGTGCTTTTGCAAGTTTGAATCGTGGGAACCGCTGTGGAGGATATGATCCTCGTTCGCGATGATGTAAAAACCACCTAAGCGAAGCGGAGGGCACTGAAAAACTTCAAATAATTTTGAGCAGAGGAGCGTCATCCCGGATGGGATGGCGCTCCTCTGCTTTCATTGCCCTTCAAGCCGCCCTGTCCGGCACGCCGCTTTCCTGGGGGCGGTCAGCGAGCCGCATCGCGACGATGTCGCTGCTGGGTCTCGCCTTGCCCGCTGTTCCCCCGGGAGTCGGCGTGCCCTCGGGGCGACGCTGTACGTCCTTGCCGTTTCGGACTAAACTGGCTATAACTACACATCCTGGAGGCGATCCCGATGATGCCAGACCTGCCGA